>NZ_JBYOJU010000035.1:0-109240 GCF_057798855.1 Cupriavidus sp. 96C5-1 | reverse complement strand
CCAAGCATCAAGTGCTCAGCACCATCAAGAGCAAGGAGCACAAGGGCCAGCGCGCCAGCGAGCTACGCCTGGACGACACCACCGGCGAGATCAGCGCCGCGCTGATGAACGACCATGGCGCCAGCGCTTTGCATCTCGGCTACCTCACCCATCCGCGACCCGACGGCGGCGGCCCACGCGGCGAAGGCTTCGAGCTGCGCACCGACCTGCATGGCGCGCTGCGCGCCGCCCAGGGCCTGCTGCTCTCCGCCGAGGCGCAGCGCGATGCGGCCGGCGGCCAGCTCGACCGCGAGGCCATCGTCGCCACGCTCGACGCCGCGCTCCAGCTCGCCAAGGCGCTGGGCGATTACGCAGGTCAGCATCAGGGGCTCGCGCACGACGCCAAGCCGCGCGAAGGCCTGACCGACGCCGTGCGCGATATGGGCCATGGCGCCAACGACCAGGCCAACGGCAGCGGTAACGGTACCAAGCCCTTGCTCGCGCTGTCCGCTCCTGACGGCATCGCGGCCGGTACGCCGCGCACGATCGCGCTCGGCGCAGGCGAACACATCGACGCTGCCGCGCAAGGCAACCTGCAGCTCAGCGCCGGCGAGCGCGCGCTGATCCACGCCCTCAACGGCATCAGCACCTTCGTGCAGAACGGCGACGTGCGCCACATCGCCCATCAGGGCGAGATGTTGCTGCAGGCCCAGCACAATCGCATGCGACTCGAAGCCGAACAAAGCGTCGACGTGACCAGCAGCGAGAGCCACGTCATCGTCGCGGCGAAGGAGCACATCACCCTCTTGTGCGGCGGCGCCTACGTAAAAATCGCGAACGGCAACGTCGAAATGGGCATGCCGGGCACCTTCACCGTCAAGGCCGGGAGCTATAACTTCATCGGCCCCGGCACCATGGTCCCTACGCTTGGACAGTTCTCCGGCCTGCCAGGGCCATTTGAGGAGTACTTCGTACTGCGCAACGCAGAGACAGATGAAGTACTTGCCAACCATCCCTATGAAATCGTCCGTGGTAGTGGAGACATTCTGCGCGGCCGCACCGATGCGCAAGGCAGAACGGAAACAGTTTCCGCATCCGCTATGGAACCACTTCAGGCGGAGGCCCTGGTGGATGACAGTGACCTGTTCAAGTTGGACGCCCAGTACTGGAACGATCCGAAGCCACTGCAGATCGACTTCGTACGAAACCCTGGCAACAAGGACGATTGACTGATGGCGAACAAACCACACCAATCTAGGCCGCGCTCCACGGACGGCAGCGCACAAGCCACCACCAAACCACAAGCCGCGGGAGCTCCCCTGCCGGTCACGAATCCTTTTGACCTCTGGTATCTCTGTGAAAAAGCGGAATATGCCAAGAAAAACCCCTATCGGCGTAAGCGCGACAATCGGGCCATGTACCAACGAACGGTCTCTACGTTTGTGCGCCTGGATAACGAAGCATTCGGTTATAAGTTTCCATACTGTGGCGAGGTGGGTTTCAACATGGTTGAAAAACCACCCGAACCAGTGATAAGCGCGTCGGAGGATTTTCGACCGAGTCGCTTCCCTCTGTCGTACTACAAAAAGATTTCCAGTAACGCGTTGGGGAACATATATGCCGATGTAGAGGTTGTGACCGATCTACTGGGCAAAGATGATTTAGAGCAGTTGATCGCCTACCCGCTTCCTAATCTCAACATTAAGGAAGAATACCAGGGCCGAGCTATCTGGACCGATGTACAAGGCGGTGTGCGCGGATTGCTGCGCATTCCCGACGTCGTACGCTTGCACAAGCACACCAACCCGGGAAAGGCGCAATACAGTCATCCAAATCTGGCCTTTGTGATTGAAATGAAGTTTCCAGGGGACAAGTTGACCGAAGACCAACAGACCGCTTACCTATTGATAGCTGGGCGGCATGATAAATTTAGATTGCTTCTTACAGAGCATTGCGGAAAAGCAAAGCGTCGTTTGCGCCGTGGTTGGGTACGCTCAACTAAAATGGAGCCGGTCTATGTGCCGGCCGGAAAACAGGTCAATTTCCCCACGCGTGCCTCGGCGAATCCGTACGCATTACTGGTTGGCATGATCGACCAGGAACATGAGGCGGCGCGGCGAAAACTGGAGGTTCGGCCGCCACCACCAGGTACGCCGGTGATGACGGCCACCCCAGATCCTCGCCAGATCGAGGAGCAAAATCGTCGAGCGCGGGCTGGTATCGAAATGGCGCTAGTGGCTCCTTTCGTGGCCGCGGCCGGTCTAACTGCTGTCGGTGGCGCGACCATCGTAGGTGGTGGCGCCGCGGCGACCGAAACAACGCTTGCCGCGCGTGCGGGGGCAAAAATCATTGACTTTGCGCCATACCTGCGCGCAGCCCGCGCGGCAGGAGCTACTGGCGCCGGAGCAGCGGCCTCACAAAGGGCTGCAGCACAACCAGCAGACGTGCCGTCGGCTACGCCCGCACTGTCGCCAGAAGATCGACAGAGGATGCAAGAGTACCGCGATTGGGAAGCCAAGCATCGATATGACATGAAAACAGAGCAGTACTACCTATTCTGGATGGATTCCCCCCGAGGACAAGAATGACTGAAGCCGAATTTTTCAACACGTTCGATTCCGAACGTTGGAACTTTACGTTCGTGGATGAAGACGATGCTGCCCAACCCACTCAGCAGGTTGGCTTGGTGGCGATCTTCCATTTGGTTGACGCCTGGTTGCCCATACGCCGAAAGCATATTGCTGAAGCATTTTCATTGTATGACCAGCACTTTGGCAGCAAGCTGAAAGGCGGATATCGCGGTGAAATGGGTATGAAAATCCAACACTACTCACGCAAGACCTTCACCGACTGCTTCGAGCACATCACGGCGGAAAACCCGATGAATGCCGTTGAATTCAAATGGATGTCTCGACCATCCTTTGGGCATGTCAGCGACTATATGTTTGGCGTCTACTCGCCCGCTGGTTGGATGGAAAAGATCCATAAGGTGACGACGACGTTGCGCTTCTACTTGCCGGCGGAGGAACTTCGCGGCGAGGGACGCCAACGCGTAGAGAAACTCCTGTTAGATATGTGCCATATTCTGCGTCCGCTGCATGGCGCAGCAGGGCTCGCCATTCAAGAATGTCACGAATGGGAAGACTTTCAGTACGTTGAATATGAAGTGGCGTGGTCCTATCGAGGATTGGATGTATGTGTGCCGATCAGCAGCCCATCGTGGCGTGATGGCTACATCCATCTAAACTGGTACACATTCCTTGCTCACCACTGGCTGGCCAAGCTAGGCACGGAAGAACAATTGCGAGCAAATTTCAACGACGAACGCATCTGCATCTTGCCGTATCAATGGGGCAGCATCATTCGCGCCGGTGACTGGCCAGCCTTGGGCAAGGCAGGGACCGACCCACGTCCCGAGCTGTACGCGAAGGTCAACGACGTCATCAAGCCCCTGCGCGTGAACGATATTGGGTCGTTGCACTACGGCTCGATCGCGGGCGAGATTCGGTTCAATCCGCGCACCAGCAATCTCTGGTTACGGCGCTTCGATCGCCCAGAAGACGTGCAAGCGGTACTCAAGACGACGCCAGCCCAGGGCAAGTCCAAGTCTTCGCAAGAAAGTGAGAGGTACGTAGTGCGGATCTACTCTGGCACGCCATGTCCGTGGCCCGGCGAATGGAGATGCGAACAGGCAAGTCATCTCGGGACGCGGTTCTTCCAGGCCGGTGACGTCATGCCCGACGTCGGTGATAAGCGCGTGACCTGGCGGCTCGTCAAACCCCGATAGGCGCCACGATGACCAGCTGAAAATCATAGCGAATCCATCTGGCAGATGTGTTGTGAGCGTGGTCATCGGCTGCATCCCCTTCGTCGGGAACGCCGTCGACGTCTACGACATCCTTCGCAGTCTTTATCAACTCCTACTCGACGAAGAAAACCCGTACTTCACAAGAGATTGGAGTATCAGCGCGGGCCTGACGAGCACTTGATTACGGCCTTGAGCATTTGCTCAGTGAATGAATCCCATGCAAACACTACCTCCCATCGACTGGACACGCTGGGCCGGCTGGCACGTGCCGGCCGCACGCTTCGAACAACGCCGCGAACCCTACTTGCGCTATGAAACGTACAAGCACAAATCCAATGGCAACTTGAGTCGTATTGCTATGATTTCCACCGACCTGCCTAAGCACGCCGCCAAGGCCAAGCCGGGTGGGTTGATGACGTCCACCCGACAACGCCTTTGGGATGTGCTCAACTGGCTCAGCCTCCAATACTCCGCAGGTGCCCAAGTCGAACTGTTCGGCGAGGTCTGGCCTTACGCCTTGGCATGGGCCGAGGAGTACGGCGAGTTCCACGAGGCCTACCATCGCTCACCTGAGGCCGACGGTTATGTTACCCCACACGTGGCACTGATCGACAACGAGTACTGGATCGTCGCGTTGCGTTTGACCTGCTTCGGTCTGCTGACCGGCCATGCTGAAGACATGCCTCGCGTGATGGCCGTGCTGGACTACGCCAACGCCACACTGGAGGTGCGTGACGGCCTGCTCGAACGCCTGGTCGCTCCCTTCGTACCGGGTCGCGGCACGCCGCCGGACAAGGCTACCCGTCACCTGCCGTACCGTAAGCTGTTCAAGGTCTTTGACGCCACAGCCGACAAACGCCCCGCCCTGATGGGGAAATACCTGGACGAGTGGTACCACGCCAGCCGTCGCGAGCCATACCATGAGCAACACGGGGACGGAGAGACGCGTTCGGACTTCAGCTTCTACGGCTACTGGTCCTGGGAAGCCGCCGCCGTCACCTGGCTGCTGGACATCGACGACAGCAGCTATCGCGACAAGGCCTTCTATCCCCGCGACCTGATCGACTTCGCCCGCAGCCGGCCCAACACCATCGCTGTGATTTCTCGCAACCATGCATTTCATGATCGATCGAAGGTTCCGCAGACCGCGCCATGTGGCCCGCCGCGTGGTATGCACAGGATATCGAATTAATTTCCTTATCAGTTAAATATGTTGAATTCTATAAAACAAATTGAATGGATCATTCTTTCCGGTTCAAAAATCGGCACCTCAGATTTCAAAATCCGCCGAGAACCGTATTTGAGATTAGCAACGTACAACTCTCGATTTGATGATCTATTGGACGGCATTAATCAAGTCTCTGGAGATACCAACTTGTTGTTAGTGCCTGAGTCTTCTCAGTGGCCAAGCTCGAGGTGGAGAGTCTCAGCCGCGCTGAACTGGATTAGCCTTCAGTATTCGGCAGGTGCGTCAGTCGATCTCATTTCATATGTGTGGCCCTACGTAATGAAATGGGCGGAAGAATACGCAGATATCTATGGTAGGTACCAAGAATCACCTGAAGCAGACAACTACGTCACGCCATATGCAGCGTTGCGCACAGAAGACTATTGGGATTTCGCGCTTCGGCTAATGTGTTTTGGTTTATTGACGGGTAATGCCACTGAAATGCCCCGGGTGATTGCATTCCTTGATTACTGCAACGAAGATATGGGCGTGCGCGACGGCCTGCTCGAACGCCTGGTCGCCCCCTTCGTACCCGGCCGCGGCACGCCACCCGACCAAGCCACCCGCCACCTGCCGTATCGCAAGCTGTTCAAGGTCTTCGACGCCACACCTGACAAGCGCCCCGCGCTGATGGCCAAGTACCTCGACGACTGGTACCACGCCAGCCGCCGCGAGCCCTATATCGATCAGCATGGCGAAGGCGACATCGCCTTCTACGGCTACTGGTCCTGGGAAGCCGCCGCCGTCACCTGGCTGCTGGACATCGACGACAGCAGCTACCGCGACAAGGCCTTCTATCCCCGCGATCTGGTCGACTTCGCCCGCAGGCGGCCCAACTCCATCACTGTGATTTCTCGCAACCATGCACGTCATGATCGATCGAAGGTTCCGCAGACCGCGCCATGTGGCCGGCCGCGTGGCATGCACAGGATATCGAAAGAATTTGTTCTTCCAAATAACATACTCATGGCGTGAGTCATATGCAGAACCTTCTTCCTATTGACTGGAAGCGCTGGGCTAATTGGCATGTTCCCGCCGAACGTTTCGAGCAGCGGCGCGAGCCTTACTTGCGCTATTTCCGTTACGAAGAGAGATCCGGAGATAAGCTATCTCGCATCGCGATGATCACAAGGGATCTTCCCAAATACGTAACCAAGGCCAGGCCTGGCGGGTTAATGACATCTACTCGACAACGTCTATGGGATTTCTTCGACTGGTTGGACTTGCAATATTCAGCAGGAGCCAATCTAGCTCTATTTATTGAAGTGTGGCCCTATGCATTGGAATGGGCTGAGGAATATGGACAGTTTCACAAGACATTTCACAACTCACCGGAAGCCGAGGGGCGTGTAACTCCCCATGCAGCACTCAGGACCGAGGATTACTGGACCGTGGCCTTGCGCATGACTTGCCTTGGCTTGTTGACAGGGAACGCAGCACAGATGCCGCGCGTAATATCGTTTCTCGACTACGGCAACGAAGATATGGGAGTACGCGACGGCCTGCTCGAACGCCTCGTGGCGCCCTTCGTACCCGGCCGCGGCACGCCACCAGACGAAGCCGCGCGCCACCTGCCATACCGCAAGCTATTCAAGGTCTTCGACGCCGCACCCGACAAGCGCCCCGTACTGATGGCCAAGTACCTGGACGATTGGTATCACGCCAGCCGCCGCGAGCCCTATGTCAATCAGCATGGCGAAGGCGACATCGCCTTCTACGGCTACTGGTCCTGGGAGGCTGCCGCCGTCACCTGGCTGCTGGACATCGACGACAGCAGCTATCGCGACATGGCCTTCTATCCCCGCGACCTGGTCGACTTCGCCCGCAGCCGGCCCAACACCGCCCAGCCGCCATCGCCGCCGCCACCGCAGTACGCAGGCACCCCCTGCCAGCAGGCCGGCTACTGGATCACCTCCGCCAAGCGCGGCGAGCGCCGTTACTTCGCGCAAGGCGAGATCTTCCCCGCCATCCCCAGCGAGACCATCGTCGGCCAGACCCAGTGGGATTGGGACCCGAACCAGCAACCGGTCGAGACCGCGCCGGCCAGCGATCCTGCCCGCGTGGCCGACAGCGGCGAGTTGGCGCCGCGCGCTGCGACCCAAGCGACATCCTTATGAACAGATTCGGGAAACCCGCCCTGTTTTGGATCATCGTTGGCGTTGTCACCCTGTCGGCGGTGTCGCTGGGTATCGCAGCGCTACAGCACGTCCCGAATCTATCCCTGTTCGCGCGCTACATGCTCGATATTCGGGACGAGTCCGTGGCTCCGGCAACCGTACGCGAACACTATGACCCCTATCGCGATCGCATCGTCTGTTTTCCGGGAACAGCGAAGAATGTCGCCCCCTTTCCCGCGCCAAGCTTGGAGGATCCGCTCTCCCCCCTCCTCGAAGACGTCTCAGGCACTCTCGATATACAGACGGCAGAGGGTGAAGCGGTCAGCGTATGGGCTACCAGACCCGATGCGTTCGATTGGGAAGCCACGGCCGTTGCCGATGTCACCGCCGGTGCTGAGATCAAGGTGTGCGGATCGCCCGTGCTTTCGCCGACGTTCAATCGCGAGGATGAGACAAGACTCGTTGTCGTCGGGCGCATCGTCGAGCATCGACCGCGGGGCGGCCAAGCGAGCCAGGCCCAAACGCGACTGAAGTGATGAACCCCGTGCGCGTTTGCTGCCTCGTCCCACGCAGCGCGCACCCTGCAGAACAGGCTTTCACCGGACAACGCTTATGCCCACCCAATCCGACCTGCGCTTCACCTTCGCCATCCGCGGCAGGGACGACAAGATCGACCGCAAGGCCAAAGAACTCGGCTGGCTGGGTGGGCCCCATGGGCACTGACCTATGCCCAAGTCGATGTCACGGGCACCGGTCTGTTCATCCATACCGATTCCATCCATCGCCACCATATACACATCAGTGTCGGAAGGGGTCAACCATGAGTATTCGACGAATGTGGACGTACGGCATCACTTCGGCTGGACTGCTATCCCTGCTACTTCTGATCGCCACTGCACAAGCGAAGGCGCCCCCCAACCCATGTAACCCCGAGAAAATCAGTATCGTCGACAGCCAACTGATAGCCTGCAGTGCTGAGGATTTCTACGAGACGACTATTACTCCGCCACCGCGCTCGGCGTTGCGCTTGGCACTCGACGAAGAGGTACGGCCGCAATTGGTCGTGGTCAACCCAGTAGCGTGGCCGGTGCGTGCCATCCTGTGGAAGGACCCCGTGCTCAATGGCGCGCGATGGGCGGAGTTCGATGCACAGGGCAACATCCTTCAGAGCAATTTCACTCCGGCCGGCCGCACGCTGCTGGAGTACCGACGCCAAAGCACCCCAGTATGGAATACCTTGCTGGATAGCCGTCTCCAAGCTGCCCCGATCTGGTTGGGTGGGGGACAGCACGTCTACGTCGCGGCACCTGCCAAAGGCCCGCTCCCCGTTGACAGTTTTTCACCGGAAGACTCCCTGGTAATAGCGAACGGTCGCGTGTGCCCCACTCGGAATGTCGACACCGCGTACGACTACTATCGTCGACTGAAGGATGTTAGTGATTACCGCAATGGGAACTGCGAGATGGCCGTCCTGCAACGCATAGGTGGCGGCAGCTTCTGGGTTTATCCGGAAGATGTTGGTGTCAGGAACGAATCGCCCAATCAACACCCTCTCTACTGGGCAGCCCAATATTTCTCCGACCCGGTGACTCCGCTTCTCGATGCCTCGGGAACCTGCGTGCTGTATTGCGATGCTGGCCACCACGCAACGGAGTCTCCCGTATCACACCAAGTACATGCGATAGCGGAACGGAACCCGCTAGATCTGCGCCCACCTCCGAAAAATGCACTCAGAGAAATGACGCTGGAGGAGCGGCAGCATGAGAAAGATGATTTGAAAGACAAGCGCCCTGTAAATTGGCCGGTGAGGGCACTGTTCAATTCCCGTTCTGGCATCTTCCAGTTCGATCGCCTTGGCAACGTTGTCGACATCCGCGGCGCTGCCACACCAATCCGTGCAGTCGAGACGCGCTTTGCCCGAACAGGGAAACCTCTCTGGCAAGGTGGCCAGCAGGTTTACTGGCTCCGCAACCCGGACCGTCCAAGTAGTGGCGATGCCGCGAGCGATTCGCAGACAGGCATCGTTATCGCCGATGGACATGCCTGTCCCATGCAACTGACTACCGAGGCATATGGCATCTTGCACGAAGATGGCAGGGCATTTCTCAATGGAAACTGCCCGAAGGCAGTCAAACGCACGATCGGCGCGCGGGAGTTCTGGGTTTACCCCGAAGACGAAACCAGCGCCTACCCGCATTACTGGGTCGTCCAGTACTTCAACGACCCGATCACCCCCATCGTCGATGCCGAAGGCCAGTGCTGGCTTTATTGCGACGGCCGCTCGCAACAGGGCGGCTAACCATGGCGGAAGATCTGAGTCGCCAAGAACGAAAACTGATGACGAAACCAAATCAATGCAGGGATTTTTCGTCGGCGCCATGCGATTGATGCGAGTGAAATCGCTCCGCGCCAAGCAACTCCTCTCAACCATGCTGGCTGCGGTTTTTCTTTGTCCCGCTTCATATGCAGGACAGGCTAGCTTCTACAGTGAAGAGCACGGCACGTGGTTCACCTACCCACCCCCACCCGCGCGCACGATCGAGACCCAAGATATCTACAGCGCCCTCGCCAAAGGAACGCCACCCAAGGCAACGTTCAAGTCCCCCGAAGCTTGGCGTGTTCGAGCCATCTACATTGGGGTAAGCGGAGAGTTGTTCGAGTTCGATAGGCAGGGTCGCGTTATCTACGACAGCGATGGACCAGCAGACCTCAACGCCCCTCAGGATCTCCCCATTCGCATGGAGCAGGTTTTCCTCGGTGGTAGACCACTTTGGATCGGGGCGACGGTCTTCAGTAGAGTCAACGAATCCGCCATCCAACGCCGCGACCCTAGCGATGCCACCTTCCCGGCCGGCTTGGTTCAAGGGAAAAATGGGCAGTGGTGCCCCTTGCGCGAGACAAAGCACCGAAAAGCGCACGGGCTGGACCGTTTTACTCTTGATGGCGATTGCGAAAGGGCAATCAGTGTCACGATTGCCGGTATCAAATACTGGACCTATCCTGCATTCAAAGGCATCAAGGAGCCGTACTTTTACTGGACTATCCAGTATTTCGACGATCCCATCGCGCCGTTTCCGTCAGCCGGAGAGACGTGCCGGTTGTATTGCGATGGCCGCTCGCCGCGGGGTGGCTAACGCTCGCGCGTGCCGACGACAGCGGAGGATGAGACAAGGCTCTTTGTCGTAGGGCGCATCGTCGAGCATCGATCGCGAGGCAGCCAAGCGAGCCAGCCCTCCAATGCGACTGAAGCGATGACCCCATGCACGTTTGCGGCCTCGTCCCGCACGGCGTGCACTCCGCGGAACAGGCTTTCACAGGACAACGCTTATGCCCATGCGAAATACGCCGCCCCAAAGGAAAAAGTGCATCAAGGGAAAAGGCGGAGCAGCCAAGGGAAGCGAAGGACAAAGATGTCCTTGCCGCTCGACCGCCCGCAGCCCCGCCCGGTCACAGTGCCTCGACCAACCGCCTATCACTGTTGTGGCAATACTCCGCGCACGCCGCCCGTGCCGAGTTGGCCGCGCCGTGCACGAACAGCGGCGCATCCGCACGCCGCGACATCGACACCACGATGGAGGGCGGCGCAGGCTGCAGCGGCAGCTCTACCACTTCCCCACTCTCGATCAGCTTGTCGACAAAGAGGCGCGGGATGGCGGCCACGCCGAAACCGTCGCGCACGAGCTGGACGATCACGGCGATCGACGGCGATCCGGTGATGCGGGTTTCCGACAGGGGCACGCCGTGCACGCCGGCGAGCTTGGCCACGATGTCTTCCAGCGCACGGTGCGGCGCGGTGCCGCGGCCGAAGGTCAGGATGGGATGCTGCAGCACCTGCCTGGCAAGCGAGCCGCGCGTGTGCGACAGCAAGCCCGCGCGCGCCACCCAGTGCACAGGATAGTTGGCGAGCGCATTGCACACGACGTTGCTTTCGTCGCTGCCTTCGACGCGGATGATGAGATCGAGCTCGTCGGCGATCAGCCTGCGCTGGAGCACCACGCTCACGTCGGCGGTCAGCTCTACCTCCAGTTGCGGGTAGTCGGCCGCGAGGCGCCGCATGTAGTTCGGCAACCAGCTGTGCACCACGGTTTCGATGACGCCCAGGCGCAGGCGCCCGCGGATCTTGCTGTCGCCCGAGGCAGCGGCCTGCAGCCGCCGTGCGGCCTCCACCACGCTCTTGGCGTAGCCGAGCAGGTACTCTCCGTTGGGCGTCAGGCGGAATTCGCGGCTCTCCCGGTCGACCAGCGCCGTTTGCAGCTCATCTTCCAGTGCCTTGATGCGTTGGGAAATGGCCGCCGGCGTTGCATGCAGCGCGGCGGCGGTCGCACGAAAGCTGTGCAGTTTGGCCAGCGTGACGAAGGTTTCGAGGAAGCGCGTATTCATTGGGCAGCAGCGAAGATGAGAGCAGAAAGCCCAGGATTGCCAGCAAGATCCCCGCAGTTGGCATCGACCCCGGCATGGCACCAGTTCGGTGCGTCTAAGGGAAAACCCGTAAAGTTGTTAAGAAATACTTAACATCATTGCCAATAAAAAGTCGTTGGCGATAAAAAATTTTACTCTCTATCGTTCAGGACAGACACGACAACGTCATCACGACATGCGCCTGCAGATGCCTGAAAACCCGACACCCTACGACTTCCGCCAGTCCGTTCGCGACGGCCGGTTCCGTGGCCCCACGGCCGGCCAATGCGGCGACTACGCCCAGGCCAACCTGGCCATCCTGCCCTCGGCGCACGCCGGCGATTTCCTGCGCTTCTGCCAGGCCAACCCGAAACCTTGCCCCTTGCTGGGCGTCGGCGAGCCCGGGCAATGGCATGTGCCGGTGCTCGGGCGCGAGGTGGATATCCGCAACGATGTGCCGGCCTACAACGTCTATCGCGACGGACGGCTGGCCGAAGAAGCCGATTCGCTGGCCGATCTGTGGCAGAACGATTTCGTGGTGTTCGCCATCGGCTGCTCGTTCTCCTTCGAGCAGATGCTGGCGCAGGAGGGCATTCCCCTGCGCCATGCCGAGGAAGGCCGCAACGTGCCGATGTACCGCACCCGGATCGCGAACCGGCGCGCAGGGGTGTTCGGTGGCCAACTGGTGGTTTCGATGCGGCCCATGCGCGGCGCCGAGGCGATCCGCGCCGTGCAGATCACCAGCCGTTTCCCCGCCATCCATGGCGCGCCCGTCCACATCGGCGACCCGGCCGAGCTGGGCATCGAAGACCTGGACAAGCCCGAGTTCGGCGACCCCGTCACGATCAGGCCGGGCGAGCTGCCGGTCTTCTGGGCCTGCGGTGTCACGCCCCAGACCGCGATCATGGCGGCGAAGCTGCCGCTGGCGATCGCGCACAAGCCCGGCCACATGCTGGTGACCGATATCAAGAACGCCTCGCTCGCCGTGTTCTAGCCCGGCCACGACACGCAGCCCGTTTCCTGCTTCGTTGCTTTTTCGCTTTCCTCGAATCCGTAGAAGCCAGGTCGCCGGCGACTGCTGGCGGCCAAAGAAAGTCCGCGCGGGGCAGCGCGCCGCGCTCATCCATCGACAGGGGGTGAGCCGGCCGCGGCAGCCGCGTGCAAGACCGTTCACCTCACGCACCCAGGAGCGTTTCATGGACCACAAGACCCCCGCGATGGCCTCTCCGCTGCCGCCACAGGCCTCTGCCGACGCCGGCGGCAACCTTTTCTCCTGGTACGGCGAGACGTCGCCCCGCGAGAAACGCGCCTTCTGGAGCTGCAAGGTCGGCTACATGCTCGACGGCATGGACACGCAGATGCTCTCCTTCGTCATTCCGACGCTGGTCGCCACCTGGGGCATCAGCCTGGCCGACGCGGGCTTCATCGGCACGCTCACCTTGCTGGCGTCGGCACTGGGCGGCTGGGTCGCCGGCATCCTGTCGGACCGCATCGGCCGGGTGCGCACGCTGCAGTTGACGGTGTTGTGGTTCGCCATCTTCACCGGCCTGTGCGGCCTGGCGCAGAGCTACGAGCAGTTGCTGGCCGCGCGCGCGCTGATGGGCTTCGGCTTCGGCGGAGAATGGACCGCCGGTGCCGTGCTGATCGGAGAGGTGATCCGCGCCAAGGATCGCGGCAAGGCCGTGGGCCTGGTGCAATCGGGCTGGGCCCTTGGCTGGGGGCTGACGGCCATCCTGTATTCCGTGCTGTTCTCGCTCATGCCCGCCGAGCTGGCGTGGCGCGCGCTGTTCCTCGTCGGCCTGCTGCCGGCGCTGTTGGTGGTCGTCATCCGCCGCTACGTGAAGGAGCCGGACGTCTACGAAAAGGAAAAGGCGGCGCAAGGCAAGGCGAGCGACCGCCCCAGCCTGACGGAGATCTTCAGCCCGAAGCTGCTGTCGACGACGGTGCGCGCGGCACTGCTGGCGACCGGCGCACAAGGCGGGTACTACGCGATCACGACCTGGCTGCCGACCTACCTGAAGACCGAACGCCACCTGACCGTGATGGGAACGGGCGGCTACCTGGCCATGATCATCTTCGGCTCATGGATCGGCTATCTCGTCAGTTCCTACCTGACCGACAGGCTTGGCCGCAAGCCGAACTTCATTCTCTTCGCGGTGGGCTCGATGACGGTCGCCATCAGCTACACGATGCTGCCCTTGACCAACGGCGCCATGTTCTGGCTCGGTTTTCCGCTCGGCTTCTTCGCTTCAGGCATCTTCAGCGGTATGGGCGCCTTCCTCACGGAACTGTTCCCGACCCGGGTGCGTGGCTCCGGCCAGGGCTTCTGCTACAACTTCGGCCGGGCCGTCGGCGCCCTCTTCCCCTTCCTGATCGGCGCGCTGTCCAAGCAATACGGTCTCGGCGCCAGCATCGGCATCTTCGCCGCGGCGGCCTATGGCGTGCTCATCATCGCCGCGCTGACGCTGCCGGAAACCCGGGGCCGCGAGCTCGAGGCCGCCGGCATGTAGGATTTCGGCGGCCAGCGGGCCGGGAGCCATTCGGGGCATTCGGGGCATTCGGGGCATTCGAGGCATTCGGCTCTGGCGTCCCGAAGCCGGCCGCCCCTTCCGCATCAGCGCGCGCTGAACATCGGATGGCGGGCACAGGCCGACAGCACGATGCGCTCCGACTGCATCAGATAGTCATTGAGCACCGCCGCGCTCTCGGCCAGCTTGCCCGACTCGAACAATTGCAGGATGCGCTGGTTCATGTCGACGTAGGGGCCGTGCAGGAACTCGGGGTTCTGCAGGATGCCGAAGGCCAGGCGCTGCTCGGCCAGCAGGTGGGAGAACATCCTCTTCAGCCGCTCGCTGTCGGCCAGCTCCACGATGGCCATGTGGAACGCCATATTGGCCGTGCCCACGCCCTGCCAGTCGCCGCTCTCGCGGCAGCGCAGCCCCATGTCGACGGCCTCGCGCAGATGCTTCACCGCCGGGTGGCTGGGGTAGGCGTGGGCCACGGCCTGGCACTCGATCAGCCGGCGCACGCGGTAGATGTCGACGATGTCCGCGATGCCGGGGACGGCCACGGAGACCCCGCGATTGGGCTCGTGCCTGAGCAGGCCTTCCATGGTCAGCACGCGGAAGATCTCGCGCAAGGTGTTGCGCGAGATCTGCAGGCTTTCGCTCAGCGCGGCCTCCGACAGGCGCTGTCCGGGCGCGAAGTCGCCTTGCACGATCCGTTGGCGTATCTGTTCGGTGACCCGTTCGGCCAGGTTCTTGGTGTCAGGGCTGGATGTCATGTGGTGTTGGCACTTGCTTGGACGGGTCGGCGCCCCCGCTCCTTGTCGGTTCCGCGCGCCCGCTTCGGCCGGAGCGCTGCGGCAGTTCGGCTGCGGGCCTGCATGTTAGCGCACGTTGATCAGGCAAAGGCGCCAGTTTGGCGCAAATGCAAGCCGCTTTGCCGTGCTAGGTGTATACCATGATCACTAATCTATCCATATTGTTGAACAATATATAGCATTAAGTTGAGCCATATGTAGTTTTGCATCAACCTTGCATGCACTCTTGCCAATGCAGGGTACATGGATGCAGAACGCGCCGATGGGAACGGCCGCTTTTTTCCCGGTGCAGGCCTTGCCGCTGACAGCCCCTGTCTCCCACGATGAGCCCCCTGGCCCGTCAGACGAGGCGTGGCAGCCAGCCGTGCAGCGCGGATGTGCCGCAGCCGCTCCCCTCCCCGAATCTGATCGCTTGCGGAGTTCGTCTTGCGTTTCCTACCTGTCTCTTTGAATGCGCTGCTGGTGGAGCTGGCCGACCTGGACCAGACCCTGGCCCTGCTGGCCTCGCTGCAGCGCGATCCCCTGCCCGGCGTGGAGGAGCTGGTGCCCGCGGCGCGCACCATCCTCGTGCGCTTCCGCCCGGCGGCCTGCGGCCTGGCGCAACTGGTGCAGGCCATCGCCGCGCGCGACCTGTCCCGGCGCGCCGAGCGCACCGCCAGCCTGGTGGAGATCCCCGTGCATTACCACGGCGAGGACCTGGCCGAGGTGGCGCTGCTGCTGGGCATCACGCCCGAGGAGGTGGTGCGCCGCCACACGGGCAGCGAGTACACCGTGGCCTTCACCGGCTTTGCGCCCGGCTTTGCCTATCTTGCGGGCGGCCACCCCAGCTTCAACGTGCCGCGCCGCGCCACGCCGCGCACGCGTATCCCGGCCGGCGCCGTGGGCCTGGCCGGCGCCTTCAGCGGCGTGTATCCGCAGGCCAGTCCCGGCGGCTGGCAGATCATCGGCGTGACGCCGGTGGCCATGTGGGACCTGGGCCGCGCGCAGCCCGCGCTGCTGCAGCCGGGCTACCGCGTGCGCTTTGTCGATATCGCCACGCTGGGCGCCGCGGCCGGCAGCGCTGGCGCCTGGGCGCAAACCGTCACCGCCACGGCAGTGCCGGCTGCCAGCGAGCGCAGCCGTGACGCGCTGGCCCCAGGGCAGACAGCGCTGCAGGTCAAGGCCACCGGCCTGCTGACCGTGTTCCAGGACCTGGGACGCCACGGCCAGGCCGGCCAAGGCGTGTCGGCCTCGGGGGCCATGGACCAGGCCGCGCTCAAGGCGGCCAACCGCCTGGTGGGCAACGCCAGCGGCGTCGCGGCGCTCGAGACCGTGGGCGGCGGCTTGCAGCTGCAAAGCCTCGGCGAGACCGTGGTAGCCGTGACCGGCGCCGACGCGCCCCTGGCGGTGAAAGCCGCCGACGGCCGGCGCTGGACCGTGCCCGGCCACCAGGCCGTGGCCCTGGCCGATGGCGACGTGCTGGGCATCGGCCGGCCCGTGGCCGGTGCGCGCAGCTATGTGGCCGCGCGCGGCGGCTTTGCCGTGGCGCCGGTGCTGGGCAGCTGCGCCACCGACACCCTTGCCAACGTGGGCCCCGCACCGCTGGCGGTGGGCGATGTGCTGGGCCTGCGCCCGGCCCCTGCCGGCGCCGTGGTGGGCGAGCCCGTGCTGCCCGCGGCCGACCTGCCCGCGCTGGAGCAGGACGTGGTGCTGGACGTGGTCATGGGCCCGCGCACCGATTGGTTCACGCCCGCGGCGGTGGCACGCCTGGCCGCGCAGCGCTGGCAGGTCACGCCCCAGTCCAACCGCGTGGGCCTGCGCCTGGCGGGCGAGATGCCGCTGGAGCGCGCCGTCGGCGGCGAACTGCCCAGCGAGGGCACCGCCCTGGGCGCGCTGCAAGTGCCGCCCAGCGGCCAGCCCGTGCTATTCCTGGCCGACCACCCGCTCACCGGCGGCTACCCCGTGATCGCCACCGTGGCGCCGCACCACCTCGACCGCGCCGGCCAGATTCCGGTGGGCGCCTGGCTGCGCTTCCGCCCGATCCGCGCTTTTGAAGACCTCTCCCCAGCCGCCGCCTCGGGCGAGGCTGGCACCCTTTGAGTCCCCTCTAAGACCTGCCATGAAGAAAGTCCTGGTTGCCAACCGCGGCGAGATCGCCGTCCGCATCATCCGCGCCTGCGCCGACTACGGCGTACAGTCCGTGGCCGTCTATGCCAATGCCGACATCGACGCCCTGCACGCCCGCATGGCCGACGAGGCCTGTGGCCTGGACGGCGACCGCCCGGCCGACACCTACCTGAACATTGCCAAGCTGCTGGAGATCGCACGCAAGAGCGGCGCCGATGCGGTACACCCCGGCTACGGCTTCCTGTCGGAGAGCGAGGCCTTTGCCCAGGCCGTGATCGACGCGGGCCTGCGCTGGATCGGCCCCTCGCCCACCACCATCGCCAAGCTGGGCAACAAGGTCGAGGCGCGCAAGATCGCGCTGCAGGTGGGCGCCCCGCTGGTAGCCGGCACGCCCGACCCCGTCAAGGATGCCGGCGAGGTGCTGGCCTTCGCCGAGCAGCACGGCCTGCCCATCATCATCAAGGCGGCCTTCGGCGGCGGCGGCCGCGGCATGAAGATCGCCTGGCGCATGGACGAGGTGGAGGAGCTCTACCACTCCGCCGTGCGCGAGGCCGTGACGGCATTCGGCCGGGGCGAATGCTTCGTCGAACAGTTCCTCGACAAGCCCCGCCACATCGAGGCACAGGTGCTGGCTGACACCCACGGCAACGTGGTGGTGCTGGGCACGCGCGACTGCTCGCTGCAGCGGCGCAACCAGAAGCTGGTGGAAGAAGCGCCCGCGCCCTTCCTCAGCGACGCGCAGCGCGAGCGCATCCACACCGCCGCGCGCGACATCTGCGCCGCCGCCGGCTACACCAGCGCGGGCACGGTGGAATTCCTGCTGAGCGCCAGCGGCGCCATTTCCTTCCTGGAGGTCAACACCCGCCTGCAGGTGGAGCACCCCGTGACCGAGCAGACCACGGGCGTGGACCTGGTGGTGGAGCAGTTGCGCGTGGCCGACGGCCTGCCGCTCTCCATCACGGAAACGCCCACGCCGCTGGGCCATTCCATCGAGTTCCGCATCAACGCCGAGGACGTGGGCCGCGGCTTCCTGCCCACGCCCGGCCCGGTGCAGCGCTTCGAGGCTCCGTCCGGACCTGGCGTGCGCGTGGATGCGGGCGTGCAGTCGGGCTCGGTGGTGCCGGGTACCTTCGACTCGCTGATGGCCAAGCTCATCGTCAGCGGCGCCACGCGGGAGCAGGCCCTGGCGCGCGCCCGCCGCGCGCTGCGCGAGTTCCATATCGAGGGCGTGGCCTCGGTGCTGCCCTTCCACCGCGCCGTGATCGACCATCCGGACTTCGTCGGCGCAGATGGTTTCCAGGTCCACACCCGCTGGATCGAGTCCGACTTCGCCGAGCCGCTGGCCGCCGCCGTGCGCGCCGTACCCCAGCCCGACAACAGCCTGCTGCGCACGGTCATCGAGATCGACGGCCGCCGCGTGCGCCTGGGCCTGCCGGCGCAACTGATACGCGGCCTGGCCGACGCGCCGGCCGCCGCAGCAACGGAAGCCGCCACCACCTCCGAAGCCGACCTGCTGGCTCCCATCGCCGGCACTGTGCACGCCTGGAAGGTGGAGGCAGGCGCCATGGTCGAGGAAGGAGAACTGGTCGCCGTCATGGAGGCCATGAAGATGGAAATGCAGGTCCACGCGCACCGCGCCGGCCGCATCACCCTGCATGCCGCCGCAGGCAGCGCAGTGGCGGCGGGCGCGCCGATCGCCACGATCGGCTGAGCGCCGGTCTTGCCTTGCGCCGGTCGCTGGCAGACCGGGGGCGAGAGTCCCCGGCCCTGCTCAGGGCCACTGCGCGGCGCATCCGGCCTGCAGCAAGCGCACGCATCCCGGCTGACAGATTGCCCCGCACGGGATGGTCGGCTTGAGTCGCAAATGAAGAAGCCCCACCGCCCGCAACCTGTCAAGGTTGCGGACTGCACCACGCATCCCAGTACGGCGGATCGCCGATGGCCTCCCGAACGCATTCGGCAAAGGCCCGCAGCTTGGCCGACGCGCGCCTGCCCTCGGCGTGCGCCACATAGATGGATTCGGTCGCTGTCTGCACGCCCACGTCGATCACCCGCAGTGCGCCGGACTGTATCGCAGCACCAGCGATAAAGGTTGGCAGCAGCGCGATGCCCAGGCCCGCCACGGCGGCATCCCGCATCATGTCGCCGTTATTGACGCGCAGTGCGACGGTGGCGCGAACGACCAGGGCGTCGCCCCGCTCCGCGAACCGCCAGTCCGCCAGGCCCCGGTTGACATAGAAGATGCCGCGGTGATCTCGCAAGTCGCCTGGGGAGCGTGGCGTGCCCTGCCGCGCCAGATAGGCGGGCGAAGCCACCAGCAGGCGCCGGCTCGGGGCAAGCTGCCAGGCTACCAGCCGGGAGTCCTCCAGCGCTCCGTGCCTGACCACGGCGTCATAGCCGTCGGCGGCCACGTCCACGCGACGGTCGTCCAGATCCAGCGTCAGTTCCAGCTTGGGGTGCCTGGCAAGAAACGGATACACGGCCGGCCCCAGGTGCATGCGGCCAAACGTCACCGGTGCCGAGATGCGCAACGGCCCGGAAAGACTACCGCGGCGCTCGGCCATGTCGGCCGTCGCCTCGTCGACCTCGCGCATGATGCGGCCGGCCCGCTCCAGGAACGCGGCCCCGTCTTCGGTAAGGCTGAGTTTGCGTGTAGTGCGGTGCACCAAGGTTGCACCTAGCATGCGCTCGACGTCGGCCAGGCGCTCACTGACCACGGATTTCGACAAATGCAGGCGGCGCGCCGCCTCGCTGATCGAACCGGATTCCGCGATGGCCACAAAGCTGGCAATGCCGTCTAGCTTGATCATCGTTCGGCGCTCCCGAAAAGCAGTTCCGTGATCCGCACTCTACCGCGAACAGCCACCGGAAACGATACTCCTCAAAAGCGGCGAAGGCGCCCTGGCATGCGGGAGCAAGCCTCGTTATCGCCTCGCCGGCCAATCCATGTGAATCAAAGCGCGCAAAGCGAATACCGTCGCCGGGCGCCAAACAGGAGATTGCTATGGGACGCTTGTCTGGAAAAGTCGCCATCGTCACCGGTGCCAGTTCCGGCATCGGCCGCGCCACGGCTAGATTGTTTGCTGCCGAAGGGGCCAAGGTCATCGTTGGCGCGCGTCGCGCGGACGAACTGGAAGCACTTGTCGCGGAAATCCGTGCCGATGGCGGCGACGCGGCGGCGCTGGCGGGCGACGTGCGCGCCGAGCGCTATGCCGAGGCCCTCGTCGCGCTGGCCGTCGAGCGCTACGGGCGCCTGGATATCGCCTTCAACAACGCCGGCACGCTGGGCGAGAACGGCCCCAGCACCGAGGTATCGGAAGCGGGCTGGAACGACACCATCGCCATCAACCTGACCGGTGCCTTCCTGGGCGCCAAGCACCAGATCGCGCAGATGCTCAAGCACGGCGGCGGTTCGGTCGTTTTCACGTCCACCTTCGTTGGCTACACCTTTGCCTTCCCGGGGGTCGCGGCTTACGCGGCCAGCAAGTCGGGCCTGATCGGCCTCACGCAGGCCCTGGCCGCCGAGTTCGGGCCGCAGGGCGTGCGCGTCAACGCGATCCTGCCGGGCGCGGTGGACACGGAGATGTACCGCAGCATGAACAACACGGCGGAATCGCAAAGCTTTATCACCAACCTCCATGCGCTCAAGCGCGTAGCCAAGGCCGAGGAACTGGCCCGTTCGGTGCTGTATCTGGCCTCGGACGATTCGGCTTTCGTGACCGGCACCGCCTCGCTGGTTGACGGTGGTGCGTCGATTACCCGCACCTGAACAAAGCCACGCGGGCTCGCCGGTCGCGCCCGCCGCCGTCACGACCATCAAGAAATATGACCGTCAACTGGACGCGGTGTCCCCCGGGTGAGTGCCGAGCGCAGGGGGGACCATGCGCATCCCCATCTTCCGCCATTGGCTACCGGCATTCCTGCTGGCGATGACAACATTGGAAGAGACCAGTTCCAAGCTCGCCAAGCAGCGCCTTCTGCCCCGGCACCCCGGATATCAAAGAGATGAACCGTTAAGCGATCAATGAGCGCGCGGTCAATCTCGCCCCCCCTCCACGGCTTTGCTCCCGACCATTCGTGTCAGGGTGCCGCCAACTTCCGATCTTGATGCCTCCGGCACTCGTACCACGCCTTCGCGCCTGTATGGAGCGGCGGACTTTTCTGTCAGTCTGGCTGCCACAAGGCATTGTTTGATGCCTACGCTAAAATAGAAAATATGAGAAATAAAAAAGCGAATAAGATCTTGTCCACGATAGGGCTTGTTGCGGGCGCACTAATCCTTCTCATCCTGGAAGAAATGCGCTATGGCTACGTTTTAGGCGCCGCGCGGACCCCGTGCGAACTCTTCGGGGGACAATACGCATCTGCCCAATCCCGTTGCGTGACTCGCCTTTGCTATTGGTTTGACAATTGCGGATACCCGGCTAGTCCGTCATCGCAAGTTCATCATCTCAAAACAGGAGACCCCATCTCCAAGATCGTTTTCTGGCTGGGCAATTCTGATGGCATTGACGGTGGGCAAACCTATTTCTGGCGCTGTGGCAAGGCCAGCAATGGCTACTTTTCCGCAAAAATCGAGAACGACAGGCTTGTCAGGCTTGAAGGCGAATGTGTGCCCCTTCCGAAGGAAAGCGCTCTATTGCAAAATCGTATGCAACGACGCGAACGATAAAAACACGGCCGACCATTGACAGTTGGACCATTTCCAGACCTGGCTTATAGGTTTCCCTTGTGTGCCTCAAAAATCAGGATACGGATGGCGCGCTAGATGAGCCGGACCGACCCCGGGGTACTGGGCCACAAGCGCGTCGGACGTCAGCAGCGTAAAGCCCTCGACTGTGGCCTGGGCTACGAGTAGGCGGTCGAATGGATCCCTATGAATCGGGGGCAAACTGTCGATGGCCACCGCGTGCTCGCTGCCGATGGGTAGTTCGCTGTAGCCGTTGTCGAGCAACCCTCGGCGCAGCAGCCGCGCGTCCACCCGGAAGTCTGCTCGCCCGAGCCCGCGCTTGATGGCGATCTCCCATAGGCTCGCCGCGCTGAAGATCAACCCTGACTCAGGAGCCTCGATCAGGGTCAGGGCTTGCTCCGACAGACGCTCGGGCATGCCTGCGGCCCAGACGGTGCGCCGCTGGAATTCATCCCTGCGGTGCCGGTGGCGGTGGCGGTGGCGGTGAAGCATGCGGCGGTTGCTGCGCGGCGGTAGTGGGCTCGGCGAGTACGGCGGGTAGGGCAAGCCCCAGTGTCGGCCACTGGCGATGTCCTGGACCACAGCCTGCGTCTGACGCGACTCGAGGATGCGCCCCTGGCGCAGCGGCTAAGTGAGGTCGTCGGCGATGTAGCCGACAGTCATGCCAATATGCAGATGCCTGTGGACCTCGAGGATACGCTTGGGATCATTGATCATCCGCCCAATAGTCAGATACAGGCGGTACAGGTCGGCACTCGGGGCCAGGCGCAGGGCGTCAAGGATGTCCACGATGCGCAGTTTACCGGTTAGCGCGCCAACGGCAGCAATTCGTGAACCTGGCTGATCGGATGGGCTGGTAGCCGCTGCGCATTCCGCTTGCCTCCAAGTACCTCCAGTGTGAACCGCCCATGCTATCGCCGGCAAGTTCGCGCCGAATCATTCGACTTACCCAAGGCGGCAACAGCAACTCCACGCAGGTCATTGTGCCGCCATGGCCGGCGCAAACAGGGGCGCGGCCCGCAGGCACCCACAAGCCGACCTGATGTTTCTGCAATGGGTGATCCGAGCCTTGTCCACCAAGCGTCATTGCCGTCCGGGATCAAAATAGTTTTTGCATAGGCACTGGAAGGCTCAAGGCGCGCCACTGCCGTCGTCGATATCCCCTGATACCCGCAGACGGAAATACCCAGGGCGCTGAGCGCGGCTGGCGGAATTGCCGGGGCGAACGCTACATGTCTGGGCTTCATGATCATGTCCTGCCAAAAAGAGGATGGTAGTTAAGGTCCAATATTGCGGTCTTGACCGACAAGGATGCCAGGGATGCCGATGGGAAAGCTTGTAATTTTCAGAATTTCACAAGACAGATTATTGATTTTATCCTAAATGATTCCGCATACCTGCGCATTCTATCCACGCTCTCCGGCTATCCATCGCTATCCGTCGCACGAAGAAGAAGCCTCATTTTTCACGAGATCCAGGATCGATCCATCGCATTTGATCGTGGCCAGCACGACGTTCGAATTGATCGACATCACGCCTGCGGCGCGGTGCAGGTGATTGACGACGAAATCGGAATAGTGGTCGAGATTGCGTGCCCGTACCGTCATCACGTAGTTTGAGGTTCCCGTGACGATCTTTGCCGAGACTACCTCCGGCCAATCCTGGATCGCCATCAGAAATTTCTGATGCCATTCGTCGACGTCGGGACGCATCGACACATGCACGAGCGCCTCGAACGCAACGCCGATCTTCTTCGGCGCGATGACGCAGCGATAACTCTCGATGATCCCGTTCTCTTCCAGCAACTTGACTCGCCTGTGGCACGCCGCCGGGGAGAGCGACACCGCATTCGCCAGGTCCTGATTGCTGATACGTCCGTCACGCTCAAGCTGGCGCAGGATGCGCATGTCCGTTCGATCGAGGTTCATTTCGAATAATTCGCTGTTTGGATGGTCAATCTTCGAAGACCCTACTCAGATCGCCCAATATTGCCGTTGATATTCAAAGCTCATTCTATTTCGTCCTCTATAGAATGCAAGCAATGCGGTACCCGGCCCCAGCCGCCGCTCCCGGTTTTCTGGATTGCCTCAGCAAACACTGATGGCTGGATTTCACAGGCACGCGGATATCTCATATCCGGTTTAGGTGGAGCACCATTTTGAAATTCACTGACGATGCATTTCTCCCCGCGCATCCGGTAGCCAATGCGCATGGCTATCAGATCTCGATGTCTTGCGATGTCCTGGGTCCAACGCTGGATTTCTTTCATGATGTGCTGGGATTCCGCATTGATGCCATCTTTCCCGCGGACAATCCGTCAACTGCAATCATCTCGAGCCGAGGCCTCTCGATTCGTTTGGGGGTAAGCACCAAGGTCGGCGTACAGGAATTGCACATTCTTTGCGGCGATCCTTGTCAATTCGCGGATGGCGCACGCGAATGCGTGGCGCCAAACGGCGTGCGTATCCGGCTCATCGCGGCAGATCCTCCGATGCGGCTGCCTGCCACGCGACAATCGCTAGTCCTGACGCGCGTTGGCGATCAGGCGCAATGGCACGTCGGCCGAGCCGGGCTGCGCTATCGCGACCTGATCCCCGAGCGCCATGGCGGCGCGTTCATCGCGTCCCACATCCGCATCCTCGACGGAGGACCGGTCCCGGACTATGTGCATTTTCACAAAGTGCGTTTTCAGTCGATCTTTTGCCGTAGAGGTTGGGTACGTGTGGTGTATGAAGGACAGGGCGAACCGTTCGAGTTACACGCAGGTGACTGTGTCCTGCAGCCGCCCACGATCCGGCATCGCGTGCTGGCCAGTTCGGCTGGCGCCGAAGTGGTCGAGGTCAGCAGTCCCGCCGAGCACATCACGATGGTTGACCACGAGATGTCGCTGCCGACCCCTGCCCAGCATCCGGTTCGTGATTTCGAGGGCCAACAGTTCGTTCGTCATATTGCGGCAGAGGCGATATGGCGGCCGTGGCGCATCGCGGGCTTCGAGGTGTCCGATACCGGCATCGGTGCAGCCACGCGGGGTCTCGCCGGCGTGAGAGTCGTTCGGCATAGTGGCGCGACCGGTCAACGTACCCAAGCCCATAACACGGAGTTTTGTTTCTACTTTGTGTTGGCGGGTACGTTCGATGTGGTGCAAGGCATTCAGCGCTATTCCCTTGCAGCCGATGACAGCATCACGCTTCCGGCCAATGTGGGCTACGCCTTCGAATCCTGTTCACCTGACCTGCATTTGCTGGAAGTGACGCTGCCGGCCGACTTCGCTATTGCTTCGTAGCCGGCTTTCGCGGCCGGCCCTCCCCACAAATGACGCGAACCCCTTGAGATTCGGACCTCAATCAAGAAACGAACTGCCGGTGCCTGCATGGGGCCGGCTGATGCCGACACGCACCTTGCCCTGGCACATCGACATGTCCGAGTCTCGTTCCGAGAGTCGAGCGCCGCGTTTGGCAATGGAATCCCGGTGCCCGTCGCCAGGCAAGTCGCGCAAAAAAGAGAGGAGACGCTATGCAACCCAAGCTTCGGATCGTCGTATCTACCGTCGGGCTAGGGCTGACCGGCAGCGCGCTGGCACAGAGTGCGGTCACGCTGTACGGCATCGTTGACCAAAGCGTGCGCTATACGACCAGTACCGATTCGGCCAGAGATGGCAACCTAGCATTGACGAATGGTGCTATCACCAACAGTCGGTGGGGTCTCAAAGGCGACGAGGACCTGGGGGGCGGCCTGAAGGCGTTGTTTCTAATGGAAGGCGGCTTCGATCCGCAAACCGGCCAGCTCAATCAGGGCGGCCGCCTATTCGGACGATATGCATATGCCGGCCTGTCGGGCAGCCGGGGCACGGTTACCCTTGGCCGTCGGGGTACGGAGGCGTTCAACCTGTTCGGAGACTTCGACCCGCTCACGGTCGGCAACTACACGGCCAATGCGTGGCCCTTCTTCATGACGGTCGGCCGCATTGACCATACCGTCGCTTACACCGGGCGCTTTGGCGGCCTCACGGCGGGTGCCACCTACGGGTTCGGCCAGCAACCAGGGCGTCTGGGGAGAAACAACTACTGGGGCGTGCGCGCTTCCTATGCCGCGGGCCAGCTTCGCTTGGGCGGCACCTATCAGGAGATGCGCGATCTCGGCAATGGCGTGCAGCGCATGTGGGGGCTTGGCGCGCGCTACGCGGCAGGCTCGGCCACGCTCTCCCTGGGATATATGGGCGGCCGCGATACCACAGGATTCGTCGACAGCGCGCTTAACGATCCCAACCGCACGATCGCCACCGGCTCGTTCAGCGCCAATCCGCGCAAGGACATGACGCTCTTTGCCGGCGTGACCTGGCAGGCTGCGCCATCGCTTGCGATCACTGGCGCACTCTACTTCGGCGCCATGAAGAACCTCAACGGTCTTGCCGGCACCAACGGCAAACGCTACACGGGCGTGTGGCTGGCCGAGCATGCGCTGTCAAAGCGCACCCAGCTGTATGCCACGGTCGACCACAACCGCGTCACCGGCGGGGCCGGAACGGAACTGCCGGGCGCACAACACCAGACTGGCATTGCCTTGGGCATCCGCCACAGCTTCTGACGCAAGCCTCCGACTTTTTTGCATGGAGCGAAATGATGAACGATTCCCCTGAGTCCAATCAGCCAGGCTGGCTTCTGTATCACTCGGTCGGCCAGTTCCCCGGACAGCAAGAGGCCATGCGCGACGCGCTCGGCGCCTTCGCTTCGAGCTGGTGCCGGCCCCATCTTCGGCGCTGGGATGACGGACTGGCAGCGCGCCGGCAGGTGCTCGACCATTGGGCGGCGCTGATCGGCGCACCGGCGCACGCGGTGTTCGCCGCCGAAAACGTGACCGAGGCGTTCGCCAGGTTCGTCGGCGCTCTTGGCCGCCGGCGCCTCGCCGGCCGGCGCGTGCTGATTGCCGCGGACTGCTTTCCCAGTCTGCACTTCATGTTGCGTGGGCTCGCGCCCCTGCTGGGTTTCACGCTCGACACCGTGCCGCTCGCGGCGAATGCGCCTTACGTGACCGATGACGCCTTCATGGCGCGCTGGCAAGACGATGTGGCGCTTGCCGTCATCACATGGGTGACCTCGACCGCCTCGAAACGCGCGGACCTGACGCGGCTGGTAGCTCACGGACGTGCACAGGGCAGCCTGATCGCGGTGGATACGACGCAAGGTGTCGGCATCCTTGATTTCGATGTCATGCAACCGGCCGTCGATTTCGCCGCCAGCACGACCCTCAAGTGGCTGTGTGGAGCGCCGGGTACAGGCCTCGCCTTTATCAATCCGGTCCTGCTCAATGGCGAACTTGCGCCGCTGGTGCAAGGCTGGTTCAGCCAGCCCGATCCATTCAACTGGGATCTGCAACGTTTCGCACTTGCTGCAGACGCGCGCCGTTTCGACAATGGCACGCCGTCGTTCCTGCCCTTTGTGGCTTCCGGTCCCGGCCTGGCATGGCGGCTGTCGCCTGCCGCCGCCGGCTTGCGCGCGCACAACCTCAGGCTGTCGCATCAATTGATCGCCTTGGGCGACGCCAAAGGCTATCGCCTGCGCTCGCCACGCGATGACGCGCAGCGCGGTGGCAGTGTGATGGTCGAATTGCCATCCCGGATCGAACCGCGCGACCTGGAGGCTGCGCTTGCCGAACACGGCGTCCTGGTCGACACGCGGGGCAGCACCTTGCGCATGTCGCCGGGGGTGCTGACTACCCCCGCGGTGCTGGACGTGCTGTCTGCATTGCTGCCTGAAACCTGAAACCTGACCCATTGACTCGCTGACCCGGCACAACAACGACAAGGACGTGCGACATGGAAGAGACAAGCATCACTTCAAGGGAAGGCGGTTTGCACAAAGCCCTGACGCAACGGCAGATTGCCATGATCGGGATTGGTGGCGCCATCGGCACCGGTCTTTTCATGGGTAGCGGCATTGCCATTGGCTACGCCGGCCCGGCGGTCCTGATCAGCTACGCCATTGCCGCGCTGATTGCCGTGATCATGGTATTCAGCCTGTCGGAAATGGCGGTGGCGCATCCCACTGCCGGCTCGTTCGGCACTTACGCGGAGATGTATGTGAGCCGCGGGGTCGGGTTCGTGGTGCGCTACACCTACTGGATGATCGAGGTGGTGGCAATCGGAGGCGAAGCCATTGCGGCCGGCATCTACATGGGTTTCTGGTTTCCGGGCATTCCGGTCTGGCTATGGTCGATGGCCTTTGGCGTTGGGCTGATCTACGTCAACTGCCGCTCGGTGACCAACTTCGGGTCATTCGAATACTGGTTCGCGCTGATCAAGGTCGTGGCGATCGTCGCGTTCATCGTGGTCGGCATCGCTTACGTGTTCGGCCTTGGCACCGGCACGCCGGGCGTGGGCCTGCACAACCTGAGCGGCCTGCCGGGCGGCTTCATGCCGCACGGCTTCGGCGGGGTGTGGATGGGAGTGCTGATGGCGATCTTCTCCTTCTACGGCGTGGAGGTGGTGGCCGTCACCTCGGGCGAGGCCCAGGATCCGTCGCGCGCGATCCCGCAGGCCCTGCATTCGATGGTCTTGCGTCTCACGCTGTTCTATATCCTGGCGCTAGGCCTCATGGTGGCCTACCTGCCGTGGACCGAAGCCGGTGCCAAGGTGGTTCAGCAAAGCCCCTTCGTCAAGCTGTTCGAGCACGCTGGCATCCGCCATGCGGCCGGCATCATGAACTTCGTGGTGATCACGGCAGCGCTCTCCAGCATGAACACGAATATCTACCTGGCATCGCGTACGTTGTTTTCACTGGCTCGGGGCGGCTATGCGCCGCGCTCGATCGGCAAGCTGTCGGCCAGTGGCTCGCCGCTCAAAGCCACGCTGATCTCCGGCGCGGGCGTGCTGGTGGCGGGGGCGACGTCTTTCTTCAGTCCGCTGGCTTACAACTACCTGTTCGGCATTGCGCTGTTCGGCGGCCTTTTCGTGTGGATGGTGATCCTGGTGACGCACCTGCGCTTCCGGCGCGCATGGAAGGGACGCGACCTGCCGGTGCGCATGCCTATGTTTCCGGTCGCGCAGATGACGGGCATAGCCCTGCTGGGAGCCATTCTGGTGACGATGGGACTCGATACCGAATTCTGGAACATCTCTTGGATCGTCGGCGCGCCCTGGCTGATTGGCTTGTCGGCCGTGTATTTCTTCTACCGCAAGCGATTGATGCCGACAACGGTGCGGGAGGCCAACGCGCCTTGCGACGCCGGTGCAGGCGACCGGTGACCGAAACCTGCGCAAGGAGCGAGTCATCGGCAACCGATGCTCCGCCTGAACCCGCCCGATAGCACCGCTATCGGCGCACCAATGCAATCACGTAGACGCAGGCCTGCTCCCCCGGATTGGAGAACGTGCAAATCGCTGATTCCGCTGACTCCAAGACTTCCCAAACTACCGCAGGCAAGGCGCACGGCGAGTGCATTGCCTTTATCCAGGCCGGTTGGCACAAGGACATCCTCGATCCGGCACGGGAGGCGTTCCTCTCACGCATGTTGGCCACCGGCATGCTGAGCGGCCAGATCGACTGCTTCGACGTGCCCGGCGCTTTCGAGATTCCTCTGTTTGCCCTGGAAGCCCTACCGGCGCCCGTGCATCCGTTCAATGCTGGCAAGACCGCCGTCACTGTGCAAACGCATGTAGACCTTCCCTCGCCAGCCTATTGGAACGAGAGTGACGTCCCTGGCGGCATGCCCTCCAGGGCGCTCTCGATCACCGCCTGAACCTCCAGCGCCCCTTGCAGGCGCCGGATGGCTGCATGCAGCTCGGCAGCTTGCGGCCAGGTCCGTTTCAGGTAGCTGAGCCACAGCTTGACGCGTCCGTGCTCGTGAGCGCATTCGTCATTGGCCTGCAGCTTCTTCAGGTAGCCGGCGATATGGCGGAGCACCGACGGCCATTCCTCGGCGCAGGGCGTACTGTCCATCAGTCCCCGTATCCGCAAGGCCAGGAATGGATCCGACACGGCACCCCGCCCGATCATCACGTCGGCGCAGCCGCTGACCGCCCGGCAGCGCTCCCAGTCGGCCACCGTCCAGACTTCGCCGTTGGCAGTGACCGGCACGTCCACCGCAGCATCGATACGCGCAATCCATTCCCAGTGGGCCGGCGGCCGGTAGCCATGATCGCGCGTCCTGGCATGCACGACCAGGGACGCCGCGCCCCCTTCGGCCAGGGCCGTGGCGCAGTCGATCGCCAGCGCCGTATCGGACACGCCAAGCCGCATCTTTGCGGTCACGGCGATGCTGGCAGGCACCGCGGCCCGAACGGACGCGACGATCCGGTTCAGCAACTCGGGATCCGCCAGCAGCATCGCCCCGCCGCCGTGCCGGTTGACGACTTTGGCCGGGCAGCCGAAATTCAGGTCCACGCCATGCGGCGACAGCCGGGCTGCCTGCGCGGCATTCACCGCAAGCCATTCAGGATCGCTCCCCAGCAACTGGATCACCATCGGTGTACCGCTGGGGGTATGGCCTCCGTGGAGAATCTCGGGTGTGTCTCTCTCGTAGACGCGCTCGGGCAGCAGGGAGCCCGTCACCCTGACGAACTCGGACACGCACCCGTCGTATGCGCCCGTGGCGGTCAGCACGTCGCGCAACACGTAGTCGGCAAGCCCCTCCATGGGAGCAAGGAACAGCCGGCTCATTCGGAAGCGGGCGCTGCTGGCGAGCGCCTTTCCTGGCGACAGGCGGGAAAGAACCCGAAACCGGTCGCCGGGACGGGCTTTGTGTCTTGGATTGCGGATGGCATTGGGATTCGCGCTGTACTAGGCGAGTCCGCTGTATGAATCGCCACATTTAAGAGGGGTAGACAGCACGATGGTGCTGCGCGCTACCCGGATGCGGGGATTTTAACCGATCGGCCGGGCGAGGCAGGTCAGCCGATCAAGACGTCTGCCGGTATCTTCAATTCCTGATTGAGGCGCCGGATCATCGCGAGGCTGAGGCCGCGCTTGCGATTGAGCACCTCATACACCCTATTCAGGTTGCCGAAATACGGCTGCATATCGCGTGCGGTCAGGCCGCCCTGCTCCATCCTGAAGCGAATTGCCTCGATGGCGTCCGGGTGTTCCAGCGGGAAATGGTCTGCCTCATAACGCTCGATGAGGGTCGCCATGATCTCCAGGCGATCCCCTTCGGGGGTGCCGGGCGCGGGATCGATATCGACTAGCGCCGACACGTCGGCCAGCGCCGCCTGATAGTCTTCTTCAGTGTGCAGAGGTCGAATGTCCATGCGTTACTCCAGTTCCACGGTGGCCGCATCGGCCCGGTCATACTCGGCGTGTGTCCCGATGAACTTCACGTAGACAACGCCCACGCGGTATGCGACTGCAACGATCAAGCGGTACTTGTTGCCACCGATGTTAAACACCACACGATTACTGCCAACAAAGCTGGCGGACGCGTATCGGTCCTTGATGTCTTGCGGGGTCGACCATCGCGCCTGAATGGCTTCTTCATGCCATGCCAGAAGCGGCTGCCTTGCAGCCGGGTGCTGCTCGCAGAACGTCAGCAGATTGCGCTTCGCAATAATTCGCATGCGCCCATTATAGTCCCAAAATGGGACTACACCAAACCGATTCGAGTCCACATGTCAGGCGACACGAAGCCCGCTCTGAGCAAGCGGAGAACCTGCAATTCTGTTGGTGTAATACGCAACGTCGGCGGGTGCTGGTGACTTTGCGCATGGGAAGGGAGATTCCGCCGGCCGGCCCATCCAGGGCAGGCCCGGGCAACCGAAAAATCGCGATGTTGCCTTGCCAAGCGATACCGCGCCGGGTCGCCGGCGCGGCGTGCGCCGGCTTACTTCTTTTCCGGCTGGTTGAACGGGAACGTGCCGAACATGTTCTTGGCCTGGCTCTGCATCTGCTCCTGCATCTGCACGAACAGGTTCTTGCTCTGCTCGATGTAGTTGCTCATCATCCCCTGCATCATCGGCCCCTGCATATTCATGAACTGGGACCACATGTCGGGGCTGAAAGGCTCGCCGGAGTACAGGCCCTTGGAGTTCTCGGCCAGCTTGCTCTGGATGTCGATGAAGGCCTGGATGTTCTTTTCCAGGTAGGTGCCCATCATGCCCTGCATGGCATGGCCGTAGAAGCGGATGATCTGCGACAGCATCGCGCTGGAGAACATGGGCACGCCGCCGGTTTCTTCTTCCAGGATGATCTGCAGCAGGATACTGCGCGTGAGTTCGTCGCCCGACTTGGCGTCGATCACTTTGAAGTCTTCGGTATCCATCACGAGCTGCTTCACATCGGCAAGCGTGATGTAGGTGCTGGTCTGCGTATCGTAGAGCCGGCGATTTGGATACTTCTTGATCAGTCGCTCTGCGCCTTTCTTGGTGGTAGCCATCGGTGCTCTATCCTTTTATCGTCGCTGTTGCATGCTGCTGCACCGCATGCTGTGCGGTGCGCAAACAAAGGGCCGCCAGCGGGGGATGCTATGTGTTGACCTGCAACGCATGATCTTTTTTGGTGCGGGCATGCCGCTGCCCTGATTCTATGCCCAACAAGGCACTATTGAAAGCTGGTGCCGTTAAGGAAAACCCGCACCGGGCAATGGATAGCGGGGAATCGGGGGATCTTTTGCCGGAATCCGGCAGGCTTGCTGCGATGCAGGGAGTGCAGTGCAATATTGCTGGCCGCAGATGGCCTCCGCGAGCCAGGACTCTCTATCGACGACTGGGGGCATGGATTCAAAATCCGCTGCCGGGACGCAAAGCCTGCTGCAGAGCAACAGGCTTCTATGCGGATTTTGAGGCACACCCCTCCCCTGAAAAAGCGAAAGGCCCTCCGCAGAGGGCCTCGACGGAGACAAAGCCGCCCAGCGGGCGGCTCCCCTCCATCAGCCCATATGCAGGCCGCCATTCAGCGAGAAATCCGCACCAGTCGAGAACCCCGACTCTTCGGACGCCAGCCATGCGCAGATCGAGGCAATCTCCTCCGGCGCGCCAAGACGCTTGACCGGAATCGTGCCGACGATCTTGTCCAGCACGTCCTGGCGGATCGACTTGACCATATCGGTGGCGATATAGCCCGGCGATACCGTGTTCACGGTCACGCCCTTGGTCGCCACTTCCTGCGCCAGCGCCATGGTGAAGCCGTGCAGGCCGGCCTTGGCGGTGGAGTAGTTGGTTTGCCCGAACTGGCCCTTCTGCCCGTTGACCGACGAGATATTGACGATGCGGCCAAAACCACGGTCCGCCATGCCGTCGATGACCTGCTTGGTCACGTTGAACAGGGAGGTCAGGTTGGTGTCGATCACGGCGTCCCAGTCGGCGCGCGTCATCTTGCGGAACACCACGTCGCGCGTGATGCCGGCATTGTTGATGAGCACGTCGACTTCGCCGACTTCGGCCTTGACCTTGTCGAACGCGGTCTTGGTCGAATCCCAGTCGGCGACATTGCCTTCCGAGGCGACGAAATCGAAGCCCAGGGCCTTCTGCTGCTCGAGCCACTTTTCGCGGCGCGGCGAGTTGGGGCCGCAGCCGGCTACCACCTTGAAGCCATCCTTGGCCAGGCGCTGGCAGATGGCCGTTCCAATGCCACCCATGCCACCGGTTACATATGCAATGCGCTGAGTCATATCCACTCCTTGATGGCTCGTTGTTATTGACGCCGGCGGCGGGACGTCACCCCCCGCCGGCACACCCCTCAGATCGGCTTGCGCGCTCTCAGGCGCGGCAAGTCATGCAAAAACCTAAGCTCACTCGCGTTCCACCGCCAGCGCCACGCCCATGCCGCCGCCGATGCACAGCGAGGCCAGGCCCTTGCGGGAACCGCGGCGCTTCATCTCGTGCAACAGGGTGACCAGCACGCGGCAGCCCGACGCACCGATCGGATGGCCGATGGCAATGGCGCCGCCATTGACGTTGACCTTGGACGTGTCCCAGCCCATCTGCTTGTGCACGGCCAGGGCCTGGGCGGCGAAGGCTTCGTTGATTTCCATCAGGTCCAGCTCTTCCACGCTCCAGCCGGCACGCGACAGGCAGCGCTGGGAGGCAGGCACCGGGCCCATGCCCATCACCTTGGGATCGACGCCGGCCGTGCCGTACGCACGGATAGTGGCAAGCGGGGTCAGCCCGAGTTCCTTGGCCTTGGCTGCCGACATCACCACCACCGCGGCGGCACCGTCGTTCAGGCCCGAGGCGTTGGCGGCGGTCACCGTGCCGGCCTTGTCGAAGGCGGGCTTGAGGCCGGCCAGGGCATCCTGCGTGACGCCATGACGCACGAACTCGTCGGTGGCGAACTGCACCGGGTCGCCCTTGCGCTGGGGAATCGGCACCGGCACGATTTCTTCGTCGAACTTGCCAGCCTTCTGGGCGGCTTCGGCCTTGTTCTGCGAAGCGGCCGCGAACGCGTCCTGGGCTTCGCGCGTGATGCCGTATTCCTTGGCAACGTTCTCGGCGGTGACGCCCATGTGGTACTGGTTGTAGACGTCCCACAGGCCGTCCACGATCATGCTGTCGACCAGCTTGGCGTCGCCCATGCGGAAGCCGTCGCGCGAGCCCGGCAGCACGTGCGGTGCTGCGCTCATGTTTTCCTGGCCGCCGGCCACCACGATCTCGGCGTCGCCCGCGGCAATCGCATTGGCGGCCAGCATCACGGCCTTCAGGCCGGAGCCGCACACCTTGTTGATGGTCATGGCCGGCACCATGACGGGCAGGCCGGCCTTCAGGGCAGCCTGGCGCGCCGGATTCTGGCCGGAGCCGGCGGTCAGCACCTGGCCCATGATCACTTCGCTGACCTGTTCGGGCTTGATGCCGGCGCGCTCGAGCGCGGCCTTGATGACGATGGCGCCCAGTTCGGGAGCGGGGATCTTGGCGAGCGAGCCGCCGAACTTGCCAACCGCGGTACGGGCAGCGGATACGATGACAATATCAGTCATTGGGAGGACCTCTCGAGTTGGATGCGGATAAGGGGTAAAAGAGGCCGGCGGCCCCTCGGGGCGCCGGCCTGGACAAATGTCATGCCTTGGCCTTGACGTAGCGGCCCGGCGCCGGCTCGATGGCGCGGTAATCCTTGTTGCCGTAGTCGGCGGGCGCTGCCTTGCGCGCGCCGGCGTGCTTGGCCAGCCAGGACGCCCAGTCCGGCCACCAGCTGCCGGTATGTTCGGTGGCGCCGCTCAGCCAGTCCTGGGCCGACGCCGGAAGCTTGTCGTTGGTCCAGTGGCTGCGCTTGTTCTTGGCCGGCGGGTTGATCACCCCGGCGATATGGCCGGAGGCGCCCAGCACGAAGCGCAGCTTGTTCTCGAGCAGCGCGGTCGAGGCGTAGGCCGAGGTCCACGGCACGATGTGGTCTTCACGCGAGCCGTAGACGTAGGTCGGGATATCGATGCTGCCCAGGTCGACCGGTGCATTGCACACGGTCAGCTTGCCCGGCACCTTGAGTTCATTCTGCAGATAGGTATGGCGCAGATACCAGCAATACCAGGGACCCGGCAGGTTGGTGGCGTCGCCGTTCCAGAACAGCAGGTCGAACGGTACCGGCGTCTTGCCCTTCAGGTAGTTGTCGACGACGTAGTTCCAGACCAGGTCGTTGGGACGCAGGAAGGAGAATGTATTGGCCAGCTCCACACCGCGCAGCAGCGCGCACGGCGCGCCCGCGGCACCGCCGAGGGTGGCTTCGCGCAGCTTGACGTGCGCCTCGTCGACGAACACATCCAGCACGCCGGTATCGGCAAAATCCAGCAGCGTCGTCAGCAGGGTCAGGCTCGCCGCCGGACGCTGGCCGCGCTTGGCCAGCACGGCCAGCGCGGTGGCCACGATGGTGCCGCCCACGCAGAAGCCGAGTACGTTGATCTGGTCCTGCCCACTGATTTCGCGCGTGACTTCGATGGCGCGGATGGCGGCGTGCTCGATGTAGTCATCCCAGCCGAGCTCAGCCATGGAAGCATCCGGATTGCGCCAGGACACCATGTAGACGGTATGGCCCTGCTCCACCATGTAGCGCACCAGCGAGCTCTGCGGCTGCAGGTCGAGAATGTAGTATTTGTTGATGCATGGCGGCACCAGCAGCAGCGGGCGCGCGAACACCTTGTCGGTGGCCGGCTTGTACTGCAGCAGCTGGAAGTAGCTGTTCTCGTAGACCACCGCGCCTTCGGTCACGGCCACGTTGCGGCCCACCTCGAAGGCGGATTCGTCGGTCTGCGAGATCTTGCCGCGGCCGAGGTCTTCCAGCATGTTGCGCACGCCGGCCCGCAGCGATTCGCCGCCCGACTCGAACAACTGCTTCTGCGCCTCCGGATTGGTGACGAGGAAGTTGGCCGGCGACATGGCGTCGACCCACTGCGAAACCGCGAAGCGGATGCGCTGGCGCGTCTTGGCATCGGCCTCGACCGCATCCGCCAACTCGTTCATGGCACGGGCATTGATCAGGTAGAAGGCAGCCGCGTAGTGGAAAGCAGCGCTATTGCGCCAGGCATCGCCGGAAAAACGGCGGTCGGCCAGTGTCGTCGCCGGATTGGCGCCACCCTCGGCCATGCCGCGCCACAACTCGGTGAAATCCTTCATGTAGCGTTGCTGGATATCGGCCAGCTGATCGGGCGCGATCTTCACGCCCGCCATGGCGGAACCAGTCAATGCCTCAAAGCCTGGGATGCCGGGCATGCCAGGCATGCCCTGCTGGGTCTTCGCACCGTTGGCCTGTGCCTGACGGGACCATTCCAGCCATGTCGCTGGATCGAATGGCCCCGAAGCAAATGAAAACGGTTGGGACTTGTCTTCCTTCACGGAAGCTGCCGCACCTTTGCCGGTTGCCATGATTTTTCGTCTCTCTGCCGTCACTTATATGAAGACTGGCTGGACGGCTTGCCGCCGCCGCGGAGCATCCCCGCCACCAGCCTCGGGACCGGCCCGCGCTGACACCCTCGGCTGGTGATGTCATGCGGTATGCTTGCCGGATACGCCGCACCGCGGATCCGATGATCCCGGCTGAGCCTTTGAATGCCAGTGAGACCACCGCCTCACAAGACATTCGAAGCCATTGTTGCCTTGCAATGTTCTGCCTGTCAATGCGGAAAATTGCGCTGACCAGGGCCAGCGGCAAAATCGCCAGGCATGAACCCGCCGGCCCCCGTTGACGGCCCAACTGGCCGCGGCGGCGAGCTTGCACGAGAAGGATGACTTTCTGATGTACATCGTTGCAATCGGTTGGCTCTATGTGGTCCTGATGATGGCCATCACCGAGCATACCGCGGTCGCCGGCGTGGCGACCTTCGTCTTCTACGGGCTGGCGCCGGTGGCCCTTGTCGTGTACATCATGGGCACCCCCGGACGCAGGCGCCGGCGCAAGGCTGAGGAAGCCAGACTGGCTCAGCCCGGACAGGCGACATCCGATCCCTCCGTCAGCGGGGAGCCGCGGGCGCCGGGCACGGGAGAGCCCCCGCCGGCTGCCCGGGACTAACGACGCCGCTGCATCAGGAGGCCAGCCAGACCAGGCTCGCCATGCGGCCGGTGACGCCATCGCGCCGATACGAATAGAAGCGCTGCGCGTCACTGACGGTGCAACTGTCCCCGCCATAAACCTCGACGCAGCCGGCGCGGGCAAGGCGAATGCGGGCAAGCGCATAGATATCGGCAAGATACTTGCCCGGCACGCCCGCGCGGAAGGCGCCATCGACCCGGGCCATCTCCTCGGGACGCGCCCCGGCAAGAAAGGCCTGCCGCACCTCCGCCCCGACCTCGAAGGCGCCCGGCCCGATAGCCGGCCCCAGCCAGGCCAGCCATTCGGCTTGCGGGCCCGCCTGCGCGGCCATGCGCGTGAGGGTAGCCTCGATGACGCCGCTGCACAGACCGCGCCAGCCGGCATGCGCGGCGCCCACCACCGTGCCGGCGCGGTCGCAGAGCAGCACCGGCAGGCAATCCGCGGTCATCACCGCACAGACCCGGCCGGGGACCGTGGCAATGCTTGCGTCCGCCCGCGGCGCCACGCCCTCGTCAGCGGCGAACTGGTCCTCGGTGGCGACGGCACAGCCATGCACCTGCTCCAGCCAGGCCGGCATGGCAGGCAGCCGCGTGGCCAGGCGGGCCCGGTTGGCGGCGACCACCGAGGTGTCGTCGCCCACATGGGTGCCGAGGTTCAGCCCGCCAGGGCTGCCGTCCGCCAGGCCGTAAGGGCCCTGGCTGAGGCCGCCCTGGCGGGTCGTGGAGAGCGCGTGCACCCGGACCGGCGCAGGCCAGTCGGGGACCAGCCACGGCGCCTCAGTCGTCATCGCCGTACTCCCATACGCCGTCCTCGCCCTCCTCCCAGCCGTCATCCTCGTCCTCGTCGCCGACACGGTCGAAATCGAGTGCGTCGATCAGGGCCTGCAGGTCGGCCGGCGGCGGCGCTTCCCAGTGCACATGCTTGCCGGTGACCGGATGCACCAGCCCGAGCCGGAACGCGTGCAGCGCCTGGCGGCCCAGCGGCACCGGCAGCGGCGCCTTGATCGCAGGGCGCTGCCCGCGCTGGGTAGCGGCGCGATGGTAGACCGGATCGCCCACCAGCGGATGGCCGATCGACTCGAAATGCACGCGGATCTGATGAGTGCGGCCGGTCTCCAGCTGGCACATCACCATAGAAACATGGCCACGCCCGAGCGGCACCGTGCCCAGGGTGCGGAAATGGGTCCGCGAAGGCTTGCCGCTGTTGGTGAGCACGATCGCCATGCGGATCCGTTCGCGCGGATCGCGGCCGATCGGCGCATCGATGGTGCCCGACTCGGGCGTGACGCCCCACACCAGCGCCAGGTAGCTGCGCTTGACGGTGCGCGCCTGCAACTGGCGCACGAGATCGGTCTGGGCGGTGAGCGTGCGCGCCACCACCATCAGCCCGGAAGTCTCCTTGTCGAGCCGGTGGACGATGCCCGCGCGCGGCAGGCCCGAGGCTTCGGGATAGCGGTGCAGCAGGCCGTTCAGCACAGTCCCGCCCCAATTGCCGGCGGCGGGATGCACCACCAGCCCGGCGGGCTTGTCGATGACCAGCAGCGCCGCGTCTTCGTGCACCACCTCCAGGGCCACGTCTTCAGGCACAAAGGCGCGCGACTCGGGTGGCGCCTGCGGCCTGACCGCAACGCGCTCGCCCATTTGCACGGAATCGCGCGAGCGGCGCACCGCGCCGTCCACCAGCACCGCGCCGCTCTCGATCCATTGCTGCAGGCGGCTGCGCGAGAAGCCATTGAGGTGGCGTGCGAGCAACTTGTCGAGCCGCTCGCCATGTGCTGCGCTGTCGACTTCGAACTCCACGGGCTGCATTTCCAACTCGATCGCGGATGCCTCCGCGCCTGCCTCCAGGCCGCCTGGCGCGGCCACATCGATCAGGTCTTCTAGGTCCTCCACCTCGTTCAAGATGTCGGCTGAATCGGCAGCTTGCTGCTCGATGCCCTTGGCGGCGGTTTCCGGCAAGGGGCTTGGGCTATAATGCTTGACGCTATTTTTCATCCGGGATACGTTGCCCATGCAATTGATGAGCATGAAGCGCGCCAGCTGGCGCGCAAGAATTGGAGCGATTCTGCTCGCAGGCGGCTGCGTCATGCTGTCGGCATGCGGCCTGCTGTCGGATCAACCAGACGAAACTGCCGGCTGGTCGGCTAACAAATTATATTCGGAAGCCAAGGACGCTCTCGATTCCGGTGACTTTACCCGTGCGGTGAAGCTCTATGACAAGCTTGAAGGCCGCTATCCCTTTGGCCGTTACGCGCAGCAGGCGCAGATCGATAGCGCCTACGCCAGCTACAAGGACGGCGAAACCGCCGCCGCGCTGGCTTCGGTCGACCGTTTCATCCAGTTGCATCCGAATCACCCGAACGTGGATTATGCCTTCTACCTGAAGGGTCTGATCAACTTCAATGACAACCTGGGCTGGCTTGGCCGCTTTTCCGGCCAGGACCTGAGCGAGCGCGACCCCAAGGCCGCGCGCGCGGCGTATGACGCGTTCAATACGCTGGTCACGCGCTTCCCGGATAGCAAGTACACGCCGGATTCCGCAGCGCGCATGCAGTACATCGTGAACTCGCTGGCACAGCACGAAGTCCACGCGGCACGCTACTACTACCGCCGCGGCGCGTACCTGGCCGCCGCCAACCGCGCCCAGCAGTCGCTCAAGGACTATGACGGCGCGCCGGCCAACGAGGAAGCGCTGTACATCATGATCCGCTCGTATGATTCGCTGGGCCTGAAGGACTTGCGCGACGACACCGCCCGCGTGATGGAAAAGAACTTCCCCAACAGCGATTTCATCAAGTATGGGCAACGCCGCAAGGACAAATCCTGGTGGGAAGTGTTCTGAACCGCAGGCTGCGTTGCTGAACGTGCCGGCCGCGCAAGCGGCCCGGCCACAAAAAAGCCCGATCTTGATCGGGCTTTTTTGTGGCAGTTACCGCACTCAACCGGGTTGCGAGCCGTCCCCCGCCTCGTCCGCCGCCGGCGTGACAGGATCCTCGCCATCGCGCAGCGATTCCAGGAAATGAATCACGGTCCCGGCCTCGCGGGTACGTTTGAAAGGCGGCAGGCTTTGCCAGATCTGGCGGCCGTAGGGCTTTTCCACCAGCCGGGTATCGCAGATCACCAGCACGCCGCGGTCCGTCTCTGAGCGGATCAGGCGCCCCGCGCCCTGCTTCAGCGTGATCACCGCGTGCGGCAGCTGGTGCACGGCAAACGGGCTCAGCCCCTTCTTCTGCAGGACTTCCATGCGGGCTGCCAGCACCGGATCGTCGGGCGGAGCAAACGGCAGTTTGTCGATGATCACCAGCGACAGCGCCTCGCCACGCACATCCACACCCTCCCAGAAGCTCTGGCTGCCGACCAGCACGGCGTTGCCGAGCTCGCGGAAGCGATCGAGCAGCTCGGTGCGGCTGGCCTGGCCCTGGACCAGCAGCGGCAGTTCCAGGCCGCGCTCGGCAAAGGCTTCATAGAGCAGGTCGGATGCGCGTTGCACCGCGCGCAAGGTGGTACAGAGCAGGAAGGCCCGGCCACCGGCCGCCGCGATCAGCGGCAGCGCGGTCTGCACCACCGCGTCGGTGAATTGCGGCGACTGCGGCGCGGGCAAGTCGCGCGGCACATAGAGCAGGCCCTGGGTGGCATAGTCGAACGGGCTGGGCAACGTCAGCGACTTGTCCTTGTCCAGGCCAAGCTGGGCGGCATAGTGGGTGAAGTTGCCCTTGACCGACAGCGTGGCCGAGGTGAAGACCCAGGCCCGCGGATGGCCTTCGCGCTGCCGGGTGAAAATCGGCGCGATCGACAACGGCGTGCGATGCAGCTGCACCGTATGGGAGAACACTTCGACCCAGCGCACCGTATCCGGCCCGAGCGCCGCGGCTGGCGCCTGCGCGTCCTCCTGCTTGCCATCCGGCGCCGCGGGCTGCGGCGTGGCCTTGGCTTCGCTGCGCCAGGCGGCCAGGCGCTGCTCCAGTTCCACTGCGCGGCGATGGCACTGCTCGAGCGATTCGGCGCGCTCGGCCTGGCTCTCGAGCAAGGCCACGAACTCCGACAGCGCGCTTTCGAGCGCGTCGAGCGTCTCGAAGAACGGCTTGCCGATACGGGGGTCCGCCTCGATCTGGCTCAGCGCCAGGCGTGCATTGTCCTTGGTGAAGGCCAGGCGCAAATCCCTCGCGGCGCGCTCCAGCGGTGCGGCGATGCGCACCCAGTCGGCGGCGTCGCGTGCATGGGACAGGCCTTCGGCCACGGTATCCCGCGCGATCTCCAGCAACTGGCTGGTCGACAGGCTGTCGCCGAAGAACAGCGTTGCCGTCTCGGGCAACTGGTGCGCTTCGTCGAAGATGACCGTGTTCGCCGCCGGCAGCAGCTCGGCCATGCCGGTATCGCGCAGCACCACATCGGCAAAGAACAGGTGGTGGTTGACTACGACGATGTCGGCCTGCTGCGCCTCCTTGCGCGCGCGCATGACGAAGCACTCTTTGTAGCTTGGGCATTCGGTACCCAGGCAGTTGTCGCGGGTCGAGGTGACAAGCTGCCATACCGGTGCGTTCTCCGGCACCGAGGCCAGTTCGGCCTTGTCGCCCGAGGCGGTCACCTTGGCAAAGCGAGCGATCTCGCGCAGCCATGCGGCGTCCTGGCGGGACGCCAGGCGGCCCTGGGCTTCGGCCCGCTCCAGATGGTAGTGGCACAGATAGTTGGCGCGCCCCTTGAGCAGCGATACCGATACCGGCACATTGAGCGCGCGCCGCACCGTGGGGATATCGCGCAGGAAAAGCTGGTCCTGCAGGTTCTTGGTGCCGGTGGACAGGATGACCTTGCCACCCCACAGCATGGCTGGCACCAGATAGGCAAACGTCTTGCCGGTACCCGTACCGGCCTCGACAATGACTGTGTCGCTGCGCTCGATCGCCCCGGCCACCGCTTCGGCCATGCGTTCCTGCGCCCCCCGCGGGCGGTAGCCCTCGATGGCCTGGGCCAGGGTGCCGGTCTCGGCGAAGATGGTAGCCAGCTCGGCGGCATGGGCTGCCGCCGCTGCGCCGGCAGCCCCGGCGCCGCTGGCGGCCGGAACGTCGGGCGTATCGGGGATGACGGGGTCCGCGAGCATGGCGGGCAGGTCTTCGGAAGCGGACAAGGCGAGGCTTTATGACGGGCCGCCGCTTCAGCAGCGGCCCGGGACAAGGGGAATCAGGCGGGCACGTCCGGCTCGAGCTGAAGCTGGAGCAGGGTAATCGCATCCTTGAGCTTGAGGCGGCGTTTTTTCAGGCGGCGCAGCTGCAGCTCGTCATGCGTGGCGTCGGCCGCCATGCGGTCGATCAGGTAATCGAGATCGCGGTGTTCGATCTGCAACTCCATGATCTGTCGCGCTAAGGTGTTCAGGTTGCAGTCCATGGGCTCCCCCGCTCAATGCCGGCGCGGGCGCCGGCGGGCCGGTATGGCGTTTGACATTGGCGCTGGCTGGCGCATTGCGTGCTCTGGTTCCGGCTATTGTCGCCGGTATTGCCCCCGGCTGTGGGCGCGGCTCCCACCGCTCAGAAACCGAAGGGGCGCGGCGCCGCCCCCTGCCCCTGCTTCTCCTGCTGTTCCTTGGCCTTGGCGCGACGCTCGTCGAGGTCTTTTTGCCGCTGCGCGGCATCGCGCTGCTTGGCCTCGAACGCCTTGACATTCTCCTGGCGCTGCACGGCCTGCTGCGCACCCTGTGCCTGCGCCGCCTTGACGCGGGCGTCGAAGTCAGCCTGTTTCTTGTTATAGGCCTCGGCATTGGCGGCCCGCTGCGGCGCGTCGGCCTGATGCTGCGCATCGCGCAGTTGCTGATCCTGCTGCTTGCGCTCGAAGCTCTCGCGATTGGCCCGTTCATTGGCTTCGCGGCCCGGCTGGCCGGATTCGTACTCGGCGCGCTTGATGGCCTGTGCCTTGTCGCGCTCGGCCGCCTTGAATGCGCGCTCCGCGTCACCGATCTCCAGCTCCCGCTTGCGCAGCACCTGCAGTTCCTCGCGTTGCACGTCCTTGGCCTTGTCTATGCAGTGCGTGACAAAGAACTTGTTATAGCAATCGTGCTCCGCCATGCCGTAGCGATAGTTGGTCCAGGCCCGGGAATCGCCGATGGCCTTGCGCTCCGCGGCAAAATCCCGCGGCGGCGCTTGCGTCGCCGGCGCCGCAGTTGCCTGGGCAGAGACCTGCGAGGCACCCGGGGCCGCCTGCGCGTGGCCGTACATGGGCATGAGCAACGCCGCCATGCCGGCAGCCAGCAGCGCATGGCGCGCCTGCGCAGGCAAATGGCGGGCCGCCCGGACCTTGGTCAGGGTGGCGAAGCGGTCGGATAACGCGGCCGCAAGGGCGGCCGGATGTGGCTTGGCGATCATGATTGGATTCTAACATCCGCCCTGCCGCTTGCCGTGGAGCACGGCTGCATAATGATGCCGGCACGAACGCCTGGCGGCGGCCCCGGCCAACCGCCGCCGGAAGTCAAGCGCGCCCCGGCCCGACGCGCGGCGTCGAGCTTGTGGCAAAATGCCCCGCTTTCGACCGACTGTTTTCCTGATGTCCAATCTGCCAGCTTCCGTCATGCAAAAGATCGTGTCGCTCATCGCGGCCGAACTCTCCGTCCAACCCCGCCAGGTGGCTGCGGCCGTAGAACTGCTCGACGAAGGTGCGACCGTGCCGTTCATTGCGCGCTACCGCAAGGAAGTGACCGGCAACCTGGACGATACGCATCTGCGTAACCTGGAAGAGCGCCTGCTCTACCTGCGCGAGATGGAAGAGCGCCGGGCGACCATCCTCGCCTCCATCGAGGAACAGGGCAAGCTGACGCCCGAACTGCGCGCGGCTGTCGAAGGCGCCGAGACCAAGCAGACGCTGGAAGATCTCTACCTGCCCTACAAGCCCAAGCGCCGCACCCGTGCCCAGATCGCGCGCGAATGCGGGCTCGAGCCGCTGGCCCTGGCCCTGCTGGCCGACCCCACCCTGGACCCGCAGGCCGAAGCCGCCAGGTATGTCAACGGCAATCCCACCGCGGAAGGCGGCGTGCCCGACGTCAAGGCCGCGCTGGACGGTGCGCGGGACATCCTGTCGGAACAGTTTGGCGAGACCGCCGAGCTGCTCGGCAAGCTGCGCGAGCACCTGTGGAGCAACGGCCTGGTGAGCTCGTCGGTCATGGAAGGCAAGGAAGGCGCGGAGGAAGAAAAATTCCGCGACTACTACGAATACAGCGAGACCATCCGCACCATCCCCTCGCACCGCGCGCTGGCGCTGTTCCGCGGCCGCAACGCGGGCGTGCTGATGGTCAAGCTCGGCCTGGGCGAAGAACAGGATGCGATGGTGCCGCACCCGTGCGAAGGCATGATTGCCCGCCATGTCGGCATCCAGAACCAGAACCGCCCGGCCGACAAGTGGCTGGCCGACGTGTGCCGCTGGTGCTGGCGCGTCAAGGTGCAGCCGCACCTGGAAACCGAACTGCTGACGCAGCTGCGCGAAACCGCCGAGAGCGAAGCCATCAAGGTGTTCGGCCGTAACCTGCATGAACTGCTGCTGGCCGCGCCGGCCGGTCCCAAGTCGGTCATGGGCATCGACCCGGGCATCCGCACCGGCTGCAAGGTGGCCGTGGTCGATACCACCGGCAAGCTGCTCGACACCGCCACCATTTATCCGCACGAGCCGCGCCGCGACTGGAACGGCTCGCTCGCCACGCTGGCCCGCATGGCCAAGCAGCACAACGTGATGCTGGTTTCGATCGGCAACGGTACCGCCAGCCGCGAAACCGACAAGCTGGTGCAGGACCTGATGAAGGCATTGCCCGAAGCCAAACTGACCAAGATCGTGGTCAGCGAAGCGGGCGCCTCGGTCTACTCCGCCTCGGAGCTGGCCGCCAAGGAATTCCCGGACCTCGACGTATCGATCCGTGGCGCGGTCTCGATCGCGCGCCGCCTGCAGGATCCGCTGGCCGAACTGGTGAAGATCGATCCGAAGTCGATCGGCGTGGGGCAGTACCAGCATGACGTCAACCAGCGTGAACTGGCGCGCGCGCTGGATGCCGTGGTGGAGGATTGCGTGAATGCCGTGGGCGTGGACGTGAACACCGCTTCCGCCCCGCTGCTGGCACGCGTCTCCGGCCTGAACACCGTGCTCGCCCGCAACATCGTCGAATACCGCGATGCCAACGGCGCCTTCCCCAACCGCGACACGCTGAAGAAGGTGCCGCGCCTGGGCGAGAAGACCTTCGAGCAGGCGGCCGGCTTCCTGCGCATCAACGATGGCGACAATCCGCTGGACCGCTCCTCGGTGCACCCGGAAGCCTATCCGGTGGTCAAACGCATCCTCGACCACATCAAGAAGGGCCTTCCCGACGTGATGGGCAACCGCGACGCCCTGCGCGGCCTGTCGCCGGCCACCTTCACCGATGAGACCTTCGGCCTGCCGACGGTGCGCGACATCCTCTCCGAACTGGAGAAGCCGGGCCGCGACCCGCGCCCCGAGTTCAAGACCGCCACCTTCCAGGACGGCGTGGAAGATATCAAGGACCTGCAACCGGGCATGGTGCTCGAAGGCGTGGTCACGAACGTAGCCGCCTTTGGCGCCTTCGTCGATATCGGCGTGCACCAGGACGGCCTGGTCCATATCTCCGCGCTCTCCACCAAGTTCATCAAGGATGCGCACGAAGCGGTCAAGGCCGGCCAGATCGTCAAGGTCAAGGTGATGGAAGTGGATGTGAAGCGCAACCGCATCGGCCTGACCATGCGGCTGGACGACGAGCCCGGCCAGGGCCCGGCGCGCGCCGGGCAATCGGACCGTGGCAATGCGCCGCGACCTGGCCAGGGCCAGCGCCCCGGCCAGGGCAAGGGCTTTGGCGGCGGCCGCCGCGAGGCGGAGCCCTCCGGCGCCATGGCGGCGGCGTTCGCCAAGCTCAAGCGCTAAGCGCTCCGCATCCATTTGCCGGGCCGCCACGCCCGGCAAATGGGCACACGCCGGCCTGATCGAAGTAAAGCCCCCTGCGCCTCGCGCGCAGGGGGCTTTTTCCCTTATGGCGGCTGCGCGCCATGCTACGGCCGCCGGCCTTTGCCCAAGGGCGTCAAACCACGGATCAAAAAATGACGCCCCTGGGCTACAAGATCAACGGAATTTCCGATTCTGTAGCCCAGGGGCGCCAAGTCAAGAATAGCCTGAAGAGGCAGGGCTCAAGCCGGAGAGCCCGAAGCTGCCCTCAAATCGCCCTCAAATCTCTACCTTCGTCCCAAGTTCCACGACCCGGTTGGCGGGAATCTGGAAAAAATCGGAAGGCTTGGCGCCATTCTGATGCATCCAGGCGAACAGGCTTTCCCGCCACATGGACATGCCCGGCAGCTTCGAAGGAATCACGGACTCGCGCGCGATGAAGAACGATGTCTCCATCAGCTCGAATTGCATATTGAGCTTGCGCTGGGCCAGATCCAGCACCCGCTGCACATCCGGCGTTTCCTTGAAGCCGTACTCGGACTTGAGGATGATCACGCCGCCGCCGAGATCCTTGCAGGTGAGGCGATGATCGTCGTCCACATAGGGCACGTCGCGGGTAACGAAGCTGAGGAACACCACCCGCTCGTGCAGCACGCGGTTGTGCTTCAGGTTGTGCAGCAGCGAGACCGGCACCGATTCGGTATTGCCGGTCAGGAACACGGCCGTGCCTTCGACCCGGTGCGGGGGATGCGCCAGCAGGCCGGCGATAAACGGCTCGAGCGGGATACCGTCTTCCAGGCTGCGCGCACGCAGCAGCTTGCGGCCGCTGTGCCAGGTCATCAGCAGGAAGAAGGCGGTGCCGCCCATGAGCAGCGGGAACCAGCCGCCCTCGGCGATCTTGAGCAGGTTGGCGGAGAAGAACGCCAGGTCGACCAGCAGGAACGTCAGCCCGATCAGCGTCACCAGCACCGGGTTCCATTTCCACACCTTGCGCATGACCACCACGGCCAGGAAGGTGGTGATCACCATGGTGGTGGTCACCGCGATGCCGTAGGCAGCCGCCAGGTTGTCGGACTTCTTGAAGGCCACCACCACGATGACCACCAGCACCAGCAGGAGCCAGTTGATGACCGGCAGGTAGATCTGGCCGATTTCAGCGTCGGAGGTATAGCGAATGCGCATGCGCGGCACGAAGCCGAGCTGGATGGCCTGGCTGGTCAGCGAGAAAGCGCCCGAGATGACCGCCTGCGAAGCGATCACCGTCGCGCAGGTGGCCAGCAGCACCATCGGTATCAGCACCGGTTCCGGCACCATCAGATAGAACGGGTTGCTGATCGCGGTGGGATTCTGCAGCAGCATGGCTCCCTGGCCGAAATAATTGAGCATCAGGCACGGCATCACCACCGCGAACCAGCCCATGCGGATCGGACGGATGCCGAAGTGGCCCATGTCGGCGTAGAGCGCTTCCGCGCCGGTCAGGACCAGGAATACCGAGCCGAGCACCACGAAAGCCTGCAGCGAGTGCTCCATCAGGAACGTGATCGCATAGTGCGGGCTGACCGCCATCAGGATCGAAGGCACATGCAGCATGTGATACACGCCGAGCACGCCCAGTGCCACGAACCACAGCATCATGATGGGGCCGAAGAGCTTGCCTACGGCAGCCGTGCCGCTGCGCTGGATCACGAAGAGGGCCACCAGGATCACCAGCGTGATCGGTATGACGAAGTGCGACAGCCCCGGCGCAGCGATTTCCAGGCCCTCCACCGCGGACAGCACGGATATCGCCGGCGTGATCACCGCGTCGCCGTAGAACATGCAGGCGCCGAAAATACCGAACATCATCAGTAGCTTGGCCATGCGCGAGCGTGGCGCGGCGGTGCGCAATGCCAGGGCCATCAGGGCCAGGATACCGCCCTCGCCGTCGTTGTCGGCACGCATGACGAACATCACGTACTTGAGCGACACCACGATGATCATCGCCCAGAACAGCATGGAAATGATGCCCATCACCGCAGCGTCGCTAAAGGGAATGCCATGCTCGGTACTAAAGCACTCTTTCAGCGCATACAGCGGGCTGGTACCGATATCGCCAAAGACGACGCCGATCGCGCCGATCACCAACGCACGTTTGCTGGGACTCTTGACGAAATAATGGCTGGTTGCGGTCTGGGTCATGGATAAAGGTGTGGTTGAAGGGCTCGGGCAACGCCCTCGGCATGCGTGTGCGCTCGAGATGGCGCAGCGGCACCGCGCCGCTATTGCATTGCACAAACGCGCGCCATTCTAGATGAAGTGCCGGGTGACGACCACTAGGGAGCATCCTGCCTGCTGTCCTGCCTCATGCTGGTGACGCGCCAAGCATGCGAGCGAAGTCCCGCCCGGTCAAGCGCTTGCGCATGGTAAGCCACCAAATCGAAAATGGCGCCAGCCCGTCCAGCGTTGCTGCACGGCCACGAATTGCGACTTTTAAATCACAATCAAACACCAAGGTAACGATCCAGCACACCCGGTTGCGACACCAGTTCGGCCGCCGGCCCGTTCATGACCACGACGCCCTTCTCCAGCACCACCACGCGATCCGCATTGGCCAGCACCGTGCGGTAGTTGCGATCCACCACCACCGATGCAATGCCGGTGGCGCGGACCGTGGCAACCACCCGCCAGATCTCGGCGACGATGCGCGGCGCCAGGCCCTCGGTCGCCTCATCCAGGATCAGGCAATCGGGATTCGTCATCAGGGCGCGGCCAATCGACAGCATCTGCTGCTCGCCGCCGGACAGCTGCTGTCCGCCGTGGCCAAGGCGCTCCTTGAGGCGCGGGAAGAGATCCAGCACTCTTGCCTCGTCCCAGTCCAGGCGGCCGGACGGGCCCTTGCGCGCAGCCATGACAAGGTTCTCGCGCACGGAAAGGTTGGGAAATATCCCGCGGCCCTCCGGCACGTAGGCCACCCCCAGACGCGCCACTTCATAAGGCTGCGCACGCGATACGTCCCGCCCGCACGCCTCGATGCGGCCCTGACGCTGCCGCACGTGACCCAGCAGGGTGCGCAGCAGCGTGCTCTTGCCCATGCCGTTGCGGCCCAGCAGGCCAACGGTTTCGCCCGCGCCGACGCTGAAATCGATTCCGCGCAGAATGTGGCTGCTGCCATACCAGGCATGCACGCCGGTTGCCGCAATCATCGCCTCCGCCATCATGCCGCTTGCTCCTTGCGCGCCTGCAGCGCCACCTGGGGGCGCTCGCCCGCGCCATCCGCGTGCGCTTCCCCATCTTCTTCGCCGAGGTAGGCTTGCTGGACCGCCCGGTTGACGCGGATCGCCTCGGGTTCGCCGGACGCAATCACGCTGCCGTTGACCATCACCGTGATACGGTCGGCGACCGAGAAGACAGCCTCCATATCGTGCTCGACCAGCAGTACCGCATGGCCATCCCGCAGCGAGCGCAACAAGGCAAGCATCCGCGCAGACTCCTCCGCTCCCATGCCCGCCAGCGGCTCATCCAGCAGCAATACGGTAGGCTGCGTGGCCAGGCACATGGCCACCTCGAGCTGGCGCTTCTGCCCGTGCGACAAGGCGGTGGCCACGGTATCGGCACACGCGGCCAGGCCGGCGCACTCCAGCGCCTCGTCGCCCAGCGCGCGGCTGGTGCGGCAGCGCTGCGCGCCTTCCCACAGGCGCCAGGCCAGCTGCGCGCGCGACTGTGCCGCCAGGCGGCAGTTTTCGCGTACGGTCAGCGGCAGGAAGATATTGTTGCGCTGGTAGCTGCGGCCAATGCCCTCGCGCGCCAGGCGCGGCTGGGACCAGCCGGTGACGTCGCGGCCCTGCAGTTGTAGCTTGCCCGACGACGGCGGCAACTCGCCGGACAGCATATTGATCAGCGTGGACTTGCCCGCGCCGTTGGTGCCGATCACCGCGTGGATCTCGTGCAAGGCCAGGTCGAGGTCCACCTCGCCCACCGCGGTGAGGCCGCCGAAGCGGCGCGTCAGCTGGCGGGCCGACAGGACAGGTGCGTTCATCGGGATTCCCCTTGGCGCCGGCGCGAAACCATGCCCGCCAGGCTGACCAGCCCATGCGGCAACAGGGCCACCGCGACGATCACGAAGCCGCCCATCAAGAGCTGCCAGTGCTTGGTCAGCGAGCTGAACCACTCCGCGAGCAGCACGAAGGAAAAGGCACCCAGCACCGCTCCGGCCAGGCTGCCGGCCCCGCCCAGGATCACCATCAGCATGGCGTTGCCGGACTGGTGCCAGGATGCGATTTCCGGATTGACGAAACCATACTGGACGGCATAAAGGTAGCCCGCGAGGCCGGCAAAAATACCCGCCACCACGAAGGCGCCGAGCTGGTAGCGGTAGGTGGCGTAGCCAGCCGCCCGCATGCGCTGCTCGTTATGCCGGATGCCCACCAGCGCATGCCCGAAGCGCGAGCGCAGCACCAGCGCCAGCCCTGCCACCGTCAGCACCAGCGCGCCAAGCACCAGCCAGTAGAAATGGGCGACATCGTTGACGTCGAAGGGGCGCGCGCCGAGCAAGGCGAACTCCGGCCGGAAATAGATATAGGTGCCGTCGCTGCCGCCCGCGATCTTGGTGTCGTGGAACATGAAATACACCATCTGCGCGAAGGCCAGCGTCACCATGATGAAGTAGATGCCGCGCGTGCGCAGTACCAGCGCACCCACCACCAGGGCCAGCAGCCCCGCCGCGCCGAGCGCGCCGAGCAGCAACAGCCAGCCGTTGCCGGGCCCGGCCTGCGGCGCCATCATCGCGGTGGCGTAGGCCGCCATGGCGAAGTAAGCCGCGTGGCCCAGGCTCACCAGCCCCGTATAGCCGATCAGCAGCTGCAGCGAGAGCGCGAAGATGGCCATGATCATGACCTTGCTGAGCAGCTCTATATAGAATCGGTGCCCGTCCGCGTGCAGCAGCAGCGGCAGCACCGCCAGCACCGCGAAGGCCGCCAGCCAGCCCAGGCCGCCCAGCCAGGGCCGGGCAGCGCCGCGTGCGTGCAGCGTGCCGCCCAATGCATTGATATTGCCCGGCATATCCCTACCCCGCCTTGAACAAGCCCTGGGGTTTCCAGAGCAGGATGAGCGCCATCAGCAGGTAGACCAGCACGCCGGAGGCCTCCTGCCAGAATACCTTGCCGAAGGTGTCGACAAAGCCCAGCAGCAAGGACGCCACCATGGCGCCCTTGACCGAACCGATGCCGCCGATCACCACCACCACGAAGCACACGATCAGTACCTGGCTGCCCATGCCGGGATAGACCGAGGACACCGGCGCGGCGATCATGCCGGCAAGCACCGCCAGGGCCACGCCCAGCGCAAACACGAAGCGATACAGCACCGTGACGTTGATGCCCAGCGACTGCACCATCTCGCGATTGGTGGCGCCGGCGCGAATCATCATGCCAAGCCGCGTGCGGCGTATCACCACGTACATCGCCGCCGCTACCAGCAGGCAGATCGCGGAGATGAACAGGCGATAGACCGGATAGGTCATGTCGTTGCCGATCGGCAGCGCCCAGTCGAGCATGGCCGGCACGGTCACGCCGTGCACATCGTCGTCGACCAGGATGCTGCGCATCTCCTCGAACACCAGGATCAGGCCGTAGGTCATCAGCACTTGCTGCAGGTGCTCGCGCTGGTAGAGATAGCTGAAGAAGACCCACTCCAGCACATAGCCGAACGCCACCGCCAGCACGATGCCAAGCGGAATGGCGATCAGCAGGCTGCCGGTCAGCCCGGCCAGCGTGAAGGCCAGGTACGCCCCCAGCATATAGAAGCTGCCATGGGCGAGATTGATCACGCCCATGATGCCGAAGATCAGCGTCAGTCCGCTCGCCACGAGGAAGAGCAGCAAGCCATACTGGATGCTGTTAAGGCATTGGATGAAGAAGGAAACGATATCCATGGATATCCATGCGGCAACGCGGTTGCGGTATGCGGCCCTGCCGCTGCCGGCCCGGATGGGCGCGGCACGGCGGGCCGGGCTCCGGCCCGGCGCCTCGGCGGCGGGCCACTGCGTTCAACCGGTCAGAGACGGCAACCGCGCGCCGGGTCGGCCAGCGCCTTCACCGCGACGCCGCCCAGCTTGTTCTCGCGGCCATCGACCTTGCGCAGGTAGAAATCCTGCACGGGATTGTGCGCCTTCGACAGCGTGAAAGCGCCGCGCGGGCTGTCCACCCTGGCCACTTCCATGGCCTTGATGACCTCGGCCTTCCGGCTCATGTCGCCCTTGACCGCGCCCGCGCCCGCCGCCAGCAGCTGGGCTGCGTCGTAGCCCTGCACCGCATACACGTCCGGCTGCAGCTTGTAGGTCTTGGCGTAGTCGAGGCGGAAGCGCTTGTCGCGCGCGTTGGCCAGGCCGTCGGCATAGTGCAAGGTGGTTTCCAGCCCCTGCGCCGCGGCCCCCTGCGCTTCCAGCGTGCCGTCGGTGAGGAAGCCCGAGGCGTAGAGCGGGATCTTGTCCTTCAGGCCCGCGGCGGCCCAGTCCTTGACGAACTTGACGGCGCCGCCGCCGGCGAAGAACACGAACACCGCGTCGGGCTTGATCGATGCCACCTCGGTGATCAACGCCTGGAACTCGACATTGGGGAACGGCAGGCTGAGCTCCTTCACGACCTTGCCACCCCTGGCTTCGAAGGCTTCCTTGAAACCCTTGACCGACTGTTCGCCCGCCGCGTATTTCCAGGTCAGCGTGACCACCTTCTTCATGCCGCGCTCAGCCAGTACGTGGCCCATGGCGTAGCCGGGCTGCCAGTTCGAGAACGAAGAGCGGAAGATGTTGGGGCCGCACAGCGGACCCGTGGCTTCGTCGACGCCGGCGTTGGGAATGATCAGCAGCGTATTGTTTTCCTTGGCCACCTTGACGATGCCCATCTGCACGCCCGAGTGCACCGTGCCCACCACCACATCGACCTGGTCGCGCTTGATCAGCTTGGTGGCGTTCTCCGGCGCCTTGGCCGGATCGGACTCGTCATCCACCTTGAAGTATTCGATCTCCCGCCCGCCCAGCTTGCCGCCCTGCTCCTGCACATACATCCTGAAGCCGTTCTCGATGGCGTTGCCGAGCGAAGCGTAGGTGCCCGTATAGGGCAGCATGAAGCCGACCTTGATCTTGCCGGAGCCCTGGGCACTGGCGCCCGCAGCGACAGCAAAAGACGCAGCTATGGCAAGGCAAGCGGGGGCGAGCCCGCGCGATGTGAAGCGATGCATGGATGTCTCCTGGTGGTCAAGCCGACTTCCGTCGCCTGGGCTTGCGTCGCCGGCCCGCGGGATTTCCGCTCGTTCCCGGACACCGCAGGCATCGCGCATGACCGGAATCGCCGGAATTTCCGGCTGGCGCGCAGGGGGCGCGAAATTATTTTAGGTATGAAGTATGTGCCGTTATAAACCGGACCGCTGCCTCCGTCAACGGGCCCGGCTGGTCGCGGTGTGGCGAGTGGCCGCACCGCGCGAGTTTAAGCAGGACGGTTTGTGGCGCATATCGATGGATACCCTCGATCTGCGCCATGGTGCCGTACTCGTCGTCCTCGCCTTGCACCGCCAGCACCGGGCAGCGCAATTGCGGCAGCAGGGGACGCAGGTCGAAGGCGCGGAAGGCCGGGTCGAGCCAGATGTCGTTCCAGCCCCAGAAGGCGGAATCCACGTCATCGTGATGGCGCGCCAGCTTGTCGCGCAGATCGGTCCGCAGATAGGTTTCGCGGGTGGCCTGGATGCTGGTCACCGACACGTCCTCCACCATGATGTGCGGCGCCAGTACGGTGATCCCGTCGACCGCCTGCGGGAAGCTGGCCGCGTAGAGCAGCGCGATCGAACCGCCGTCGCTGTGCCCGAACAGCCAGGGCATGCCGCGGCTGCGGCCGGGCCCGATCCCGAGCGCGTCGAACAGCGCCGGCAAGGCTTCGCGCGCCTGCCGGTGCATGAAGTCGACACCCCATTTCTCCTCGGCAGGACGCGGCGTGGAGCGGCCATAGCCGTAGCGCGACAGCACCAGCCCGCGAAAATCGCCGGCCTCGCAGAGCGCCGCGGGATAGTCCCGCCACAGGCTGATCGAGCCGAGCCCTTCATGCAGGAAGACCACCAGCGGGCGTTCCGCCCGCTCGGGCCTGAGCCACTGGACCTCCACCTGGATACCGCGGCCGTCGAAAGGAATGTCAACCAACTCGCTATGCATGCTTCTGCCTTCCACTGTGTAAATGATCGTCAGCCCGATGTCGCAGGCGCCGCAGCCGCCCCTGGCGCCATCCCGGCGTCGTCCGCGGCCGGGTCCGGCGCCGCACGTGCCGCCTCCTCGCGCTGCCGCAGGCGGTAACGCTGTATCTTGCCGGTGGCCGTCTTCGGCAATTCAGCCAGGCACTCGATCTGGCGCGGATACTTGTACGGCGCCAGCCGCGACTTGACGAAGGCCTGCAGCTCGGCCGCCATGCCTGCGTGCCAGGCGTGGCCGGGGCGCGGCACAACGAAGGCCTTGGGCTTGACCAGCCCGTCGGCATCGGCAGCGCCGATCACGGCAGCTTCCAGCACGGCCGGGTGCTGCGCCAGCACGGCTTCGACCTCGAAGGGCGAGACATAGATGCCGCCCACCTTGAGCATGTCGTCGCTGCGTCCCGCGTAGATGAAATAGCCATCCGCATCCTGCAGGTACTTGTCGCCGCTGCGGGTCCATGCTCCGACGAAGGTGTCGCGGCTCTTGTCGCGGCTGCCCCAGTACATCAGCGCGGCACTGGGGCCCTTGATAAAGAGATCGCCGATCTCGCCCGGCGCGCAGGGCTGGCCCGCTTCATCCAGCAGCTTCAGCTCATAGCCCGGAACCGGCTTGCCGGTAGTGCCGTAGCGCACATCGCCGGGACGGTTGGAGAGGAAGATATGCAGCATCTCAGTGGAGCCGATGCCATCGAGGATGTCGCAGCCGAAATGCGCCTGGAACCGGTCGCCGATATCCTTGGGCAGCGCCTCTCCCGCCGAGGTGCAGATCCGCAGCGCAACCTCGGGCCGCGCCGGCAGGTCGCGCGCGGCCAGCATGCCGGCGTAGAGCGTGGGCACGCCGCAGAAGACGGTCGGCCGCCGCTCGCGCAGGCGCTGGAATACCGCCTGCGGCGTGGGACGCTCGGCCATCAGCACGGTAGTGGCGCCAACCGCGAGCGGAAAGGTCAGCGCATTGCCGAGTCCATAGGCAAAGAACAGCTTCGCCGCGGAAAAGACCACATCGTCTTCGCGCAGGCCCAGTACCTGCCGAGCATAGAGATCGGCTGTATGGAACAGGTTGCCATGCGTATGCACGGTGCCCTTGGGCCGCCCCGTGGAGCCGGACGAGTAGAGCCAGAACGCGATGTCGTCCGGGCTGGTGGCGGCAGCGCCTGCCAGCGGGGCCCCCTCCCCGGCCATCCCGGCCACATTCGGGACCGCGCCGCCGGACACGCCATAAGGCGCGGCCAGGATCAGCACGGGGCCCGTCCCCGCTTTGCCGATAGCGTCTCCCATCGCCGCTGCGAGCGAGGCGGAGACCACCACCGCGCGCGCGCCGCTGTGCTCCAGCATATAGGCGTAGTCGTCAACGGTCAGCAGCGTATTGACCGCGACCGGCACCACGCCCGCCAGCAGGCAGCCGAGGAAGACCGTTGGAAAGTCGATGGTATCGAGCGCACATAGCAGCAGGCGCTCCTCGGGCCGCAGCCCGGCCGCCAGCAGCGCGGCGGCAAAGCGCCGGCAACGCAGGTCCAGTTCCGCGAAGCTCAGCGTGCCGGCATCGTCCAGATAGGCGGCCTTGCCGCCTCGGCCCGCGGCGAGATTGCGCGACAGCAGGTCGGCGGCGGCGTTATACCTTGCCGGCAGCGCCACGACCAGGTCCACGGTGGAACTTGCATCGGCCGCCGCCCAAGGCGGCGACGCTGTTGGGGGCGTCATGTCTCCACTCCTCGATGCCGCCTCCCGGTCGCACTGCTGCGCTCGCGCGCTGTCGCACGGGGAAAACGGAGTCAGGTTTCTTATGATTGGCTTTGCTTATCCATATTGGAGATGCATTTTATTGCATACTCAATATTATGCAAGCGGAGAGCTGCACTATATAGCACAAGCGCTGTGTCCCTTATAATCGCAACCCCGATCCGGCCGTGCCGGTCCTTCTCTCCGCCCAAGCCGTCCGCCATGCGCCGCGATCCCGATTCCCTGCTGGCCCCCGACTCGTCCGACACCCGCCCCGCCGGCGAGCGCGACCCCTACCTGACGCGACTGGGCGAGCGCATCCGCTCGCTGCGCGCCGCGCGCGGCATGTCGCGCAAGGACCTGGCGCGTGGCGCCGAGGTCTCGGAACGCTATCTCGCCAACCTGGAAACGGGTACCGGCAACGCCTCCGTGCTACTGCTGCGGCAGGTAGCGCGTGCACTCGACGTGCCCCTGCCGGTGGTGCTGGCGGAGATGGAGAACCAGCATGCCCCGGGCAACCAGCCAGCGTCCGAATTCGCGCAACTGGTGCAGTGGCTGGCACAACTGCCCGCCAGCGACCTGGCACGCGTGCGCGAGGCCTGCCGCCATGCCCTGGCGCCGTCCGAATCCCACGATGCGCGCCACCGCCGCATCACCCTGATCGGCTTGCGCGGCGCGGGCAAATCCACGCTCGGACGCGCGCTGGCCGCGGCGCTGGAGGTGCCTTTCGTCGAACTCAACGGTGCCATCGAGCAGGAAGCTGGCGCCAGCCTGGCCGAGATTCACTCGCTGTATGGCCAGGCCGCCTACCGCCGCTACGAAATGCGCGCGCTGGAACGCGTACTGCGCGAGCACGAGCGCATGGTGCTCGCCACGCCGGGCAGCCTGGTGTCGGAACCCGCCACCTTCAACCTGCTGCTGGCGCGTTGCTACACGGTATGGGTGAAAACCTCGCCCGAAGAGCATATGGCGCGCGTGGTGGCGCAGGGCGACATGCGCCCGATGGAAGGCAACCGCGAAGCCATGGACGATTTGCGGCGCATCCTGCTGGCGCGCACGCCGCTCTATTCGCGCGCCGACGTCACCATCGACACCAGCGGCCAGGATTGCGCCACCTCCCTGCAGGCCCTGCGCGCCCATCTCCGGGTGATCGGCGCCTGAGCGGCGGCGCCGGTCCGCGCAAGGATTGCACCGCCCAGCTTTGCGCACTATATTTCATCACGCGAAATGACTAAAAATATAGTGCACAAAGGAGACAACGATGTCCGACACGGCCGTCCCCGCCGGTACCCCGCAGGCCCCCGTCACCTTTGAGCGCGACCCCGCGCAGTACCGCCACTGGAAGCTGACAGTCGACGGCCCCGTCGCCACGCTGTCGATGGATGTCGACGAGGCCGGTGGGCTGCACCCCGGCTACGCGCTCAAGCTGAACTCCTACGACCTCGGCGTGGACATCGAGCTGCACGATGCGCTGCAGCGCATCCGTTTCGAGCACCCCGAGGTGCGTAGCGTCATCCTCACCAGCGCGAAGGAACGCATCTTCTGCTCCGGTGCCAACATCTTCATGCTCGGCCAGTCGTCCCATGCGTGGAAGGTGAATTTTTGCAAATTCACCAACGAAACCCGCAATGGCATCGAGGACGCCAGCCGCCACTCCGGCCTCAAGTTCATCGCGGCCTGCAACGGCACCACCGCCGGCGGCGGCTACGAGCTGGCGCTGGCTTGCGACGAGATCGTGCTGGTCGACGACCGCTCCTCTGCCGTCAGCCTGCCCGAAGTGCCGCTGCTCGGCGTACTGCCAGGCACGGGCGGCCTGACCCGCATCACCGACAAGCGCCGGGTGCGGCGCGACCATGCCGACATCTTCTGCACCACCACCGAGGGCGTGCGCGGCCAGCGGGCGCGCGACTGGAAACTGGTCGACGAGGTGGTCAAGCCGGCCCGCTTCGCCGAGCACGTGCAGGAACGCGCCCTTGCGCTGGCGGCAGGCAGCGACCGCCCCGCGGACCAGCCAGGCGTCAAGCTCACGCCACTGTCGCGTAGCCAGGATGCGCACGGCTACCGCTATGACACCGTGCAGGTCCACCTGGACCAGAATGCCCGCAAGGCCACGCTGACGGTGTTCGGCCCGGGCAAGCAGCAGCCGCAGGCACTGCCCGCGATGCTCGCCGCCGGCGCCGAATGGTGGCCGCTGAAGATGGCGCGCGAACTCGACGACGCCATCCTTACACTGCGCGCGAATCATCTCGACACCGGCATCTGGATTCTGAAGACCGAGGGCAATCCGCAGCACGTGCTGGCCTGTGACGCCCTGCTCGAAGCGCACGCCAGCCACTGGTTCGTGCGCGAGACCATCGGCATGCTGCGCCGCACGCTGGCACGCCTGGAGGTTTCCTCGCGCTCGTTGTTTGCCCTGATCGAGCCGGACTCCTGCTTTGCCGGCACCCTGCTGGAACTGGCGCTGGCCGCCGACCGCAGCTATATGCTGCACCTGCCCGATGCGCCGGACGACGCCCCGCGCCTGTTCGCCAGCGTGGCCAACTTCGGCCGCTACCCCATGGTCAATGGGCTGACGCGGCTGGCTGCGCGCTTCTACCAGGACCAAGCCGCGATCGATGCCGTGCAGAGCCACGCCGGCGCGCCGCTCGATGCCCTCAGTGCCGCCTCGCTGGGCCTGGTCACCGCAACGCCGGACGATATCGACTGGGACGACGAGATCCGCATCGCCACCGAAGAGCGCGCCAGCCTGTCGCCGGACGCCCTCACCGGGCTCGAAGCCAACCTGCGCTTCGGGCCGGTGGAGACCATGGAGACCCGCATCTTCGGCCGCCTCACGGCGTGGCAGAACTGGATCTTCAACCGGCCGAACGCGGCCGGGGAACAAGGGGCGCTCAAGGTATTCGGCTCGGGCAACAAGGCCCGCTTCGACTGGGACCGCGTCTGAGACGAGGTCTACCTGCGCACCGCGGTATCGGTCGATCCCTCTGGCCGGACGCACTTCGATCACGTCAGGATGCCGGACTGTCGTGGAACGCGCTGCAAGCCGCCATGAAGGCGGAAGGCCGGCTGCATATCGAGAGCCGCTGAACGCGCCTGGACCAGGCAGGCGCGCCCCAGGCGCGAGAAAGGAAAAGAAATACGCCCTCCCCCACGCCGGAGAACTTGCCGCGGGCGAAGCCACCAAACAATATGGAGACGGTGTTGTTTAGTGCTTCCCTTACGAAACGAACCGCCTATAATGTTTCTCAAGAAACAGGAGCAAGGCGATGCAAACCAGGCAAGTCCCCGAGCATCTTCCTGCCGGCAGCCCAGACCCCGGCACCACTCTCACCAAGGCGGTGATGCGTGCCGCTGGCTTCCTTGGCATCAGCCAGGCAGGCGTCGCCAGCGTGCTGGGTATCAGCACTGCCTCCGTCTCCCGCATGGCATCGGGGGGCTATGTGCTCGACGCCCATCGCAAGGAATGGGAATTCGGCGTGCTGTTCGTGCGGCTCTTCCGCTCGCTCGACGCCATCCTCGGGCACAGCGACCAGGCCCGCCTCTGGCTGGCCAATGAAAACCTGGCGTTGGGCGGCAAGCCGCTCGACCTGATCCGCACAACAGAGGGCCTGGTACGTGTCGTTCACTATCTGGATGCCACCCGCGGTCGCGTCTGAGCGCAGGCCGTTCGCGCTCACGCTCTGGCGCGCGGTCGAGGCGCAGCACGTTGTCTCGACCATGCCGCTGGTCGACAGCCTGGAAGAACAGGCCGTGCTGGAAGCCGTGCTCGACGCCGGCAAGCCCGCCGTGCCCGCAGAGGCGCGCCATCTCCACTATCTGCTGTTCACGCCGTTCCGCTATCCGCCCTCGCCATGGGGTTCGCGCTTTCGCGGCGAGCAGGATCCGGGGGTGTTCTATGGCGCGGACGACATCCGTACCGCCTGTGCCGAACTGGGCTACTGGCGCTGGCGCTTCCTGCGCGACAGCCCGGCGTTACCGCGTATCGACGCCCGGCCCCATACGCTGTTCCAGGTCAGCGTGCGCACCGAAGGCATCGCACTCGACGCCCCTCCTTTCGTGGAAGACGCAGCGCAGTGGACCGATCCCGACCGCTACGATGCCTGCCAGGCGCTGGCGCGCGTGGCACGCGAGGCCGGCCTTGGCATGATCCGCTACACCTCGGTGCGCGATCCGCAGCATGGTCCTTGCGCCGCGCTGCTGGCACCCCACGCCTTCGCCGAACCCAAGCCGCTCGTCACCACCACCTGGATGCTGACGGTGCGCCCTGACCGCGTCATCTGGCAGCGCGACGACCTGCTGCAGCGCGACAGCTTCCAGTTCGCGGCCGGCCTGTGGCAACGCACCATGGAAGCCGCCAGCAAAGGCTGAACGCCGGCTTGCGATTGCTGTCGAATTCTTTATCGGGGCAAGTTCTTGCGCTCCCTGAACGCCCGGCGCAATCGGGTGTTGCAATGCAAAAGGATTTGTCCTATAATCTTTTTCTTCGACGGACGCGGGGTGGAGCAGTTGGCAGCTCGTCGGGCTCATAACCCGAAGGTCGCAGGTTCAAGTCCTGCCCCCGCAACCAAACGCCGAAGACGCTATTAAATCCAATCGTTGGCACGCCGAAAGACGGTTGGAAAATGCAAAAAGCCCGCTACACGCGGGCTTTTTGCATTTGGCGGTCGCGAAGGGTTCGGTGCACTTACAGGTGCGACTCCAGGACGTATCGATTCCTCCCGCTTCTTGCGCGAGCATCCCGCGCACCTCGCCCGCCCCTCCACCACGCCACATAGACGGCGTAGTTCTGCCTTTGTCATAGCACGCTCGTCACGTCAATCCCGGACCCCTCGCGTCGGCTTTTCCCCTTCTATGGCCATTGAGGACGCTCGACACGTCGTCCATATTTCCATCGGGCCCTCATTGGGAAATTTCTTCTGAAGATCCAGAATTACCTGCTACCACCCCGCACCTTCTCCCGCTAAAAAGTAGATGCGCCATCGCGCACATCAATCAATTCCTGGGAGAACGTATGAAATACAAGACGCCAACCCTAGCACTGGGTGACCGGCCATGATGCGCAGAGTGGCATGCGTAGGAGACGAGCTCGAACGCGGGGGAAACATCCTACCGTACTCCGGGCAGCCGTTCACAATTGGCAATGGTCACCAGGCCGCACTGATCGGCGGCCAAGCTTACTGCGCGGCCTGCAAAAGTACCGGCACCATTGCGAAGTCCGGGGGACCACGCCGATTGAACTTCATGGGCGAGACAGCAGCTGACGGCGATATTGTGCTCTGCAAGTGCTCTACGCCCCCAAGGATCATAGCTCTGCTCGCCGGCAATACATGGTGCGACGATATGGCTGGGAGCGGTAGCAGTATGGGCCACCCGTATAGCTCAAGCGGATTCTCAGGGGATGATGGCGATATCGCAGAGGATGGGGAAATCATCGAGCAATTCTTTGAGCTTGTGGATGGCGAGACGGGAGCACCGGTTGCCGGCTACTTGTACGACCTGTTTTCCAATGGCCAGCAGATTGCAAGAAAGGCAATATTTTCTGAAGGTCGGACTATTGCCTTTAATCACGACAGTCGCGTCAGCCTTGTTATGTGGCTGGATAAGAGCGGGGAGGTCCGTCCGTGACGAAGGAAACCTTGAATCCAGAAACACGCTTGCTCGCAGCAATCGCCTACGGAGAGTCTTCAACCGAGGATGTCTACGAGGAAATGGCGGCACTTGCAAGCGTGATGCTTCGGCAAATGAAAGCTCGCGGTTACAGCACCCTAGCCAGTTTTACGACCAAGGAAAGGACATTTTCTTTCGTTGTCAGCGACGGTAACGAGCGCTATGCGAAGCTGATGAAATCTAGCGAAGCTCACATTGAGAAGAACGCCGCCATGGCGAATGCCGTAAAAGCGGCAAAAAATGCGCTGTCAGGAGGAATTGACTACTCCAACGGCGCATATTTCTGGGATGGCGCCGATATACGATCGAACTACAAAAATCATTTCAAAGTTAGACACGGAATAAAATTCACCAACTCAGACCATAATATTTATGGCATTGATGAATCCATTAAGCTAGTAATAAAAACAAAAACAACGAAGAAAAAAATAAACGGAAAGCTAATCACAAAAACGGAAGAGGTCGATCGACACGATCACATCTATGACTCCACGGCGGCACATGGAGGAACAATTTTCTGGAAACACAACACTGATTACATGCGCACCACCGGCGCGAAGGAGTACAAGTGAAACAGCGATTTTATTTTTTACTCTTCTTCGCATTACCTGCCACCACATATGCACAAGCCCCTCCCGCCCCCGTTGTTGAGAGTTGCTTGATGTTTGACGCCATTCACCCATCGTTGCGCATTGATAAAATCGATGGCGTAGCAACGATTAACGATGATCCCCAACGCGGTTACTCCACATATACTTATGACTATAGGGGGCTGCGTGTCGGCTATGCAACGCGCGCAGGCAAAAGCGATCTGATAATTTTCGGAAAACATGCCACCCCCTTATCAAAAGCAAAAGGAATCGAAGGGGCCAGTCCTGAAAAAATTAATGCGAGCAAAGCAGATTTCGGGATCATACATCACAACAACAACGATTATTATTGCATATCGTCAAACTTTGATGGCATCGGCCGCAGCGGAACATTCCAGAATATCAGAATGGCCTACATCTCCCGAATCCCTTCCAGCTCGCGAAGATCGGCAGCGCTCAACTATTCCTTCTCCGTCCGTGATATTCGGCAGATTAAGCAAGAAACTGACGAAAACATCTCTCAAAAATAGGGTGCTCTACTACTTGATCGCGGCTCCAACCAAGAATGACGTCTTCAATGGCCCTGTCGCAGTATTGCTATTCGACGGGCTTGCTGGGACTGTCGGGCTTGCCGCCACATGCAGATTGCCAATCCGGCGGCGCGGCGATATCTGGGGGCGATTGCAGCGCTTCGCGCTGTCGCCAGACTCGCCTTATAGGGCATCGCTATGCAGATCCTGCGCGAGGACTATAGCGTGCACGGCTAAGCGGTTTCGACGGACAGCCCTTAATGCGCACGAGCCATCGACTATTTTTGCTGCGTGCCATGCCACCGTTGCAGTCGGGCAACTCACGCCCTCCCGGAAACCCTGACGGCTACGGCAGCCCTGATGGCATTTTCAGTTTTGTGCGCCGCACTCGCTACCCGCCCCCACAGCCCTCCCCCCAAACTCGCATCCCACCCCCGGCAGCCCTCATCGGCGGTGATACACTTTCGCCATTCCTCCCGGACGCCTCCCATGAAATTCTGCTCGAACTGCGGCCATGCGGTCGTGCTGCGCATCCCTGATGGGGATAGCCGCCCACGCCATGTGTGCGACAACTGCGGCACCATCCACTATGTCAACCCGCGCAATGTGGTCGGCACCATCCCGGTATGGGAGGACAAGATCCTGCTGTGCAAGCGCGCCATCGAGCCGCGCTACGGGTTCTGGACGCTGCCGGCCGGCTTCATGGAGATCGGCGAGACCACCGCGCAGGGGGCCGCCCGCGAAACGCTGGAAGAAGCCGGTGCCCGCGTGCAGGTTGGCGAACTGTTCTCCATCCTGAATGTGCCGCATGTGCATCAGGTACATATGTTCTACCTGGCGACGCTGGACGATCTGGATATCTCGGCGGGCGAGGAAAGCCTCGAGGTCAAGCTGGTCGATGAAGCCGACGTCCCCTGGGACGAACTGGCCTTCCCCACCGTGATCCATTCGCTGCGCTGCTTCTTCGCCGATCGCGCGGCGGGGCGGCTGGCCGACGGCACCTTCCGCCTGCACAGCCTGGATATCGACAAGCCGATGCGCCCGCTGACCAGCCGGGCCACGGTCGAACCCTGAACGCGGGCGCACGCCCTGTAACCCTGCATGATCACCTGGCTGGATCCGCATGATCCGTTCCCGCCGGTCGAGCGTGCGCTCGGCCCGGGCACCGACGCGCCCGGCCTGCTCGCGGCCAGCCGCGAACTCTCGGCCCAGCGTCTGCTGCTGGCGTACCGGCAAGGCATCTTTCCCTGGTATGCGGAAGGCCAGCCGGTGCTGTGGTGGAGCACCGACCCGCGCATGGTGCTGGCGCCGCAGGCACTGCGGGTTTCCGCCACCTTCCGCAAGACCCTCAAGCGCGTGCTGCGCGACCCCGACTGGGAAATCCGCGTCGACCACGACTTTGTCGCGGTGATGCAGGCCTGCGCCCTCACCCCGCGCGAAGGCCAGCACGGCACCTGGATCACCGAGGACATCATTGCCGCCTATGGTGCGCTGCACCGCAACGGCCTCGCCCACTGCGTGGAGAGCTGGTACCGCGGCGAACCCGCGGGCGGCTTGTATGGCGTGGCGCTCGGGCGGATGTTCTACGGTGAATCGATGTTCGCGCGCCGCAGCGACGCGTCCAAGATCGCGCTGGCCGCGCTGTGCGCGTTCCTCGGCAATCACGATGTGGCGATGATAGACTGCCAGCAGGAAACCGATCATCTGGCTTCGCTTGGCGCGAGTCCGATTCCGCGTGCGGATTTCGCGGCGCATGTGCGCGTCGCCACGCGCCAGCCCGATATCGTTCCGTGGCGCTTTGACAAGACGGTGCTGCAGCGATGGACGCAGGCTCAGGATCCGGCACAGGCACAGATGGAAAAGGCATAAGGCACGCCCCGCCGGACGCGCCGCTGCCGGACAATATGGGCTTGCAGGCTTGCCTTGAGGCCAGCGCGCCACCTCGCCGCGCCGCCGGCTACCTCGCGTTGCTGTTTCATTCCTGGCCGTTTCAGACAAATGAGCAAGCTTAAGGAACTACCCCTTTCCGCGCTGCAGTTCTATGCAACGGCCCCCTACGCTTGCAGCTACCTGGACGGCCGGATGGCGCGCTCGCAGGTGGCCACGCCCGCCCACCTGATCAATGCCGACGTTTATTCCCGGCTGGTGCGCGCCGGCTTCCGGCGCAGCGGCATCTTCACCTACCGCCCCTATTGCGATGAATGCCACGCCTGCACGCCATGCCGCGTGGTGGTGGAGCAGTTCCATCCCGACCGCAGCCAGCGCCGCGCGTGGCGCCAGCACGCAGACCTGCAGGCGCTGGTGGCGCCGCTGACCTACGTCGAAGAGCACTATTCGCTATACCTGCTGTACCAGTCGATGCGCCATGCAGGCGGCGGCATGGACCAGGACAGCCGCGACCAGTACGAGCAATTCCTGCTGCAGAGCCGGGTCAACTCGCGCCTGGTGGAGTTCCGCGAGCCGCCGGGCTCGCCGCAGGCCGGCCGACTGCGCATGGTCAGCATGATCGACGTGCTCGACGACGGGCTGTCCTCGGTCTACACCTTCTACGACCCGCTGGAACTGCATGCCAGCTATGGCACCTACAACATCCTGTGGCAGATCCGGCAGGCCCGCGAACTTGGCCTGCCCCACCTGTACCTCGGCTACTGGATCGCCGACAGCCGCAAGATGGCCTATAAGGCACGCTACCAGCCGCTGCAGGTGCTGACCGCAAACCAGTGGCGATCGTTCGAGGCGCTGGCGGTCTCCGCGCCTCCCGCGCCGCCGGCATCCCCCACCGCTGCGCCAGTGATCCCGCCGCAAGCGGCCGACGACGCGCCATAGGGCAGCCGCCGCATGCCACTGTGCGCGTACGCCGGCCGGCCACGCTCCGGCCCAACCGTTACAATGCCGCCTTGGTCCCGACTTCCAGGCTGATTCCCCTGTGCTGAACGCGCTCTACCCCCTGTTTCGCCCCGCCCTGTTCTCGATGGATGCGGAGGACGCCCACCATTTCACCCTAAACAACCTGCTGCGCGCCAAACGCCTGGGACTGGCCGGCTGCATCGGCAATACCATCGCCGACGACCCGCGCACGGTGATGGGCGTGCGCTTCCCCAATCCGGTCGGCCTGGCCGCGGGGCTCGACAAGGACGGCGCCTACATTGACGGCCTGGCCACTTTCGGCTTCGGTTTTATCGAAGTGGGGACGGTGACGCCGCGCGCGCAGCCGGGCAATCCGCGCCCGCGCATGTTCCGCCTGCCGCAGGCGGACGCACTGATCAACCGCATGGGCTTCAACAACGGCGGCGTCGACGCCTTCATCTCCAACGTCAGGGCTTCGCGCTGGAAGGCCGAGGGCGGCGTGCTGGGCCTGAACATCGGCAAGAACGCCGATACGCCGATCGAGCGCGCGGTGGACGATTACCTCTATTGCCTGGAACGGGTCTATCCGCACGCCAGCTACGTCACCGTCAATATCTCGTCGCCCAACACCAAGAACCTGCGCCAGCTGCAGGGCGCAAGCGAGCTCGACAGCCTGCTCTCCACGCTCAAGGACGCGCAGCAGCGCCTGGCTGACCAGCACAAGCGCTATGTGCCGCTGGCGCTCAAGATCGCGCCCGATCTCGATGCCGACCAGATCGGCAATATCGGCGATGCGCTGGTGCGCCACCGCATCGACGGCGTGATCGCCACCAACACCACCATCGCCCGCGACGCGGTCAAGGGCCTGCCGCATGGCGAGGAAGCCGGCGGATTGTCCGGCCGGCCGGTGTTCGCGTCGTCCACGCGCGTGGTCAAGGGCCTGCGTGCCGTGGTCGGGGATACGGTTCCCATCGTGGGGGTAGGCGGCATCTTCAACGGTGCCGATGCCAAAGCCAAGATCGCCGCCGGCGCGCAGCTGGTGCAGGTGTACAGCGGACTGATCTATCGCGGGCCGGCGCTGGTCAAGGAATGCGCCGCCGCCCTGCGCGCCTGACAGCCAGCCGGACCCAACCTCCCCGAACCCTGGAAGCCCGCAAGCCTGCGGCGCCCGACAAGGAAGAAAGCCAATGGAAACCACCCGTCTGGGCCGCAGCGACCTGCAGGTCTCGCGCATCTGCCTCGGCACCATGACCTTCGGCGAGCAGAACACCGAAGCCGAGGGCCACAGCCAGCTCGACTACGCCGTGTCGCGCGGCATCAACTTTATCGACACGGCCGAGATGTACCCGGTCAAGCCGCGCGCCGAGACCTATGGCAGCACCGAGCGCATCGTCGGCAGCTGGCTCAAGCGCCAGCGGCGCGACCGCATCGTGCTGGCCACCAAAGTGGCCGGCCCGGCACGCATGCCATGGATCCGCAATGGCGGCGACCTGACCCCCGACAGCATCCGCACCGCTGTGGATGCCTCGCTGGCGCGCCTGCAGACCGACTATATCGACCTGTACCAGATCCACTGGCCGGCCCGCAACGCGCCCATCTTCGGGCAGAAGCAGTTCGACCCCGCCAAGGAGCGCGAATGCGCTTCGATCCAGGCCCAGCTCGAAGCCATGGGCGAGCTGGTGCGCGCGGGCAAGATCCGCTACGTCGGCGTATCGAACGAAACGCCGTGGGGCGTGGCCGAGTTCGTCAAGCAGGCGGAGCTGCACGGCCTGCCGCGCATCGCCACCATCCAGAACCCGTACAACCTGCTGAATCGCAGCTTCGAACAGGGACTGGACGAGGCCTGCTTCCGCACCGACGTCAGCCTGCTGGTCTACAGCCCGCTGGCCTTTGGCCAGCTCACCGGGAAGTACCTGGGCGGCGACCTCGCGCAGCCCATGTTCGACACGCAGGCCAAGGGCCGCCTGACACGCTTTCCGCCCGACTGGAGCCCGCGCTACCTGCGTCCGGAAAGCCTGGCAGCCGCCGCCCGCTATGTGGCGCTGGCGCGCGAGCACGGCATCTCGCCGACGACGCTGGCACTGGCCTGGAGCTACTCGCGCTGGTTCGCGGCCAGCACCATCATCGGGGCCACCTCGCTGGAGCAACTGCGCGAGAACATCGATGCCTGGCAAGCCCCCCTGCCCGAAGGCGTGACGGCGGCCATCGCGCGCATCCACGCCGAGATCCACAACCCCGCGCAATAGCCTTCCGGCGCTCCCCGCTCCGATACCCGTACGCCACCCGGAGCCGCCCTCAGCGCGCTCCGGGACTGGCGTTTCCCCCTACAGACACACCGGAACCGGGCAAATCGCACGGCGGAAATGGTATCCTCGCAGGCTTATCGCCGTCGTATCCGCTGCGCCCCGGCAACCGCCCGCCTGCCGCCTGGTGAGTCGCTTGCGCAACGGACCGTCCGGCCGGCGCCACGCGCCGCCGGGCAGGACGGCGGACCAGACCTCAGTCAAAACGAATAGCGGCTTATCACCCAGAACCCACTCCGGGGGAGATCAAAACCATGAAGTGTCTCAAGACATCGACCAAGACCATCCTGGGCAGCGCCGTGGCCCTGGCACTGCTGTACGGCGGCGCCGTTCAGGCCCAGACCGTCAAGGTACTCTCGATTGTCGACCATCCCGCGCTGGACGCCATCCGCGATGGCGTGCGCGACGAGCTGAAGACCGCCGGCTATGACGCCGACAAGAACCTGAAGTGGGAATACCAGAGCGCGCAGGGCAATACCGGCACTGCCGCCCAGATCGCCCGCAAGTTCGTCGGCGACCAGCCCAATGTGATCGTCGCTGTCGCCACGCCGTCGGCCCAGGCCGTGGTGGCCGCCACCAAGTCGGTGCCGGTGGTGTACTCCGGCGTGACCGACCCGGTTGCCGCCCAGCTGGTCAAGAGCTGGGGCGCATCGGGCACCAATGTGACCGGCGTGTCGGACAAGCTGCCGCTGGACCGCCAGGTCGCCCTGATCAAGCGCGTGCTGCCCAAGGCCAAGACGGTGGGCATGGTCTTCAACCCGGGTGAAGCCAACTCGGTGGTGGTGGTCAAGGAACTGAAGGCGCTGCTGGCCAAGGAAGGCATGACGCTGAAGGAAGCCGCCGCGCCGCGTACGGTCGACATCGGCGCCGCCGCCAAGAGCCTGATCGGCAAGGTCGACGTGATCTACACCAACACCGACAACAACGTGGTGTCGGCGTATGAGGCCCTGGTCAAGGTCGCCAACGAGTCGAAGATCCCGCTGATCGCGGCCGACACCGACAGCGTCAAGCGCGGCGCCATTGCCGCGCTGGGCATCAACTACGGCGATCTCGGCCATCAGACCGGCAAGGTGGTGGTGCGTATCCTGAAGGGCGAGAAGCCCGGCACGATCGCTTCGGAAACCAGCGACAAGCTGGAACTGTTCGTGAACACCGGCGCAGCCGAGAAGCAAGGCGTGACGCTGTCGCCCGAGCTGATCAAGGAAGCGAAGACCGTCATCAAGTAATCACGGCACGCTGACCCTGCGCGTTCGCGCGCAGGTGGCTCTACGGCTCTATCCGGGCCCGCCCCCGGAACGCCTGGCGGGCCACCCCATCCGGGTGGCCCGCCAGGCGTTCCAGATCCGGCTCCCAAGCCGGAAATAGCAACTGGATTCCCCCATGTCCCTCTTTTCCCTTCTGGGCGCCCTGGAGATCGGCCTGATCTTCAGCCTCGTTGCCCTGGGGGTGCTGATCTCCTTCCGCATCCTCAATTTTCCCGACCTGACCGTTGATGGCAGCTTCCCGCTGGGTGGCGCCGTGGCTGCCACGCTGATCGCTTCCGGCCAGGATCCTTTCCTTGCCACCGCGCTGGCGATCGTGGCAGGCGCCTTTGCCGGCTTCATCACCGGCTGGCTCAATGTGCGCCTCAAGATCATGGACCTGCTCGCCAGTATCCTGATGATGATCGCACTGTACTCGGTCAACCTGCGCATCATGGGCAAGCCCAACGTGCCGCTGATCACCGAATCCACCATCTTCACCATCCTGCAGCCCGACTGGCTGCCCGACTACATGCTGCGCCCCGCGCTGCTGCTGATCGTGGTGGTAGTGGCCAAGCTGGGCCTCGACTGGTTCTTCTCCTCGCAGCTCGGCCTGGCCATGCGCGCCACCGGCGCCAACCCGCGCATGGCGCGCGCCCAGGGCATCGCCACCGGCCGCGCCACGCTGGCCGGCATGGCCCTGTCCAACGGGCTGGTAGCGCTCGCGGGCGCGCTGTTCGCGCAGACCCAGGGCGGCTCCGATATCTCGATGGGCATCGGCACCATCGTGATCGGCCTGGCCGCGGTGATCATCGGCGAGAGCATCCTGCCGGCGCGCCGGCTGGTGTACACCACGCTGGCCGTGGTGCTGGGCGCCATCCTCTATCGCTTCTTCATCGCGCTCGCGCTGAACAGCGAGTTCATCGGCCTGAAGGCACAAGACCTGAACCTGGTCACCGCCGTGCTGGTCACCGGCGCGCTGGTGCTGCCGGGAACCCGCAAGAAGCTGTTCGGCCGCAAGAACGGAGGTGCTTGAGATGCTGCGCGCACAAGACCTGAAACTCACTTTCAATCCCGGCACCCCGATCGAGACGCGCGCGCTGCGCGGCCTCAGCCTGGACATCCCGAGCGGCCAGTTCGTTGCCGTGATCGGCTCCAACGGCGCGGGCAAGTCGACCTTCCTCAACGCCATCAGCGGCGACCAGATGGTGGATACCGGGCGCATCACCATCGACGAAACCGATGTCACGCGCAAGCCGGCCTGGGACCGTGCCCACCTGGTGGCGCGCGTGTTCCAGGACCCGATGGCGGGCACCTGCGAAGCGCTGACGATCGAGGAAAACATGGCGCTGGCCATGGCGCGCGGCAGCCGCCGGGGCTTCCGCTCGGCGCTGAACAAACCCTCGCGCGAGTTGTTCCGCGACAAGCTGCGCCTGCTCAACCTCGGCCTGGAAAACCGCCTGACCGACCGCATCGGCCTGCTCTCGGGCGGCCAGCGCCAGGCCGTGAGCCTGCTGATGGCCTCGCTGCAGCCGTCGCGCATCCTGCTGCTGGATGAGCACACCGCCGCGCTCGACCCGAAGACCGCTGCCTTCGTGCTGGAACTGACCGCCAAGATCGTGGCGGAGAGCAAGCTCACCACCATGATGGTCACCCACAGCATGCGCCAGGCGCTGGACTACGGCCAGCGCACGGTGATGCTGCACCAGGGCCAGGTGGTGCTGGATGTGTCGGGCGAGCAGCGCGCCGGACTGGATGTGCCGGATCTGCTGCGCATGTTCGAGCAGACCAGGCACGAGCAGCTGGATGACGATGCGTTGCTGTTGAGTTGAGCCTCGGCTTAGCCATGCAGAAAGCAGAAGGCCCCCGCCTGGCGGGGGCCTTCTGCTTTCTGTGCCACCTCTTGCTCCTGGCGCGGCGGCGCTCAGGCGGTGGCCGCCTTATCCAGCCAGCGCTTGAGCTGATCGGTCACCGCCGAACTCGAGAACGAGCAGCTGTCCTGCGCGAACACCGCCGACATTTCCAGCCGGCGCAGCAATTCCTCCATCGCCTGTCCGAACATCGGCGGCAGCACGAGTCCCGGTGCGGCCTCGCGCCAGCTGCGCACCAGGCCGTCGGCGGCGAGCTGGCCGCCGATATGTTGTTCAAGCGCTGCGCGCATGGTTGCCAGCGCCGGTGCGTTATCAGGGGTCGTAGTCATCAGCGGGCCCTCCTTTCCTTATAAAGTTCGCGAAAAGTCCTTCCGCTCGGGGCCGGCAGGTCCCGGGTCTCGGTCCACCCGCGGCCCGCCATCGGCAGGCTGGCGATCAGCTTGCTGCTGCCGCCCATGCGCGCCAGCAGCCGCGCGCCGATGCGCGTAGCCAGGGCATAGAGCCCCGGCCGGCGCGCCACATAGGCCCAGACTTGCAGCCCGAGCCGCTCCTGCCAGGGACGCAGGCCACGCTCCATCTGCTTTTCCCGCAGCTTGCGCAACAAGTCCGACAGCGGGATCGATGCCGGGCACACGCGATTGCATTCGCCGCATAGCGTGGCCGCCTGCGGCAAGTCCAGCGTATTGGCCAGGCCGACGTAGCTCGGCGTCAGCACGCTGCCCATGGGGCCCGGATAGACCCAGCCATAGGCATGGCCGCCGATCTTCTGGTAGACCGGGCAATGGTTCATGCAGGCGCCGCAGCGGATACAACGCAGCATTTCCTGGAACTCGCCGCCGATCAGACCGCTGCGTCCGCCATCGACCACCACGAAATACATATGCTCGGGACCATCTCGCTCGCCTTCGGCGCGCGGGCCGGTCAGCAGCGAGAAATAGTTCGAGATGGCCTGCCCAGTGGCCGAACGCGGCAGCAGGCGCATCACGGTGGCCAGGTCTTCCAGCGTCGGCAGCACCTTCTCGATGCCGGTCACGGCCACGTGCACGCGCGGCATCACCGTGCACATGCCTTCGTTGCCCTCGTTGGTCACCACCGCCACCGAGCCGGTTTCGGCGATGATGAAGTTGCCGCCGGTCACGCCCATGTCGGCCGACAGGAACTCCGGGCGCAGCACTTCGCGCGCCTCGCGCGTCATCTCGGGGATGTCCGTCAGGCGCGGCTTGTGGTGCACTTTGGCGAAGAGATCGGCAATCTCTTCCTTGTCCTTGTGCACCACCGGGGCAATGATGTGCGATGGCGGCTCTGCATCGTTGATCTGCAGGATGTATTCACCGAGATCGGTCTCGATGCTCTGCACGCCCATCTCGCCCAACACCTGGTTCAGGCGCATTTCCTCGGTCACCATCGACTTGCTCTTGATGACCTTCTTCACGCCGTGCTTCTGCGCGATCTCGCCCACCAGCCGGGCGGCGTCGGCCGTGGTTTCCGCGAACAGCACGGTGGCGCCGCGGCGCGTAGCGTTTTCCTCGAAGGTGGCCAGCCAGACGTCGAGGTTCTCCAGTGCACGGTTGCGGCGCTCCTTCAGCGCCTCGCGGGTGGCGTCGAAATCGATATCGAGGATGGCGTCGGCACGCGCCGTGACGAACTTGGTGGAAAGCTTCTTGAGGTTTTGCTGCAGGCGCTGGTCGGCCAGCTTCTGGCCCGCGCGCGCCTTGAATTCCATGCTGCGAACTTGCATAGCGGGGATCTCGCTAGGTATTGTTTTTTGTCCGGCCGGAGCTCAGGCGTCGCCGGCCAGCACCTGGGCAATGTGCAACACCTGCGTGCGCGTGTCGCCGGTCCTGCGCAGGCGGCCTTCGATATTGAGGATGCAGCCCAGGTCGCCCAGCACCACGGCGTCGGCGCCGCTGGCCTTGATGTTGGCGCACTTCTCGTCGACGATGGCCGTGGAGATATTGCCGTACTTGACGGAGAAGGTGCCACCGAATCCGCAGCAGGCCTCGCAGTCCTTCATCTCGTTCAGTTGCACGCCGGGCAGTTGCGCCAGCAAGGCGCGCGGCTGGCTCTTGACACCGAGCTCGCGCAGGCCGGAACAGGAATCATGGTAGGTGATGCGGCCCGCGAACCTGGAGTCGAATTCGCCCAGCCTGGCCACATTGACCAGGAAATCGGTCAACTCGAACACGCGCGCGCGCAGCGTTTCGTAGCGGCTGTTGAGCTCGGGGTCGTCGCGCAGCAGGTCGGCGTAATGATGCAGCACCATGCCCCCGCAGGAACCCGACGGAATCACCACGTAGTCGAACATCTCGAATTCGCGCAGGAATTTTTCCGCCAGATCGCGCGCCGCGGCACGCTCGCCGGAATTGTAGGCCGGTTGCCCACAGCAGGTCTGGGCCTCGGGCACCATCACGTCAAAGCCCGCCTTCTCCAGCAGCTTCAATACCGAAAAGCCGATTTCCGGACGCATCAGGTCCACCAGGCAGGTGGCGAACAGACCGACTCGCATTGTTTCCCTCTTCCAGACCCCAAAACCCCGCAATTATGCGCCCTTGCGCATCTGCCGGCATACAAAAAGCGATCGCGCCAGCGATGAATCCGCCGCATTCTCACATGCCTTGGCGATCCTGCCAGTGCCCGGCTGAATCCGAAGTTTCTTTCGGTAATACCATTTCATCTATTGAAATTTTCACAATGCGAGATAGAATCAGGCAACCGCTTAATTTGCCGCACGGCAACATTCCCCCATGGCAGAAGCAGACAAAGCACCCGGCAAGACATCCATCCAGGTCATCGAACGCATGATGACCCTGCTGGATGCGCTGGCCCAGCATGCTGATCCGGTCAGCCTCAAGGAGTTGTCGCTGGCCACCGGCCTGCATCCTTCAACCGCGCACCGCATCCTGAACGACATGGTGGCTTGCCGCTTCGTCGACCGCTCCGATCCCGGCAGCTACCGGCTGGGCATGCGGCTGCTCGAACTGGGCAACCTGGTCAAGGCGCGCCTCTCGGTACGCGATGCCGCGCTGGCGCCGATGCGCGCGCTGCACCGCGTGACCGGCCAGACGGTCAACCTGTCGGTGCGCCAGGGCGATGAGATCGTCTACATCGAGCGCGCCTACAGCGAACGCTCCGGCATGCAGGTGGTGCGCGCCATCGGCGGACGTGCGCCGCTGCACCTGACCTCGGTCGGCAAGCTGTTCCTGGCTGCCGATGAAATCGCACGGGTGCGCAACTATGCCACCCGCACCGGCCTGGCCGGCCATACGCGTACTTCCATCACGGATCTGATCAAGCTGGAGCGCGAACTCAACTGGGTGCGCACCAACGGCTACGCGCGCGACAACGAAGAACTGGAACTCGGCGTGCGCTGCATCGCCGCCGGCATCTACGACGATTCGCGCCGGCTAGTGGCCGGCCTGTCGCTATCGGCCCCGGCCGATCGCCTGCAGGACAGCTGGCTGCAGAACCTGAAAGACACCGCGCTGCAAATCTCTCGCGGCATGGGCTACTCGACGGACGTGGCTGCCTGAGCCTGAGTTCGATCGCAGGATGACGGGGAGGGCCTCTGGCGCCCTCCTCGCCCGATCCGGCGAAGTGCCCGCACCCCGATGCGTCGGCGCCATCATGCCCCCGACGTCCAGCCTTCCCACAGCCCAGGGTTTACCATTAGTTTTCAGATAACCTGATAGCTGTACCATGCCTGGCATGCGTACCAAAGCCATCACCCTCACCGAACAGGTGACCCAGCAACTGTGCGCCGAGATCGCGGACGGCAAGTACCCCGTCGGCGCCCGGCTTCCATCCGGCAAGCAGCTCGCCGAGCACTATGGCGTCAGCCCGGCGGTGATCCGCGAGGTGACCGAGCACCTGCGCTCGCAAGGCCTGGTGGAAAGCCGCCAGGGGCTTGGCAGCACGGTGCGCTCGCGCGTGGGCAACGCGGGCTTCCGGGTGCCGCAGGAAATCGGTATCGATCGCGGTGAACTCGCCAGCATCTACGAACTGCGGCTGGATCTCGAAAGTGCCGCCGCCGCGCTGGCCGCGCTACGGCGTACCGGTCAGGAAGTCGCGCAGATGCAGGCGCTGCTGGATCGGCTCGGGGCCCAATTGCACGACCCCGACCGCAGCACCGAGGCCGACACGGCGTTTCACGTCGCAATTGCCGCCGCCACCCATAACCCGTACTACCTGCAGCTGCTGCAGTACCTGAACCTGCAATTGCACCAGGCCGTGCACGCGGCACGGCTGAATACGCAGCGGCAGGCCGGCCTGTCGGAGCAGGTCCACCAGGAACACCTGGCCATCTTCCATGCGATCCGTGCCGGCGACGCCGAGCAGGCACGCACGGCTGCGGTGTCGCATCTGCAAGGCGCGGCGGCGCGCCTTGGGCTGCAACTGAGCGCACGCGCCATCCCCCCAGGCAGCCAGGAATCAACCCATCCGGCGGCATGAGCCGCATCGCCCCCCCCAGATCGAACCGAAACCGAACCGAACCACCATGCAAAATTCAGCTTTCCTGCCCCGCCTGATCGAAGCGCTGGGCCCCGATGTGGTTGCCACCGAGCCCGACCAGGTCGCGCCCTGGCTCGCCGACTGGCGCGGGCTCTACCGCGGCAATGCGCAGGCCGTGGTCAGGCCGCGCTCGGTCGACGAGGTAGCCCGCTGCCTGGCGCTGTGCCAGCAGGCCGCGGTGCCGGTGGTGCCGCGTGGCGGCAATACGGGCTTGTGCGGCGGCGCCGCGCCCGACGGCAGTCCAGCCAACGTGGTGCTGAGCATGGACCGCATGAATGCGATCCGCTCGATCGATACCATCGCCAATACACTGGTGGCCGAAGCCGGCTGCATCCTCGGCAACCTGCGGCGCGCGGCACAGGACGCGCATCGCCTGCTGCCGCTCAGCCTGGCAGCAGAGGACTCTTGCCAGATCGGCGGCAATCTCGCGACCAATGCAGGCGGCGTGAATGTGGTGCGCTACGGCATGACGCGCGAACTGGTGCTGGGCGTGGAAGCCGTGCTGCCCAACGGCGAGATCTTTCACGGCCTGCGCGCGCTGCGCAAGGACAATACCGGCTATGACCTCAAGCAATTGCTGATCGGCTCCGAAGGCACGCTTGGCGTCATCACCGCTGCGGCGCTGCGCCTGTTCCCGCGCACCGATGCACGCTCCGTGGTGCTGGCCGCGGTCGGCTCGCCGCAGCAGGCACTGGCGTTGTTCGAACTGCTGTTCGAGCAGTGCGGCGCCCGCCTGCAAGCCTTCGAATTCTTCACCGGCGACTGCGTCGGCCTGGTGCTGAAGCACGCGGAAGGCGTGCAGGAACCCTTCGACCGTCGCCATCCGGCCTATGTCCTGGTGGAATTGGCCGACACCACCGATGAAGACGCCCTGAACGCCCTGCTCGAACGTGTCATCGGAGAGGCGCTGGAGCGCGAGCTGTGCCTGGATGCGGCGGTCTCCGCCTCGCTGGCGCAGTTGCAGAGCCTGTGGAAGCTGCGCGAGGAAATCTCGGAGGCACAGCGCGCCGATGGCCCCCACCTGAAGCACGATGTATCGCTGCCGATCGAGCAGATCCCGGCGTTCATGGCATCGATGGAAACGCGCCTGAAGGCAATCAGCCCCAGCATCCGCCCTTTCATCTTCGGCCATTTCGGCGACGGCAACCTGCACTACAACCTGTCGCGCCCCGCGGGTGCGGAACGCGACTGGACCGCGCAGCATGGCAAGGCGCTGACCGCCGAGGTGCTGGACGAGGTGGCGCGCTACGGCGGCAGCATCAGCGCCGAGCATGGCATCGGCCAGCTTAAGCGCGATGACTTCCTGCGCCTGAAGGATCCGCTGGAATTGCGCCTGATGCACGGCATCAAGCAATTGCTCGATCCGGCCGGCATCATGAATCCCGGCAAACTGCTCTAGGCCCGGCCCAAATCTAGGCCCGGCCCAAATGAAAAACGCGCCGTTGCCGGCGCGTTTTTCATACAGCGGCGTGCCGGCTCATCCCGGCGCCGCCATCAGATGCCCCGGGGCTGCTGCGCGGTAAGGATTGCCTGGGGGGAAGTTGGGCCCTGGGTCAGGTTCGGCGACGTGGGGAACGGACGGCCAGGACCGGACTGCACGTGCTCCAGCCAGTCCCGGACGCGGGTCGCATCGGCAAAGCGGGACAGCTTGCCGACCGAGTCGAGGAAGACCATCACCACATTGCGGCCGTTGACACGTGCCTGCATCACCAGGCACTGCCCTGCCTCGGAGATGAAACCGGTCTTCTGCAGGCCGATATCCCAGTTGCCGCCGCGCACCAGGCGGTTGGTGCTGACGTAGTGCTGGGTACGTCCAAGCACATTGACCTCATGCTCGGTCTGCGTCGAAAACTCGCGGATGGTGGGGTTGCGATACGCGGCGTTGACCATGCGCACCAGGTCCATCGCACTCGATACATTGCTGCTCGACAGGCCGTTCGAATCGACGAAGTGGCTATCGTTCATGCCGAGTTCGCGCGCCTTGCGGTTCATGGCCTGCACAAACGTCGGCAAGCCGCCCGGATAACTGCGTCCCAGCACGGATGCCGCACGGTTCTCCGAGGACATCAGCGCCAGCAGCAGCGCCTCCTGGCGGGTCAGCTGCGTGCCGAAGCGCAGGCGCGAACTGCTGTGCTTCTCGTTGTCGCGGTCCTCCTCGTTGATGGTGAGAAGCTCGTCCATCGGCTGGTGCGCGTCCATCACCACCAGGGCGGTCATCAGCTTGGTGATCGAGGCGATCGGCAACACCGCGGCGGCGTTCTTCTGGAACAGCACCTCATTGGTGTTCTGATCCATCACCAGCGCAACGCTGGAGCGCAGGGAGAGCGCATCCTCGGTCTCGCGCAGCCCGAGCGCCTCGCCCAGCGAGGGCTTGGCCGGCGTAAAGGCTGCCCGCACCGGCACGGCCTGGCGCTGCGCCACCACATGCCGCTTGCCGTTTTTCAGCACGACTACCTTGCGCGTGGTGACGCGCTCAGCCTTGGCGGCACCGGCAACCTGCCTGGGTTTTGCGGATTTGGATGAAGATACCGATTTTTTCTCGGACTTGGAGACTTTTGCCGACTTTTTGCTGGCTTTTGTCGAATCCGGCGACTGCGTCGCGGCGTCAACCGTAGGGGTGGCCAGCATGGAAACGGTCAACAGCACGGAAGCCGCAACCGAAGTAAGAGGGGTAGAGCCGAAGAATCGAAACAATAGGGGGGAATCAGACCGGAACATGATTCATTCAGCGCGCAACTTGGATTGCGCCAGTTTAGGAAAAAAAGAAATTGTTAGCAAGATTAAAGACTTACGAAGGCTCTTTAAAGTTCGATTTGCAAACAATTCCACATTGCAAAAAATGCGGGGCACGCATCACATTGCACGTGCAGCAAGGCCGATACCGAGCGCGATGCCGACAGCAGCCCGTCGTCGTTGCCCCGCCCCATCAAGCACTGCGGGCGCACCGGCTGCCCGGCGCGCCCACAAGAAAAAGTCCGCTCACCCGCACAAGCGGCGAGCTATCTCATGACAAGAAACGCGCGAACCCGCTCACCGGTTCACGTTCGGTACTAAGGGTATTCTCTATGGCGGCCGGATCGGCATAGCCCAGCGCCATGCCGCAAACCACCATTTCATCACCCGGCAACCGCAAGTGGTTGCTGATGACCGCATGGAACTGGGTAAACGCAGCCTGCGGGCAGGTGTCCAGCCCACGTGCACGCGCCGCCACCATGATGCTCTGGAGGAACATGCCATAGTCCAGCCAGCTGCCCTGCTCCAGGATGCGGTCGATGGTGAAGATCATGCCCACCGGGGCATCGAAGAAAGTGAAATTGCGCGAATGCTGCGCATGCATGCGCGCCTTGTCCTCGCGGCTGATCTGCAGCAGGCTGTACAAGTCCCAGCCAACCTTGCGGCGGCGGTCGACATAGGGCGTGACCCACGCGCGCGGATAGTAGGGGTACTCTTCCCGATACTTGCTGTCGCGCTGGGGATCGTCGTAGGCGGACAGCACGTCGGCGGACAGTTTCAGCTTGGCCTCGCCCGTCAGCACATAGACGCGCCACGGCTGGGCATTGGTTCCGGAAGGGGCCCGGCTGGCCACCGCCAGGATCTCGTTGACCACCTCGCGCGGCACCGGTGTATCCAGGAAAGCGCGCACCGAGCGGCGCGTGACGATGGCCTGGTCGACCACGGCGGTATCCCGCTTCTGCTGTGAATCCATGAATCTCAACTCCTTTGCGCCGGCCGGCTCAGGCGCCGGCGTCCGCGGGCTCGTTCACCAGCGCCTGCAAGGCATGGCGCAGCGCGGCCGGCAGCGGCACCGGACGGCGCGTGGCGCGATCCACATAGACATGCACGAAATGCCCCTGCGCGGCGGCAACGTCCTCGTCGTTGCGGAACAGGCCAACTTCGTAGCGCACGCTGGAGTTTCCCAGGCGCGCCACGCGCAGCCCCGCCACCACGGTATCGGGGAAGCTCAGTGCGCTGAAGTAATTGCACTGCGTCTCGATCACCAGCCCGATGGTGTCGCCAGCCTCGATATCGAGCACACCCTGCCGGATCAGGTAGGTGTTCACCACCGTATCGAAATAACTGTAGTAGATGACGTTGTTGACGTGGCCATAGACGTCGTTGTCCATCCAGCGTGTCGTGATAGGCTGGAAGTGACGGTAGGCGCTCCGGGTATCGGCGGTCGGTTTCATTGGCAGGACGGATAGGAAGATCAGCGGCGAATCACCAGGGCCACGCCACTGGCTGCCAGGGCCATGCCCAGCGCAGCCAGCGGCGGAAAACGCTCGCCAAACAGCAGCCATGCCATGACCGCGGTGGTTGGCGGGGTGAGATACATCAGGCTGGACACCTTGGTGGCCGCGCCTTCGCGAATCAGCAGGAATAACAGCGAGATGGCACCGATCGACAACGCCACCACAGACCAGGCCAGCGCGCCGAACATCTCGGCATTCCACGCGACATGGCGCGCTTCAGTCAGGAACATGAACGGCAGGCAAGCCAGCGCCGCCGCGGCAAACTGGATGACCGAACCCATGCGCAGGTCGAACACCGCGCAATGGCGCTTCTGGTAGAGCGTGCCGAAGGTGATCGAGAACAAAGCGCCAACAGCCAGCAGCAGGCTCGGCGCGGACAGCCCGCTGGCCGACAGCTTGTTGGCCACCACCAGCCCGACGCCCGCGATGCCGAGCAGCAGGCCCATCCACTGGCGCCGGCCGATGGCTTCGCCCATGCGCGCAGCCGCCAGCGCAGTCAGGATCGGCTGCATCCCGACGATCAGGGCCGAGACCCCCGCCGGCATGCCAAGCTTGACGGCGGCCCAAACGCCGCCAAGATAGCCGGCCTGCAGGAACAGTCCCGCCAGCGCGATGTGCCCGACCATGCGCCAGTCAATGGCGCCGGCGCGCTGCGGCAGCGGCACCCGCGCCAGGATCACAAAGGGCACCATCAGCACCAGCACGCCGACAAAGCGCAGGAACAGGAAGGTCATGGGCTCGGCATGCGGCATGCCATACTTGGCGACGATAAAGCCGGTACTCCAGATCACCACGAACAGCCAGGGCATGGCGGCCATCCACAGCGTGCCGCGCACTGCGCTGCCTTGACTGGTTGCGCTCATCGAGGCGCCACCGTTGCCTCTGCGGCATGCGTGGCCAGGCCTGCCTGCCTTGCATAGCGCCGGTGATACTGCGCAGCCAGCCCGATCGTTTGTGCGTGCACCGCGACGGTATCCTCGATCCGGTTACCGTAGCCGCCGGCCATGGCCACTGCAATCGGCAGGCCCCGCTCCAGGGCCGCCCCGAATACCAGATGGTCGCGATGCGCCAGGCCCGCCAGCGTGAGCTTAAGACGGCCGAGCCGGTCGCCCTCATGGGGATCGGCGCCAGCCAGGTAGATGATCAGGTCGGGAGAAAAGCGCGCGAACAGCGCATCGAGCGCGCCTTGCAATGCTTCGGCGTAGGCCTGGTCGGTACAACCATCGGGCAGCCCTACGTCGAGATCGCTGGCCTCCTTGCGGAAGGGATAGTTTTTCTCTCCATGCAGGGAAAGCGTAAAGACGAACGGATCGTCGCGCAGGATGGCGGCGGTGCCATTGCCCTGATGCACATCGAGGTCCACCACCGCCACGCGCTCCACGTGGCCGTCACGGCGCAACTGGCGCGCCGCGATCGCCGCATCGTTGAACACGCAAAAGCCGCCCCCTTTGTCGGCATAGGCATGATGGGTGCCACCGGCCAGATTGACGGCGATCCCCTCCCGCAGCGCCGCACGGCAGGCCTCGATGGTGGCGCCCGCCGAGCGGCGCGAGCGCTCCACCATGGCCGCCGACCAGGGAAAACCGATCTCCCTCTGACGGGCCGGGTCCAACTCGCCTCGCGAAACCCTGGCGACGTACTCGGGCGTGTGGGCGAGCAGCAAGGCATCGTCACCTGCCCGTGGCGCCTCGACCATCATCAGGCCCTCCACCTCGCGCGCGACCGCCTCCCGCAGCATGCTGTACTTGCGCATCGGAAAACGGTGGCCCTCGGGCAGGGGCAGAACAAAATGATCGGCGTAGAAAGCGAGCATGAAGGCGAACGTGGAACAGGCATGCCGGCCGCCCATGGCTGGCCCGGACGACGGGAGCGCAGCGTATCGGCCGCCGGGCCGCCCCGGGGCGGCACCCTTTCGGGCAGACCGCGATGGTAGCACTGTGGCGGCGCCAGGGTACGCAACCCCCTTCGCCCCTGCCTTGGACGAGGGTTGCAAACGCTCAGATCAGGTGATGAATAGCAGATATCCAACTGACTTCAATCGAACTTATTTGTGCATTGCACAAGAACCACTTGACAGGGCATTTCTTTCCCCTACAATTGGAATTGTTGCGGCGCACCATCCGTTTTGCAGAGCAGACGAATGTGCCGCCAACCCCCAACGCCTGGGGCTGGCTGACGAGAAATGATGTCTTCGTCATGGCTTTGACATCTGGGCGGCCTAATTTTGCTTGACCTTGAACTTCATCATTGGAGACCAGCATGAGCTTCACCCCGGAACAATTCGCCGCAGCGCAAAAAGCCAACCTCGAAACCCTGTTCGGCCTGACCACCAAGGCCTTTGAAGGCGTTGAAAAGCTGGTCGAACTGAACCTGCAAGTGGTCAAGGCCACGTTCGCCGAAAACGTGGACAACGCCAAGAAGGCCCTGTCGGCGAAGGATGCGCAGGAACTGCTGGCCATCCAGGCTTCGCTGGTTCAGCCGATTGCCGAAAAGGCCCTGGCTTACAGCCGCCACGTGTACGAAATCACCTCGGAAACCCAGTCGGAATTCACCAAGGTTGCCGAAGCCCAACTGGCTGACAACTCGAAGAAGGTGCAAGCCCTGGTCGAGAACCTCGCCAAGAACGCCCCGGCCGGCTCCGAGTCGACCGTTGCCATCGTGAAGTCCGCGATCAGCGCCGCCAACAACGCCTACGAATCGGTCCAAAAGGCCACCAAGCAGGCTGTTGAAATCGCCGAAAGCAACTTCCAGGCAGCCGCCAGCGCCGCCACCAAGGCCGCCCAGCAAGCCAGCGCCACGGCTCGCACCGCGACCAAGAAGGCAACTACCGCCGCCTGATCGGCCCAGTAGTGAACGGACCGGCTTCGGCCGGTTCGTTGGCAAAGCGCATCCGGCAAACCCGGTGCATTTTGCCAACGAAGGCAGCAAGGATGGCAAGCAAGCCGCCCTGCCCTCTGACAGCGTCTCCTCGGTATCCGGTCTCCTTGTATTCCAGTACCGATTCGATCCCGGCCCAATGCCGGGATTTTTTTGTCCGCGCGCCAGGGCGGAGATGCCGCCATCTGCCAAGCCCCGTTGCTCGCGCCAGACCGGCGCCCATCCCTGCCCCGCTGCTACACGGATCCGCGCCTCTCTCTGGCTGTTTCCTCCCCTGAAGACGGGGTTTGAGCGGCGGAGAGCCGCCTTGCAGGTTGCCACCAAATGCTGGCGGTTAATTGCGAATCTGCCAGTAAAAAGGCCCGCCGAAAGGCGGGCCTCGATGTGGCGCCGGCGCTTAGCGCTTGCGCGGCGGCGGCACGTCGGTGCAAACGCCTTCGTAGATCTCCGCAGCCATGCCGATCGACTCGCCCAGCGTCGGGTGAGGATGGATGGTCTTGCCGATATCCACCGCGTCGGCGCCCATCTCGACGGCCAGGCAAACTTCGCTGATCAGGTCGCCGGCATGGGTGCCGACAATGCCGCCGCCGATGATGCGGTGGGTTTCCTCGTCGAAGATCAGCTTGGTAAAGCCCTCGTCGCGGCCGTTGGCAATGGCACGGCCGGAAGCCGCCCACGGGAACACGCTCTTGCTGTACTTGATGCCCTCCGCCTTGCACTGTTCCTCGGTCAGGCCGGCCCACGCCACTTCCGGGTCGGTGAAGGCCACCGACGGAATCTGCTTGGCATCGAAGTAGGCCTTCTCGCCGTGCGCGGCTTCCGCCGCCACGTGCGCCTCATGAACCGCCTTGTGCGCCAGCATGGGCTGGCCGACGATGTCGCCGATGGCGAAGATATGCGGCACATTGGTGCGCATCTGCTTGTCGACGTCGATAAAGCCGCGATCCGTCACCGCCACGCCTGCTTTCTCGGCGCCGATGCGTTTGCCGTTGGGCGCGCGGCCCACCGACACCAGCACCAGGTCATAGCGCTGCGGCTCGGCGGGAGCCTGCTCGCCTTCGAACTTGACGTAGATGCCGTCCGGCTTCGCTTCCACGCCTACCGTCCTGGTCTTGAGCATGACCTTGCCGAAGCGCAGCTTGTTCATCTTCTCCCAGACCTTGACCAGGTCGCGGTCGGCGCCCTGCATCAGGCCATCGAGCATTTCCACCACGTCGATATTGGCGCCCAGCGTGCTGTACACCGTGGCCATTTCCAGCCCGATGATGCCGCCGCCGATCACCAGCATCCTGTTCGGCACCTCGGGCAGTTCCAGCGCGCCGGTGGAGTCGACGATGCGCGGATCCTCGGGGATGAACGGCAGCTTGACTGCCTGGCTGCCAGCGGCGATAACGGCCTTCTCGAAACGGATCACCGTCTTCTTGCCGGTGGTCTGCTTGGCGTCGCCTTCGGTTTCCTGCACCTCGAGGTGATGCGGATCAAGGAAGGTGCCGACGCCGCGCACGACCTGCACCTTGCGTGCCCTGGCCATGCCGGACAGGCCGCCGGTCAGCTTGCCGACCACGGTGTCCTTGTAGTGGCGCAGGCCATCCAGGTCGATCTTGGCTTCGCCGAACAGGATGCCGTGGGCAGCCAGCGCCTTGGCCTCGTCGATCACGGCAGCGTTATGCAGCAGCGCCTTGGACGGAATGCAGCCCACGTTCAGGCAGACGCCGCCGAGCGTGCCGTAGCGCTCGACCAGCACGGTGTTCATGCCAAGGTCGGCGCTGCGGAAGGCGGCGGAGTAGCCGCCGGGGCCGGCACCCAGCACCAGCATGTCGCAGGTGATATCGGCACTGCCCGAATGCGAAGCCGCCACGGGTGCCGCGGCCGGGACGGCCGCAGCGGGCACCGGAGCCGGGGCCGGTGCCGAAGCAGGCGCGGCCGGCTTGGCCACAGCCTCGCTCTCCAGCGTGCAGATCACCACGCCCTTGGCTACCTTGTCGCCAACCTTGACGCGGACGTCAACCACCTTGCCGGCGGCCGAAGACGGCACATCCATGCTGGCCTTGTCCGACTCGAGCACGATCAGCGACTGCTCCTGCTCGACCGTATCGCCGGCCTTGACCAGCACTTCGATCACTTCCACCGCGTCGAAATCGCCGATATCCGGCACCTGGACTTCGATCACACTCATGCTTTGCTCCTCAAAAACGCGTCCCGCCTCAGATGCAGGCCGCGCCATCGTTATTGGTTGCCCCGTCGCCCGCCGCGGCGCGCAGCTGCACCACCTGCACCTCGACCGGGCCCGCCGAACTCTTGTCGAACTCCACGCCTGCGTCCACCCCGATCCGTGCAATCTCCCCGGCACTCAGCGCCGGCTGGTCGTAGACCGCATGCATGGCGCCAAGTGCGTAGTTGCGGCCCGAGCCAATGCCCCAGAAGCGATCGAACGAGAAGACTTCGCGGTACGAATAGACGCCGAAAATACCCGCTGGATTGGCAATCAGGCACACGATCTGCGAAGACTCGTAAGGATCGTCCTCGTCTTCCTTGGTGTTGATGAAATACTCGTTCTTGAGCTTTTCATGCACCTTGAGGAAGGTCCGGAAGACATCGTCGCGCGACGCCAGGCGGCAGTCCTCGCCCAGCCCGGCCAGCAGGCTGCGCATCACCGGAAAGTGCGCGGTGGTCCCCGCCAGCGCCACGAAGCTGTCGCCCACCGGGAACACCTTCTGGTTGCGCTCGTAGGCACGCGTGAGCCGGGTGTCGCCGAACGTCACCAGCGCATCGGCGGCAATCGCCACCTCGCCGGCCTTCTTGACGACAACGCAGGTAGTCATGGACTCGCTTCCTGTTTTCCTGTTGGCAGGCGATCGGCAAACTGTTCGCAGGCGGTTGCTGACAAAGGGCGCGCACGGCCGCAAAGCCATGCGCGCCCTGCCCGGCTTACAGCAGGATGCGGCGGAAATCGGCCAGCAGCTGTCCGAAGTAGGTATTGAAACGGGCCGCCTCCGCACCGTCGATGACGCGGTGATCCCACGACAGCGACAGCGGCAGCGTCAGGCGCGGCACGAATTGCTTACCATCCCAGACCGGCTTCTGGTACGACTTGCACACGCCCATGATGGACACTTCGGGCGCGTTGATGATCGGCGTGAAATACGTGCCGCCGATCCCGCCCAGCGAGGAGATCGAGAAGCAGCCGCCTTGCATCTGGTCGGGTTTCAGCTTGCCGTCGCGCGCCAGCTTGGCCAGCTCGTTCATTTCCTGGCCGATCTCGATCACGCCCTTCTTGTCGGCGTTCTTGATGACGGGGACCACCAGGCCGTTCGGCGTATCGGCGGCGAAGCCGATGTTGAAGTACTTCTTCAGCACCAGGTTGTCGCCGTCGAGCGAGGCGTTGAAATTGGGGAATTTCTTCAGGGCCGCCACGGCAGCCTTGATCATGAAGGCCAGCATGGTGACCTTGACGCCCTGCTTCTCGTATTCCTTGTTGAGCTGCACGCGGAAGGCTTCCAGCTCGGTGATATCCGCCTCGTCATGATTGGTGACGTGGGGAATCAGCACCCAGTTGCGGTGCAGGTTCGCGCCGGAGATCTTCTTGATGCGCGACAACGCCTTGCTTTCGACCTCGCCAAAGCGGGTGAAATCCACCTTCGGCCACGGCAGCAGGTTCAGTTCGCCGCCACCGGCCGGGGCAGCCGCGGCTTGTACCGGAGCCGCAGTCTGGCCGCTCATCACGCCCTTGACGAAGCGCTGCACGTCGTCCTGGGTAATGCGGCCCTTGGGACCGGTGCCTGGCACGCGCGAGACGTCCACGCCGAGCTCGCGCGCGAACTTGCGCACCGAGGGGCTGGCATGGGCAGCGCTGCCGGTCACGCCAACGGACGGAGCAGCCGGAGCGGCGATTGCGGGCGCGGGTGCGCTGGCAACGGCCGGCGCGGGAGCGGCTGCCGGGGCAGCGGCCGGCGCGGCGGCAGGAGCCGCAGCGGGGACCGGGGCGGCTGCGCCCGCGGCACCTTCGAGAATCAGGATCAGCGTACCTTCCGCGACATTGTCACCGACCTTGACCCGGACTTCCTTCACCACGCCTGCGGCGGGCGACGGCACGTCCATGGTGGCCTTGTCGGACTCCAGCGTGATCAGCGCGTCTTCCGCGTTGATGGTATCGCCCGGCTTGACGTGGATCTCGATGATCGGCACCGCGTCGTAGTCGCCGATATCCGGCACCTTGACCTCGATCGGGCCTGCGGCCGCGGCGGGAGCAGCAGCGGCAGCCGGCGCTGCGGCGGGAGCAGCGGCCGGGGCTGCGGCCACGGGAGCCGGAGCCGGTGCAGCGGCCGGGGCGGGTGCCGCGGCGGCAGCCTGGCCCGCAGGCTCCAGCATGATCAGCACGGCGCCTTCGGCCACGTTGTCGCCGATCTTGATCTTGACTTCCTTGACGGTGCCGCCCTGGGGCGAAGGCACGTCCATCGTGGCCTTGTCCGATTCCAGGGTCACCAGCGCGTCTTCCGCGTTGATGGTATCGCCCGGTTTCACATGCACTTCGATGACGGGAACGGCGTCGTAATCGCCGATATCCGGCACCTTGATTTCAATCGCTTGACTCATTCAGTGTCTCCTGGGCAGGACGGCGCACGCGGCAAATCCAAGCGGCGAGGTTACCCTCACCGCCCACATCTGTCACGCCGCCGCGCCGCAAGGCGCCGGGTTTCGGCCCGGCGCCCACCGGCGCGGCGTTGCTGCTCCTGCGGGGGTTCGTGCAGTCAGTCGGCTTAGACCGACATCGGGTTCGGCTTGTTGGGGTCGAGGTTGTACTTCTTGATGGCTTCCGCCACCTTGTCGCGGCCGATGGCGCCCTCGTCGGCCAGCGCCTTCAGCGCAGCCAGCGTCACCCAGTGGCGATCCACCTCGAAGAAGTGGCGCAGCTTTTCGCGGGTATCCGAGCGGCCGAAACCGTCGGTGCCCAGCACCACGAAGCGGCGCGGCACGAACGGACGGATCTGGTCGGCGAACGCACGCACGTAGTCGGTCGAGGCGATCACCGGGCCGCGCACCGACTTCAGGCTCTTCGCCACATGCGATTCGCGCTGCGTCTCGGTCGGGTGCAGCAGGTTCCAGCGCTCCACGTCGTGGCCTTCGCGGGCCAGTTCGGTAAAGCTCGGGCAGCCCCACAGGTCGGATTCGACGCCCCAGTCCTTCTTGAGCAGTTCGGCCGCGGCGATCACCTCGCGGAAGATCGTGCCCGAACCCAGCAGTTGCACGCGCGGCGCATTGCTGTTCTCGACGCCCTTGCGGAACTGGTACATGCCCTTGACGATGTCGCCTTCCACGCCAGCCGGCATTTCCGGATGCTCGTAGTTCTCGTTCATCACCGTCAGGTAGTAGTACACGTCTTCCTGTTCGGCGTACATGCGGCGCAGGCCGTCCTGCATGATCACCGCCAGCTCGTACTGGAAGGTCGGGTCATACGAGATGCAGTTCGGGATGGCGGCGTGGAACACGTGCGAATGGCCATCCTCGTGCTGCAGGCCTTCGCCGTTCAGCGTGGTGCGGCCCGAGGTGCCGCCCAGCAGGAAGCCGCGCGAGCGCATGTCGGCAGCGGCCCAGCACAGGTCGCCGATACGCTGGATGCCGAACATCGAGTAATAGATGTAGAAGGGGATCATCTGCACGCCGTGCGTCGAGTACGACGTGGCGGCGGCGATCCAGTCGCACATGGCGCCGGCTTCGTTGATGCCTTCCTGCAGTACCTGGCCAGTCTGCGATTCCTTGTAGAACATCAGCTGGTCATGGTCTTCCGGCACGTACTTCTGGCCTTGCTGGTTCCAGATGCCGATCTGGCGGAACAGGCCTTCCATGCCGAAGGTGCGCGACTCGTCCGGCACGATGGGCACCACGTGCTTGCCGACCTGCTTGTCCTTCAGCAGGGTGTTCAGGATCCGCACGAAGGCCATCGTGGTGGAGACCTCGCGGCCTTCGCCCGTGGCCTTGAGCAGCGCCTCGAAAGCGGTCAGCTCGGGCACCTTCAGGGGCTCGGCCTTCTGGCGGCGGGCCGGCAGGTAGCCGCCCAGGTCCATGCGGCGGGCGCGCATGTATTCCAGTTCCTTCGAGCCTTCCTCGAAGGTGACGTACGGCACTTCCTCGATCTTGTCGTCGGCGACCGGGATATTGAACTGGTCGCGGAACTTGCGGATCGCATCCACCGGCATCTTCTTCTGCTGGTGGCTGATGTTCATGGCCTGGCCGGCGTCGCCCATGCCATAGCCCTTGATGGTCTTGGCCAGGATCAGCGTGGGCTGGCCCTTGTGCTCGTTGGCGGCGCTATAGGCGGCGTAGATCTTGTGCGGATCGTGGCCGCCGCGGTTCAGGCGCCAGATGTCCTCGTCGGACCAGTCGGCCACCATCGCCTTGAGTTCGGGCGTGTTGAAGAAATGCTCGCGCACATAGGCGCCGTCCTTGGCCTTGAAGGTCTGGTACTCGCCGTCCACGCAATCCATCATGCGCTTCATCAGCAGGCCCTTCTTGTCGCGTGCCAGCAGCTGGTCCCAGCGGCTGCCCCACACCACCTTGATCACGTTCCAGCCGGCGCCGCGGAATTCGGATTCCAGTTCCTGGATGATCTTGCCGTTGCCGCGCACCGGACCGTCCAGGCGCTGCAGGTTGCAGTTGATCACGAACACCAGGTTGTCGAGCTTCTCGCGTCCGGCCATGCCGATGGCGCCCAGCGATTCCGGCTCATCGGTTTCGCCATCGCCCAGGAATGCCCAGACCTTGCGGCCTTCGGTCTGCACCAGGCCGCGGCTGTGCAGGTACTTCATGAAACGGGCCTGGTAGATGGCCATGATCGGGCCCAGGCCCATCGACACCGTCGGGAACTGCCAGAAATCCGGCATCAGCCACGGGTGCGGGTAGGACGAGATGCCCTTGCCATCGACTTCCTGGCGGAAGCTGTCGAGTTGCTCGGTGCTCAGGCGGCCGAGCAGGAAGGCGCGCGAATACACGCCCGGAGCCGAGTGGCCCTGCACGAACACCAGGTCGCCGCCGTGCTGGTCGGACGGGGCATGCCAGAAGTGGTTGTAGCCGACGTCATACAGCGTGGCGGCGGAGGCAAACGAGGAGATATGGCCGCCAACATTGGTGTGCTTGTTGGCGCGCAGCACCATCGCCATGGCGTTCCAGCGGGTGTACGAGCGGATGCGGTGCTCGATGTCCTGGTCGCCGGGAATGCGGGCCTGGCCCTCCACCGGGATGGTGTTGATGTACTGCGTTTCGGCGTGGAACGGCTGGGTGACGCCGTTCACGCGTGCGTATTCGATCTGCTTTTCGATCAGGAAGGCGGCACGATCGGTGCCTTCAGCGGCGATCACGCCCTGCAGGGCATCGAGCCACTCGTGGGTTTCCTGCGGATCGGCGTCGTTGGCGCTGCTGGCGCCGAGGATCTGCTCTGGTACAGCTGACATGACTGTCTCCTGGTGAATTCCTTGCCTCGGCGCCCCCTCCGGATCGTTGTCGTGAGGGCCCCGGCCTGACGGTATGACTTGCGGTACGGCAAACGGGCGGCGAACCTCTTCGCATGATCCCGTGAACGCCACGCCCGCCTTGCCAGGCGAACTGGCAGAGCCGGACACAGCAGTGCCGTCCGCACTTTTCGGTCGGACCGATTCTATGGAAGCGCACCGGGCAAGACAAGTCCGATTTTCAAATTGCGATATTGTTTCTCATAATACGAAATATTGCGGCAGCGCACCACAAATCCGCGCCAGCCCTTGCTCCCAAACGCGATCCGCCGCGCCCGCCTACGGCTGCCATGCCGCACTGCCGCATTGGCGCTTACCCCAAGCGACGCGCAGCTGCAATCCCGCTACACTGGTCGGTCAGTCGTCAATCCCGCCATGCCGTCCCTCAAAGATTTCTTTTCCCACCTCCGCGCTGCTGTCGTCCCCCCCACCGCCTCCGGCACCGCCAAGGCGAGCGGTAGCGACCCCGCGCTGGTCGCCCCATCCAGCCCGCTGACACCCCTCGATCCGCTCGGCCACACGGACGAACCCGCTGCCGTCAACGGACCGCCGCGCGGACTGTGGTGGCTGCGCTGGCGCAACCTGGTGGCGACCAGCTGGTTCATGTTCATCCCGCTGATCGCCATCGTGCTGTTCACGGTGGCGATGGGGGTGATCCTGTGGTCGCTGCATGAAACCGAGCGCCAGCAGCAACGCGACGCGCTCTACCGCGACGCCGCCTGGGCCCAGCAGCGGGTACGCCTGTCGCTGCTGAGCAACCAGGACCAGTTGGCTTCGCTGGCGCGCGATATCGCCGCGGCGCAACTGGACCAGGGCGCCTACCGCACCGCCGCGCAGGAAATCCTGCGTGAAAACCCCGAGATCGTCTTCGTCAACTGGCTGGACGCCACCCGGCGCGGGCGCTGGTCGCTGCCCTCCACCTCCGAGTTTGCCGGCCGCCTGCGCGAAACGCAGGACCAGCCGCTGGAGCCCGAGGTGCTCGACACCTTCGACGCCGCCCGCGAAACCCAGCGCGTGGTGTACTCGCGCCCGCTGGTCAACGACCGCGGCGACAGCTTCATGCTGATGGAAGTGCCGATCGTGCGGGACAACGAGTTCCTGGGCACGCTCGGCGCGCTCTACTCGGTCAACGGCATCCTGACCCACCTGCTGCCGCCGGAGCTGACCGAGCGCTACCGCTTTTCGCTGATCGACAAGAACAACCAGATCCGCGCCAGCACGTCGCTGCGGCCGGTGCCGGGCAACGCGCTGTCCTACGAGGTGCTGCTCGACCCGCCCGGGCATTCGCTGTCGCTGCGCGCCGATGCCTATCCGCCCGCCTCCAACCTGCCCAACAATATGCTGCTGTGGCTGGTGGTCGGGCTGTCCTGCTTCCTGCTGTGGAGCCTGTGGAGCATGTGGCGGCATACCAGCCGGCGCTCGGAGGCGCAGCGCGCGCTGCTGGCCGAGACCTCGTTCCGGCGGGCAATGGAAAACTCCATGCTGATCGGGCTGCGCGCGCTCGACCTGAACGGCCGCATCACTTACGTCAATCCCGCCTTCTGCCGCATGACCGGCTGGCAGGATGCCGACCTGGTCGGCCGCGTGCCGCCCTTTCCCTACTGGCCGCCCAACGACCAGCAGGAAATGCAGAAGCAGATCGACCTGACGCTGCAGGGCAAGTCGCCCGCCGGCGGCTATGAAATGCGCGTGATGCGCCGTGACGGCAGCAGCTTCTACGCCCGCATGTATGTGTCGCCGCTGGTGGACAGCCGCGGCCGCCACACCGGCTGGATGAGCTCGATGACCGATATCACCGAGCCCAAGCGCGCCCGCGAAGAACTCGCCGCCGCCCACGACCGCTTCACCACGGTGCTGGAGAGCCTGGACGCCGCGGTGTCCGTGCTGGCCACCGACAAGCCCGAACTGCTGTTCGCCAACCGCTACTACCGCCAGCTGTTCGGCTGGGAAGCCGAAGGCCACCTGAAGCTGGCGGGCGGCGAAGTCGACAAGGAGCAGGTCTCCAGCGACGCCACCGACTTCGTCGACGCCTATGCCGGCCTGCCGGCCTCGGAGCTGATGCCCTACTCGTCGGATGCGCGCGAAGTCTTCGTGCCGGATATGCAGAAATGGTTCGAAGTGCGCCGCCGCTATATCCAGTGGGTGGACGGCCACCTGGCACAGATGCAGATCGCCACCGACATCACGGTGCGCAAGGCCGCCGAGGAAATGACGCGCCAGCATGAGGAGCGCCTGCAGTTCACCAGCCGCCTGACCACCATGGGCGAAATGGCGTCATCGCTGGCGCACGAGCTGAACCAGCCGCTGGCGGCCATCAACAACTATTGCATGGGCGCGGTGGCGCGGCTGAACTCCGGGCGGAGCACCGCCGAGGACCTGATCCCCATCCTGGAAAAGACCTCGGCACAGGCGGTCCGCGCCGGCACCATCATCAGCCGCATCCGTGGCTTCGTGAAGCGCAGCCAGCCCCAGCGGCGCGAAGCCGCGCTGCACGACATCGTGGCCGATGCGGTCGGGCTGGCGGACCTGGAAGCCACCCGGCGGCGCGTCACCATCCTGACCCGCCTGCCCGCGCCGCCGGTGCTGCTGTTCGTCGATCCGGTGCTGATCGAGCAAGTGCTGGTCAACCTGCTCAAGAACGCCGTCGAGGCCATGGCCGGGCTGCCGGCGATGCGCGCCACCGGCGTGGTGCGCCTGCACGCGCGGGTAGAGCCGGGCGAGTTCGGGCAGAACATGCGCATCGATGTGATCGACCAGGGTCCCGGCGTCGACGAAGCCACCAAGGAACGGCTGTTCGAGCCCTTCTTCAGCACCAAGTCCGACGGCATGGGGATGGGACTGAATATCTGCCGCTCCATCATCGAATCCCACCAGGGCCGGCTGTGGGTGGAGAACAATGCCGACGGCATCGGCTGCACCTTCAAGATCATGCTGCCGCTGCATCCGGCGGTGATCGACCAGTAGCCATGGCCATGGCGCCAAAACCGTAGTCCACGGGAGCCCGGCCGCGCTCCCCGCACCGGCGGGGCGCCTGCCTGGCGCACCGCCCCCTCACGATCGCGGGCGCCGCAAACGGCCCCTGTTGCTTGCCGCCCGGCCCGGTTACACTTGGCGGCAAATGACTTTGACGTCCAGGAGACTTCATGACCGTAACGCCAAACCCCACCTCCCACCGCGGCGAGACCGTCTTCATCGTCGACGACGATGAAGCCATGCGCGACTCGCTGACCTGGCTGCTGGAGGGCAATGGCTACCAGGTTCGCAGCTTTACCAGCGCCGAACAGTTCCTTTCCGCCTACGACGCAGGCCAGGTCTCCTGCCTGATCCTCGACGTGCGGATGCCGGGCATGAGCGGGCCCGAGCTGCAGGAACGCATGATCGCGGAAAACATCAATATCCCGATCGTCTTCATCACCGGCCACGGCGACGTGCCGATGGCGGTCTCCACCATGAAAAAGGGCGCGATCGACTTCATCGAGAAACCCTTCGACGAATCCGAACTGCGCTCGCTGGTGGAGCGCATGCTGCAGAAAGCCCGTACCGACCATTCCGCCGCCCGCGAGCAGCGCGCCGCCAAGGACCTGCTGGGCAAGCTCACCACGCGCGAGCAGCAGGTGCTGGAACGCATCGTGGCCGGACGCCTGAACAAGCAGATCGCCGACGATCTGGGCATTTCCATCAAGACCGTGGAAGCGCATCGCGCCAACATCATGGAAAAGCTCAACGTCAACACCGTGGCCGACCTGCTGCGACTGGCCCTGTCCAAGAACACCTGAGACGAGCCACCTGGACACGCGCCGCAAGGCAGCCACCCCCCTCTCCGGCGGGACCGGCTGCCGGCTCAGTTCCCGAGGTACTCCTCATCCCGGAAGGTCACGACCCATTCCGGTTTGTAGACCACGAACACCGCCACCAGCATGCCCGTCAGGAAGGCCTCGCCAAAAGCCAGGATCAGTACCGCGATCAGCGTGTCAGGCAAGGACAACACGCTGCCGCCCGCACTGTAGCTGCGCCACAGCGCCCTGGCCGCGCCGGCCCCCAGCGCGGCCAGCCCGGCGGTGAAATAGCCGTGCCCCAGGATGAAGACAAAGGGATGGCGCGGCAACAGCCGGCGCATCGCGCCCTGCAGCGCCGCCGACAGCAAGGCCGGCAGCAGCCCCATCCAGACATAGCGCGGCCAGAGCAACGCCCAGTCCAGCTGGGCCCAGCCCTGTCCCGCCAGGTAGCCGAGCCCCAGCCAGGACACCAGGTCCACCACGAACAGCGACAGCAATGCCAGCGGCAGCCCGAACAGGGTCACCATCAGGGTGGCGCCGAACAACTGGATCACCAGCCCGCCCGGCAGCGTCGCCCTGACCGTCCATAGCAGCGCCAGCAGCACCAGCCCGCCCAGCCAGCCATGCTGCAAGGCGTCGCGCCGGAGCCAGTGCCAGGGACGCCGGCTCAGCGCCCAGGCCAGCCCGGCCAGGCACAGGGCGATCATCACCGCTTGCTCGGCACGGCCGGGCTGTGCGGTCAACGCAAGGAGAGAGGTCAGGGCGTGCATCCGGACATGCTACCAGCGCGCCGCCCCACTTCGCCCCGGGTCGCGTCAACCTTTATAATTCCGCTTTGACCACCTCCAGCGCCCATCTCCATGCCAGCCCACCTCATCGACGGCAACGCCCTTGCCAAGCAACTCCGCACCGAAGCCGCCCAGCGTGCCGCCCGTCTCACCGAACGCGGCCACCGGCCCGGTCTGGCCGTGGTCCTGGTAGGCGATGACCAGGCTAGCCAGGTCTATGTGCGCAACAAGGTGAAGGCCTGCGACGACAACGGCTTCCATTCCTCGCTCGACCGCTATCCGGCCGACCTGTCCGAGGCCGACCTGCTGGCCCGCATCGACGCCCTGAACCGCGACCCGAACATCCACGGCATCCTGGTGCAGTTGCCGCTACCCAAGCATATCGACAGCCACAAGGTGCTCGAAGCCATCGCCCCGGAAAAGGACGTGGACGGTTTCCACGTGGCCAATGCCGGCGCCCTGATGACCGGCGCGCCGCTGTTCCGCCCGTGCACGCCATATGGCTGCATGAAGATGCTGGAATCGGTCCAGTTCCCGCTGCGCGGCGCCCGTGCCGTGGTGGTCGGCGCATCGAATATCGTCGGCAAGCCGATGGCGATGCTGCTGCTGCAGGCCGGCGCCACCGTCACCATCTGCAATAGCAAGACGCGCGACCTGGCCGCCCACACCCGCGATGCCGACGTCATCGTGGCCGCCGTGGGCCGGCGCAATATCATCACCGCCGACATGGTGAAGCCCGGTGCGGCCGTGATCGACGTGGGCATGAACCGCGACGACAACGGCAAGCTGTGCGGCGACGTCGATTTCAACGGCGTGAAGGAAGTGGCCGGCTACATCACCCCGGTACCGGGTGGCGTGGGCCCGATGACCATTACGATGCTGCTGATCAACACGCTGGAAGCCGCCGAGCGCGCCGCCGGCTGAGGCCGCCCCCGCGGCCCGGACCAGGCGGCGCCCGCGCCATGCGCGCACGAGCCGCCCGGCACTGGAAAACCTGCCGCCCCGCCCCAATGTGCGGGGTATTGCCTTTACCGGCCCTGCCAAGAGAGACGTCATGGACCAAGCCGCCAATCAAGCCAACGCCGCCAACCCGCTGCTGGATTTCTCCGACCTGCCGCGTTTCTCCGAGATCCGCCCTGAACATATCGGGCCGGCGCTGGATACACTGCTGGCCACCGCGCAGGCCGCCGTCGACCGCGCCGAGGAACCCGCCACCGAAGCCACCTGGGCCAATGCCGTGGAAGCGCTGGAAGCCGCCACCGAGCCGCTCGGCCGGGCCTGGGGCGTGGTCGGCCACCTGAGCGCCGTGGCGGATACGCCGGCGTTGCGCCAGGCGCATGCCGACAACCTGCCGCGCATGACCGAATTCTGGTCCTCGCTGGGCCAGAGCCTCGCGCTCTACGACAAATACAAGGCCATCGCCGCCGGCCCGGCATTCGCCACCATGAGCGCGGCCCGCCGCCAGCTGATGGAAAACGAGCTGCGCGGCTTCCGCCTGGGCGGCGCCGAGCTGCCCGAAGACAAGAAGCCCCGCTTCGCCGCGATCCAGGAACAGCAGGCCCAGTTGTCCAAGGCCTTCTCCGACCACGTGCTCGATGCCACCAATGCCTATGCGCTGCTGATCGAGGACGAAAGCCGCTTGAGCGGCGTGCCTGAAGATGCACTGGAAGCCGCGCGCCACGCCGCCGAGAAAGACGGCAAGCCGGGCTGGAAATTCACCCTGCACTTCCCGTCCTACTTCCCCGTGCTGCAATACGCGGACGACCGCACGCTGCGCCAGACCATGTACGAAGCCAGCGTCACCCGCGCCTCGGACCTCGGCCCGCAGTACAGCCAGGGCAAGGCCGAGTGGGACAACACCGAAAACATGCGCGAGCAGTTGGCGCTGCGCCGGGAGGAAGCCCTGCTGCTCGGCTACGCCTCCTTCGGCGAGGTCTCGCTGGTGCCCAAGATGGCGGAATCCCCGGCGGAAGTGCTGCGCTTCCTGGACGAACTGGCCGCCAAGGCCCGTCCGTTCGCCGAGCAGGACTGGACCGAACTCAAGGCCTTCGCGGCCGCCGAACTTGGGCTGGCCGAACTGGCGCCCTGGGACATCGCCTACGCTTCGGAAAGGCTGCGCCAGCAGCGCTATGCCTTCTCGGAGCAGGAGGTCAAGCAATACTTCCCCGAGCCCCAGGTGCTCAAAGGCCTGTTCGGCGTAGTGGAAAAGCTGTTCTCGGTGCGCATCGAGGCGGACCAGGCCCAGACCTGGCATGAGGACGCGCGCTTCTTCCGTGTGGTATCGCCCGAGGGAGAACTGCTGGCGCAGTTCTACATCGACCTGTACGCCCGCGAAGGCAAGCGCGGCGGCGCGTGGATGGACGACGCGCGCGGCCGCAAGCTGCTCGACGGCGGCCGCGTGCAGACCCCGGTGGCCTACCTGACCTGCAACTTCACGGCGCCGGTGGGTGGCAAGCCTGCGCTGTTCACCCACGATGAAGTGATCACGCTGTTCCATGAGTTCGGCCACGGGCTGCACCATATGCTGACCCAGGTGGGCGAACTGGGCGTGTCGGGCATCAACGGCGTGGAGTGGGATGCAGTCGAACTGCCCTCGCAATTCATGGAGAACTTCTGCTGGGAATACGAAGTGCTGGCCGACATGACCTCGCACGTCGACAGCGGCCAGCCGCTGCCGCGCACGCTGTTCGAGCGCATGCTGGCCGCCAAGAACTTCCAGAACGGCATGATGACGCTGCGCCAGATCGTGTTCTCGTCCTTCGACATGCACCTGCACACCGACTTCGACCCGGCCGGCGAGAAATCGGTGCTGGCGCTGTCCCGGGAGATCAACGACCGGGCGCACGTGGTGCCGCAGCATCCGCTCTCGCGCTGGCCGAATACCTTCAGCCATGTGTTCGCGGGCGGCTATGCCGCCGGCTACTACAGCTACAAGTGGGCTGAGGTGCTGTCCGCCGACGTGTATGCGGCGTTCGAGGAAGCCGCCCGGCTTTCGGGCACGGTGCTGGACGCCGAGACCGGGGCGCGCTACCGCCGCGAGATCCTCTCGGTCGGCGGCAGCCGCCCGGCGATGGAATCCTTCACGGCATTCCGCGGCCGCGCGCCGCAGATCGACGCACTGCTGCGCCACGGCGGCATGGCCGTGGCGTAAGAAGGGGGGCTGGCGGCATCACGCAGGCCCTCTTCCCAACCCTCGCCGTGGTGGAACAGGCAACGGAAGCGGACAACGAAGGCAGCTCACATCGGGCTGCCTTTCTTCTTTATTGGCGGCTGGCGCGCGCGATGCATGCGGCCGACACCAGCGCGCACAAGCCGCTGGCTGCGATCGCGGCGGAGTAGTTGCCATAGGCATCGAAGAGCCAGCCCGCGAAACTGCCGCCGGCCATCGCGGCTATCCCAACAGCGATGTACAGCGCACCCAGGATCGCGCCAAGGTTCGCCGTGCCGAACCACGCCGCGGCGAGTGCGGGATACAGAGAAATGCAGCCACCGTTCGCCGCGCCGAACAGCACGGCAAACACCGCCAGCGCCGGAAAGCTCGCCGCGCCGAACCACACGCCGTTGAGTGCGGCCAGCATCAGGGTCAGCCACACCAGCAGGCGGCCGGGACCAAGGCGGTCGCCCAGTCCGCCCAGCAAGAGGCGGCCCAGGATATTGCCAACGCCCACCAGGCCGATCAGCAGGTTGCCTCCCGCGGCGGAAATGCCGTGCTGCCGCGCATAAGGGTGAATGTGGACCAGCGCCGCGAACAGACCGACGGAGCCCAGCAGGATCGCCGCGAACATCCACCAGAATCGCCCGCCGCGCGCCGCCTGCGACAGGCGCATCCCTGACTGCTGGCTGCCCGTGGCCCTGCCGGGCGCGGGCGGGTCTCCATCGGGATACTGGCCAGCCTCCTGCGGGCTACCCCTCACCAGCCATGCCATCGCCAGGCCGGTCACGGCGATGGCCAGCGCGAAACAGCGCATCGTCGCCTGCCAGGACATATGCTCCATCAGCAAGCCGGCCATCACCGGCCCGACGAAGGTGCCAAGCCCGGTGCCTGCCAGCGCCAGGCCCGACGCCCTGCTGCGATGCCTGACGAACCAGCGCTGGACCGCCGTCACCGCCGGCACGTAGACCAGGCCTACGCCCAGGCCGACCAGTGAGCAGAAGGCCATCAGGAAGCTGGCCAGCGACGCCGTGACGGTGCTGGCAATGCCGAAGCCCAGCGCCAGCAGCACAACCCCCATGCCGACTACCAGGCGCGTTGAACTGCGATCGGCCAGGGATCCCGCGAACACGCCAACCACGTAGTAGATCAGCGCGGTGAACGAGAACACCGACGCCGTGGACGAACTCCCTGCCTGGAAGCCTTCCTGGATGCTTGCGAAGAAGGCACCGAACGAATACGCGGCGCCGAAGATCAGCGCCAGCAGCACGTGCGCCGCGCCCACGACATACCAGCCCGGGAAGATTCCCGTTCTTGCTCCCGTTGTTGTCATTGCCATATCCCCTCCAATGGCGGCTTTGGTGCCGCTTCATGTCTCCCGGTGTCCCGGTCTCTGTTGTTTCGCCACGCAGTTCACGCCACATTGTGCAAAATGACTATAAATGACTATTCTTGTCTATACAAGATGGATTAATAAATCGCAGCCAGGGGCCGCCACGTTCGATTGCGCTTCCGGCCAGGCGTGGAGAGGCCCCGCTGCGCCGGTCAAACCAGCGGCTGCGCCAATTGGCTAGACAAGCCCCGTCAAGTAATATGCGTGCCATGACCTATCTGCCTCCCGCCGCCGCCTACGCGCATATCAAGAACTACCTGAAGGAGGGGCTCAGCGCCGGCCGCTGGCCGCCCGGCACCCTGATGCCGTCGGAATCCGAGCTGGTCACCCAGTTCAGCGTCAGCCGCATGACCGCCAACCGCGCGGTGCGCGAACTGCAGGCGGAAGGACTGGTGGAGCGCGTGCAGGGTGTCGGCACATTCGCCACCCAGCCCTACCGGGCGTCGTCCACCCTGACCATCCGCGACTTGCACGACGAGATCACGGAGCGGGGCCACCGGCACCGCTCCGAGGTGCACCTGGCGCGCGCGGAAGCGGTCAGCGAGGCGCTCGCGCAGCGCATGGGCCTGCCGGCGGGCAGCGAGGTCTTCCACACCTTGATCGTGCACAGCGAGAACGGCGTGCCCCTGCTCTGCGAGGACCGCTACGTCAACCCCGCCCGCGCGCCCGACTACCTCAGCGTGGATTTCACCAGGACCACGCCGACCAACTACCTGCTGACCGTGGCGCCGCTATGGGAGGCGCAGTATTCGATCGAGGCCCAGCTGCCCACCGCGGAAGAAGCACAGTTGCTGGGCGTCAAGCCGTCGGAGCCCTGCCTGATCGTGGTCCGCCGCACGGAGAGCCAGGGCTCACCGATCACGCTGGCACGGCTGGTGCATCCGGGGTCGCGCTATACCATCGAAGGCTCGTTCAAACCCTGAGCGTGGTCTTCGTCGATACGCCCGTCCGCATCAGCGCCTCCAGCAAGCGGCTCGTGGAGGCAATGCAATGCTGCTGCGAGGCCTGCCGCCCAGCACGGCGCGGGCGTCCTGCCGCACGATCCACTGGTGCCACCGGCCAGGCTGACCGAGGGCCGGGCCTGGCTGATTGCCGGCTGGGCGCCGGATGCGTGGTGCCTGGCGCCGTTTTCTCCGGTTTCCGCATGCTGCGGCGATACCGTCCGGCTGCCATGGAAGCGTGAGCGGTAAACATGCCGCAAACGGCATTCCAGGCTCACCCACGCCCGAGAACCGGACAAGCGCACCACGCATCCCCACAATCGGGCCGGCTCACGCGACAATCTAGCCTGAACGCCAAGAACTCGCACATTGACCGGGGAGGCCTGCCGGCTTTGCAGGCATTTGCAGCCGGGCTCCTCTGAATCATCAACAATGCTAGCAATAAGGATGGATAGCCCAACCATGAGAATCGCCACCTGGAACGTCAACTCGCTCAAGGTCCGGCTGCCGCAGGTGCTGGACTGGCTGCTGGAGCAGGAAAAAGCCGAAACCCCGATCGATGCCCTGTGCCTGCAGGAGCTGAAGATGCCGGACGACAAGTACCCGCTGGCCGAACTGGAAAGCGCGGGCTTTCACAGCGTGTTCACCGGCCAGAAGACCTATAACGGCGTAGCCATCCTGGCGCGCAACGCGACCATGGCCACGCCCGCCGACGTGGTGCGCAACATTCCCGGCTACGACGACCCCCAACAGCGCGTGGTGGCGGCCACCTATGGCGACGTGCGCCTGGTGTGCGCCTATTTCCCCAATGGCCAGGCGCCGGATTCCGACAAGTTCACCTATAAGCTGGGCTGGCTGCAGGCGATGACGGCATGGCTGCAGGCGGAGATGGCGAAGTACCCGAAGCTCGCGCTGCTGGGCGATTTCAATATCGCGCCGGAAGACCGCGATGTGCACGACCCCAAGAAATGGGAAGGCCAGAACCTGGTGTCGCCGCCGGAACGGGACGCTTTCAAGGCGCTGCAAGCGCTCGGCCTGGCCGATGCGTTCCGCCTGTTCGAACAGCCCGAGAAGAGTTTCTCCTGGTGGGATTACCGCATGTTCGCCTTCCGCCGCAACGCCGGCCTGCGCATCGACCACATCCTGCTGTCTCCGGCCTTGCGCGACGTGTGCCACGCCTGCGTGATCGATCGCGTGCCGCGCACCTGGGAGCAGCCGTCGGACCACACGCCGGTGGTGGCCACGCTCGCCACCGGCGCATAGCGAATAGGCCGCGAGGGGTGCGGATGGCCTGGAATGGCGGGCCGAAGCGCTAAGCCGAAGACCACGTTCAGGCTATCCGGGTAGCCACCGGCTCGCGTCCGGGCAGCCGCGCGGCTACACTTGCGGGCATGAAACCGGCTACCTTCCGCCATCGCAACCTTCCCCACCTGCTGCTGCAAGCACGCGAAACGCTGATGGCGGGCTTTCGGCCCATCCTGCGCCAGCACGGCATGACCGAGCAGCAATGGCGCGTGGTGCGTACCCTCAACGAGCAGGGCGAAATGGAGCCCAACCAGCTGGCCGATGCCTGCCTGATCCTGAGCCCCAGCCTGACGCGCATGCTCTCCAGCATGGCGGAGGCGGGCCTGATCCTGCGCTCCCGCTCCACTACCGACCAGCGCCGCCAGCTGATCTCGCTGACCGACAAATGCCGCGACATGATCGCGGAGATGGAACCGCTGATCGACCGCCGCTACGAGGAACTGGAGCAGATGATCGGCGCCGAACGCCTGGTCAAGGTCTACGGCGCGCTCGACGAACTGCTGGATAGCTTCAACGAACAAGACCGGTGCGCATGAACATCCCCGCCGCCGCGGGTAGCATGCTGGAGCGCCTGCTGCCGGCATGGCGCCACCGCGTCGGTCCGGCCAGCTTGCGCGCGGATCTGGTGGCCGGCCTGCTCGGCGCCGTGCTGGTGCTGCCGCAGGGCGTGGCGTTCGCCACCCTGGCCGGTTTGCCGCCGCAGTACGGCATCTACGCGGCGGTCATTCCCTGCATCGTGGCTGCCTTGTTTGGCTCAAGCTGGCATGTGATGTCCGGCCCGACCAACGCCAACTCCCTGGCGTTATTCGCCATGCTGAGCCCGGTTGCCTTCGCCGGCAGTCCCGAGTACATCAACCTGGCGCTGGCCGTCACCATCATGGTCGGCTTGCTGCAACTCGCCGTGGGCACCCTGCGCCTCGGCTCGCTGGCCAATTTCATCTCGCCGTCGGTGCTGCTCGGCTTCACCTGCGGCGCAGCCACGCTGATCGGACTCTATGCGCTCAAGGACCTGTTTGGCCTGTCGGTGCCCACCGGCACCAGCGCATTCGGCGTAGTGCGCTTCCTGCTCGGCAATGCTGCCACCGTCAACTGGAGCGCATTCACCGTGGCCGCGGTCACGCTGGCGGTGACGGTCGCCGCCAAACGCATCTCCCGCCGCCTGCCGTTCATGCTGATCGGTCTGCTGGCCGGCTATGGCGTCGCGCTGCTGCTCAATGCACCAGGCTGGAGCGCAGGCGCGCGCCATGTCAATGTGGTCGGCCCGATTCCCTCTGCCATTCCGCCCTTCCATCTTCCCGAAATCTCCTGGCAGGCCATCCCCGACCTGCTGGGTATCGCCGCGGCACTCACCATCGTTGCGCTCGGCCAGTCGATCTCGATCGCCAAGGCGGTGGCGCTGCGCTCGGGCCAGCACATCGACGCGAACCGCGAGTTCATCGGCCAGGGCCTGTCGAATATCGCGGGTGGCCTGTTCTCCGCCTATATCTCCTGCGGCTCGCTAAACCGCTCGATGCCGAATTACGAAGCCGGCGCGAAGACGCCGCTGGCCAGCATCTTCTCCGCCTTGCTCCTGGTCGTGCTGGTCACGGCCAGCGCCCCGCTGCTGGCGCAGATTCCGCTCGCGGCCATCTCCGCCATGCTCCTGCTGGTGGCCTGGGGCCTGTTCGATCTGGCCCGCCTGCGGCGCATCGCCAGCCTGAGCCGCACCGAATTCGTCATCGCCGTCAGCACCTATGCCGCTACGCTGGCCATCCGCCTGGAGATGGCGGTCCTGCTCGGTACCATCCTGTCGCTGGTCGCCCATCTCTACCGCACCTCGCGGCCGGCCGTGCGCAGCCTGGTACCGGATGCGGATGACCCCGGCCGGCGCTTCACACCGCTGGACGAACTGCACCGGCCACAGCCGGAATGCCCCCAGCTCAAGCTGCTGCGCATGGAAGGCGCGATCTACTTCGGCGCCGTCCAGTACGTCACCGACCGCCTGCACGAGGCGCGCCGTGCCCATCCCGGCCAGATCCATCTGCTGGCCATGACCAAGAGCATGAATTTCATCGACCTGGCGGGTGCCGAGATGTGGGAAAGCGAACTCGCGGAACGCCGTGCCACCGGCGGCGACCTGTATTTCCACCGCCCGCGCACGCAGGTTCTGCAATGCTGGGATCAGACCGGCTTCGCCTCGAAGCTGGGCGAGGGACACATCTTCTCGACCAAGCGGCAGGCGCTGCACACCATCATTGCCCATCTCGATGCCGGCGTGTGCGCGGGATGCCAGGCTCGTATCTTCGAGGAATGCGCAGGCCGTCCGGGCGGAGCGCTGTATCAAGCGCAGCCAGCCTGACGGCGGCACCACCGCGCCGGGCTGCATCAGGCGGAAGCACGATCACGCCTGGGCGAATGCATTGAAAACGGGTGAGGTCACAAAGAAAAACGCCGGCGTATAACCGGCGCGGGGCGGCGAGAAGCCGCGATAACATGAAGCGGTCGCCCGGGATCGGACCGATGACCGGCCCGGACTGAGACTGGCTTCAGAGCGGCGCCACATGGGCGCGCTTGACTACCACGGGCTGGGCTGCGCCCTGCTCGATCAGCACCACCGCGGCACGCTCGATCGTTTCGCGTCCCGCGCGGAATGCCTCTTCAAGCGACAGCACCTGGTCGGCACTGAAGCCTTCCCACAGCGCTTCGCGGGTCACCACACAGGTAACCGGTTGGCCGTCGACAACGGCGTGAAATAGCAAGCCTTCATTGTTGATATCGTAACGCTCTTGCTCTTGGAACTTGATATCCATCGGTAAAGCCCTCCATTGCAAGTGAAGATTCATCCTAACATGGCTCGGCCCGACTCGTCCGCAAAGGCCTACACCTCGCTCGCCCACAGACCGCCGAAGCCACGCGCGAGTTCCCGTGCCCTCGGCGCCTGCCCGGAGAACACGATCAAGCCGTCGGGTATCACCCATCGCCGGAAGAACGATAGGCAAGCGCACGCCACATGCGCAAGCACGGCGCGCGCAAGAAAAACTTCACCGGCCCTTTGACAAATTCAAAAACGATGATAGAATCTCGTTCTTCGTTGGGGCGTTAGCTCAGTTGGTAGAGCAGCGGACTCTTAATCCGTAGGTCGAGTGTTCGAGTCACTCACGCCCCACCAGCGCATTTCGAAAAAGCCGGGAGCAGCAATGCTTCCGGCTTTTTTCATTGGCGCGACGCGCATGCCAGCGCTACTGCCCCACGCAGCCTACAAAAATCCCACAAAAAAAAGCCCGCGATCAAGCGGGCCTGAGAAGGGTCAGGGGCGTTCAGGGAACGTCCCGGCAACAAGTCTGAATACATAGCAGATATGGCGCAGCCCCACTCGAGTGGGGTCGCGCACGCGCCGCATTCAGATATCGCCTGCGCGCTCGAACAAGGCGCGCGCGAGATCGCGGTGCCGCACCAGGATCCGCGGCAGCTCCACCGTGAGCAACTCGCCGTCGCGCACCACCACACGACCATTGATCACGCTGGTGACCACGTTGCCCGGCGTGCAGAAAACGAGCGCCGCCACCGGATCGTGGCCAGCGCCGGCGTAACCCACCTGCCCCATGTCGAAGGATACGAAATCGGCCGACATGCCGGGCGCCAGCGCGCCGATATCGTCGCGGCCCAGCACCCGCGCGCCGCCCAGCGTGGCGATCTCCAGCGCTTCGCGCGCACTCATGGCAGCGGGCCCGTATCCCACCCGCTGCAACAGCATCGCCTGGCGCATTTCCCCGAGCATATGGGCGCCATCGTTCGAGGCGCTGCCATCCACCCCGAGCCCGACCGGCACGCCGGCATCGCGCATCGCGCGCACGGGCGCAATGCCCGACGCCAGCCGCATGTTGGAGCAAGGGCAATGCGCCACCCCGGTGCCGGTGCGGGCGAACAGTGCGATGCCCTCGTCGTCGAGCTTGACGCAATGCGCATGCCATACGTCGGGGCCCACCCAGCCGAGCTCCTGCGCATACTGCGCGGGCGTCAGCCCGAACTTCTCGCGCGAATAGGCAATGTCGTTGTCGTTCTCGGCGAGATGGGTGTGCATCGACACCCCGTAACTGCGCGCCAGCAACGCCGACTCACGCATCAGGTCGCGCGATACCGAGAACGGCGAGCACGGCGCCACCACCACGCGCAGCATCGCGTGGCGCGAGGCATCGTGGTACTGCTCGATCAGCCTCTGACTGTCCTTGAGGATGGCCTGCTCTTCCTCCACCACCGAATCGGGCGGCAAGCCGCCCTTGCTGCGGCCCACGCTCATCGAGCCGCGCGCGGCGTGGAAGCGCATGCCCATATCGGCCGCCGCGGCGATGGAATCATCCAGCCGCGCGCCATTGGGATAGAGATAGAGATGGTCGCTCGTGGTGGTGCAGCCAGACAGCATCAGCTCGGCCATCGCGGTCCGGGTCGATACATCGATCATCTCCGGCGTCAGGTGCGACCACAACATATACAGATTACTCAGCCAGGAGAACAGCTCGGCGTCCTGCGCCGCGGGCACGGAGCGGGTCAGGCTCTGGTACATGTGATGGTGTGTATTCACGAGGCCGGGGATCACCACCTGCCCCGTCATGTCGAGCACCTCGGCACCCCCTTCCTCGATCAGCCGGCGGTATCGAGGCGGCAACTCGGCGCTGGCGCCAACCCATTCGATCGCCGGGCCCTGCGCAACCAGCGCACCCCCCGCAATTTCGCGGCGTTGCGCATCCATGGTCACCAGGATGTCTGCATTGATGAGGATGAGGGTCATGGCGGGATCTTCGGGTCAGGAACGTGAACGGAAAGGAAACGCGGCGCCGTGGCCGGGGCGCGTCTTCGCGCCGGCGCTTCGGGCGGACCGGCCCCGACAGTCTAGGACGGCGGCGGCGCCTGGCAAAGCATCGAATTCCGGCGACGGTGTGCGCAAAAAAAGCACAATGCCTGGCCAGCCACCAGAGACGCGCGCCGCCGGCCGCTAGCGCGCGCCGGCAAACAGCGCCGCCAGCCCTGCGCCAATCCTGTCGGCCATCAGCGCAGCCGCGGCGCTCAGCGGGTTGCGTGCGCGTGCCACGAGCCGCAGCGTCTGACAGGGCAGCCTGCCGTCACGCAGGGGTACCCAGACCAGCGCACCGCGCGCCCGCTCCTCCAGCACGTCGAGGGGATTCAGGAAAGCAATGCCGGTGCCCAGCATCACCAGGCGCCGCATCAGGGAAGTCGAGGTGGTCTCGGTCACCGGCGAGACGTCGATCATGGCGCGGGCGAAAGCCTCGTCCAGGATGGCGCGGATCGACATCGAGGGCGCGGGCAGGATCAGCGGATAGGCCAGGCACTCGCTTAGCAGCGTCGATGGCTGCCCGGCCAGCGCATGTCCGGGCGCAACCACTGCGCCTATATGCCAGTCGTTGCTGGCAAGAGTGGAAAAGGCGGCCATGTCGGGCAACTCGTAGCCGAGGCCAAGGTCGGCATCGCCGCGCTCGACGGCGCTGACGATTTCCGCCACCGGCAGGTCGACCAGCCGCACCAGGATGCCCGGGTATTGCTGGCGGAATTCATGCACCAGCGCAGGCATCAGCGAACCGGCCAGCCCCGCGGTGGTGACGACGGTCACCTCGCCCTGGCGCACCCCCTTGACGGCCTCGATACGGCTGCGCAACAGCGCGTGCTCTCGCAGCGTGTGACGCACGTGCGCCAGCACCATCTCGCCCAGCGGCGTCAGCCGAAGGCGTTTGTTGATGCGCTCGAAGATCGGCGCACCGAGTTCCGTCTCCAGATCCAGGATCTGCCGGTTGATCGCGCTCGGTGCCACGTGCAGATGCTGCGCGGCCTGGCGGATCGACCCGCGGGTCACCACCTCGTCGAGGTAGCGCAGGACTCTGGCGTGCATGGCGGGCTCCGCATTGAGGGGATTGGTTCGGCGCGGCACCGGACGCCGCTGCCGAGGAGGACGAGCGCATTGTAGCCAATGCGATAAAACGATCCCGGCCACTTGCCGCAAGCGAGCTCACTGCGAAATTCAAACCAACGCAACAAAAGGTGTTGCATTGTCACAATTGGCTTGCTATGATCCTCGGCTCGTTGGGGCGTTAGCTCAGTTGGTAGAGCAGCGGACTCTTAATCCGTAGGTCGAGTGTTCGAGTCACTCACGCCCCACCAACGAATCCAAAAAGCCGGAAGCAGCAGTGCTTCCGGCTTTTTCATTGGCGCATCGGAATGTGCCGATGGCCCGCCCATTTCCCCGCGCAGCAAACCCGGATTCAAACCAACATCACGATAGGTGTTGCATTCCCGCGATGAGTTTGCTATGATTTTCGGCTCGTTGGGGCGTTAGCTCAGTTGGTAGAGCAGCGGACTCTTAATCCGTAGGTCGAGTGTTCGAGTCACTCACGCCCCACCAACGAATCCAAAAAAGCCGGGAGCAGCAATGCTCCCGGCTTTTTTCATTGGCGTGACCCGTCCTGACTAAGGTTGACACTTTCCCCCCAGACAGGAAGGAGAGTCAATTGGAAGCGGTCGAAAAGCGAACTCAGCGGGACTACAGCCTGGCTTTTAAACTAGCGGTGGTGGAGCAGGTCGAAAAAGGCGAATTGACCTACAAGCAGGCCCAACAGCGGTACGGGATCCAGGGGCGCTCGACAGTGCTGGTATGGTTACGCAAGCACGGACTACAGGACTGGAGCGGCTCGTCGTCGCGTAGAGCTGCCAGCACCGCCATGGGAAACGAAACCGACAAGCCACTGACGCCGGAGCAGCGGATCAAGGAATTGGAAGTACAGCTGAAGGAGGCGAACGAGAAGGCTCGCTTGTTTGAGGCCGTGATCGACGTGATCCAGAAGGAGCACGGGGTTCGCATCGTAAAAAAGCCCTCGGGCAGGTCCTCGCGCAAAAGCTCGTCCAAGGGCTGAGCGTCAGCAGGGCCTGCCGCTATGTCGGCATCAGCCGACAGGCATACTACAAACGCCAGCACAGTGAGCGCCTGCGGCTTGAGCGAGACGCCAAGGTTTGCGCCATGGTGACCTACACTCGCCTGCGCCAGCCGCGCTTGGGCACGCGCAAGCTTCAGCACATCTTGCGCTCACCCTTGGCTCAGGCCGGTATCCAGATCGGCCGTGACCGCTTGTTCGACATACTGCGTGCGGCTCGCTTGCTGGTGGCGCCGCAGCGGGCTTATCACAAGACCACGCATAGCCATCATCGCTTCCGGCGACATCCCAACCTGCTCAAGGATGGGCCCCAGAAGGTTGTTCCAACGGGTCCGGAACAGGTCTGGGTGGCTGACATCACGTACTTGCCGACCGCCCAGCGCTTCGTCTACCTAAGCCTGGTGACCGACGCCTACTCTCGCAAGATCGTCGGCTACCACGTGCATGACAGCCTGCAGACCGAGCAGGTGAGCCAGGCGCTGAGGATGGCGCTGCGGGGCCGCAGCACGCGCCAGCCGCTGGTTCACCACTCGGATCGCGGGATCCAGTACTGCTTGACCTACTACCAGGAGATCCATCAGCGCCATGGGCTGATTTGCTCCATGACCGATGGCTACGATTGTTACCAGAATGCCATGGCAGAACGCGTCAACGGCATTCTCAAAAGCGAGTTCTTGCTGCAGCGGCCTGCCGACCTGAAGCAGGCCGCTCGCATGGTCGAACAGTCCATCCGTATCTACAACCGCGAGCGACCGCATCAGTCGCTGAAATACAAAACGCCCAATGAGGTTCATCGGGCGTCTCTTGCTACAACTTGAACGAGCAAACCGCGTGCAGCGGGGTGTCAACCTATGTCAGGACTTGACA
>NZ_JBYOJU010000034.1:0-110612 GCF_057798855.1 Cupriavidus sp. 96C5-1 | reverse complement strand
TTCGAGACCAGGACGTTGATAGGCTGGGTGTGGAAGCGCAGTAATGCGTTAAGCTAACCAGTACTAATTGCCCGTAAGGCTTGATCCTATAACCAGTGTGTTTCTCCTGGTTGAGTATCGCGTGCCATTGGCCGATACGCACAACCCCAACTACATCCCTATTCGCTGCGTTGACCGAGTCAGCGCGGCACACCGTTTATGCCTGGTGACCATAGCGAGTTGGAACCACCCCTTCCCATCCCGAACAGGACCGTGAAACGACTCCACGCCGATGATAGTGCGGATACCCGTGTGAAAGTAGGTAATCGCCAGGCTCTCCCTTGAAACCCCCCAGTACGATAGTACTGGGGGGTTTTGCCATTTAAGGTCCGATTGCGGCGCCGGAAATGCATGGTGCGACCATATCAGGAACAGTCGCATACCGCGCCCGTGCCTGGGCAAGGCTGTCTGCCTTCCGACCGGGCTCCCAACCATCCCGGCGCCGCCCCTGTCCGCTTTGGGCAGGGTTGCGGCGCGCCGGATCCGGCTAGGCCTGGCCGACCCACTGGGCGGGCTGCACCGCAGGCCCGCCAGGGGTGTTCTTGCTCAAGGCCCGTACCAGGACATCCCGGTTGGTGAGGATATGTTCCCGCATCAGCGCCTCGGCACGGCCGACTTCGCGCTGCGCCAGCGCATCCACGATGCGGTAGTGGTCGCCGAGCGCCTGCCGGCTGTGTTCGCGCCGGTAGAGCAGGAGCAGGGCTTCATGGTCATGTGGGTGCGACTTGCTGTCGAATATGATGGGCAGCTGGCGGGCACGGCGGACGGCATCCGTCAGCCAGCTGTTGTCAGCCAACGCCAGCAGCGCGAAATGGAAGTCGAGGTTCATGTCCTGCCACAGGAGGGCCTGCCCGTCGTTCCATTCCTCATCGTGCAGCACCTTGCGCTGCGCCTCCAGCAAGGCGGCGAGCCGCTCTTGCTCGGCATGCAGCAGGCCGCGCTCGCCGATCAGGCGGCAGCCCAGGCTTTCGAGCGTGGCCCGGACGGTGAATGCGTCCTTGATGTCCTTGGTATGGAACTGGCGGACCAGAAACCCGCGATTGGGTTGATAGACCAGCAGCCCTTCGTCTGCCAGCCGGGCCAGCGCATCGCGCACCGGCGTGCGGGAGACGCCCAGCTCCTGGGCCAGGGTGACCTCCATCAAATGGGCGCCAGGCGGGATCTCTCCGTCGAATATGCGGTTGCGCAAGATGTCGGCGACCGAGAGCGCGCGCGTGCGGGAAGTTTCGGGTGAAGACATGTTTCCTGATGCGAGTCGGTGATCTGAAACCGGTGATGGGTAATCAGTCTGCGTGAATATGACGGCTGTGGATGAGATTACCCCACAACGCCCTCTCCCCGGCAAGAAACCGGCTTGCCTCTTCGGGTGTCGTGGGGAATCTCTCGGCGCCGCTGTTTTCGATGGCCTGGCCGAGTTGCCGGTCATCGAGTGCTTTCGCCAGCGCCGCGTGCAGTTTACCCACGATGTCCTTCGGCGTTCCGGACGGCACGAACAGGCACGTCCAGCTGTAGATCTCGACCGGGACGCCGGACTCCCTCAGGGTGGGCACATCCGGAAGCGCCGCGATGCGCGCGTGCGAAGTCACGGCGAGCGGGCGCAGCGTGCCGCTGCGGATGTGGGGCAGCACGGTGGCCGGATTGGAAAACATCATCTGCACCTGGCCGCCGATGGTGTCGGCAATCGCCGGGGCGTTGCCGCGATAGGGGATATGGGTGAGTTCGATGCCGGCCGTCTGCGCGAACAGCTCCCCCGATAGATGCGACGTATTGCCGTTGCCCGCGCTGCCGAAATTGATCTGGCCGGGCCGTGCCCGCGCCGCGCGCAGCAACTCCGCGACGGTCCTGGCCTGCAATCCCGGATTGACCACGAGCACGTTCGGCCCGCGGCTGACGCAGCCTGCCGGCGCGAAGTCGCGGGCCGCATCGTAAGGCGCCCGCGACATCATCATCGGTGCGTTGATCTGCTCGGCCGGCGTGCCCAGGAGCAAGGTGTATCCGTCGGCGGGCGCGCGCAGGACTTGCGCCGCGCCCAGCGTGCCGCTGGCACCGCTCTTGTTATCCACCACCATTGTCTGATTCAGCTGGCGGGACAGGCTCCTGGAGAGCAGGCGGGCAACCGTGTCCGTGGTCCCGCCGGCGGGGAAGGGCACGACCAGCGTGATCGGCCGGGCCGGCCATGCCGGGTTCGTTCCGGCGGATACGTGGCGGCCCGGCAGGACGGCGCCGGCAAGCGCCAGCAGCAGTAGAAACGGCCGGGTTCCGCTGATAAGTCGAGTCGAAGGCATTGTTTGGTCTCCTGATGTTATGTATGCATGATAGCGTTAAAAATGATTTTATGTACTTCTAAATCTTGTTTTTGCATTGTCATGTATGCATACTGACCATCGTCACGACCAGAAAGGCTCATCATGCGAAAGACGACATTGCTCCAGAAACTGATTCATGCCCCCGAGATCCTAGTCATGCCGGGTGCCTTTGACGCCCTCTCCGCCCGCATCGTCCAGGAGACCGGTTTTGCCGCCGTGCAGTGTTCCGGCTTCGGCATTTCCGTGAGCCGCCTGGGGCTGCCGGACTACAGCTTCCTGTCGCTCCCGGATATGGTCGCGGCCACCCAGCACATCGTCGACGCGGTGGACCTGCCGGTCATGGCGGACGGCGATACGGGCTTTGGCAACGCCGTCAATGCCTGGTACGCCATCAAGGCGTTCGAGCGCATCGGCTGCGCCGGCGTCAATATCGAGGACCAGGTCATGCCCAAGCGCTGCGGGCACCTGGAGGGCAAGTCCATCGTGCCGATCGAGGAAGCGGTCCAGAAGATCCGGGCCTGCGCCGAAGCGCGCACGGATCCGGATTTCGTCATCAACGCGCGCACCGACGCCCTCGCGGTTGGCGGTATCGACGAAGTGATACGGCGCGGCAATGCGTATCTCGCCGCCGGCGCCACCATGATCTTCGTGGACGGGATGACGTCGAAGGAACTGGCAAGGCAGGCGGTGCAGGGCATCCGCGGGCCGGTGGCGATCAATGTGGTCGAGGGCGGCAAGTCGCCGACGGCATTCACGTTCGAGGAGATGCAGCAGATCGGCATTGCGCGTGTCAGCCTGCCAGCCACGCTGATGCTGGCGGCGATCCAGGGCATGCGCGACGCGTTGGCGGCAGTGCAAGCCAATGGATGCGCCGGCGGGCCCGGCGCGCCGCTGGCCGATTTCCGCGAGCAGCTCAAGCTGGTCGGCTTCGAGGACGTGTTCGCGCTGGAACGGCGCTATCTGTCGGGCCTGCTGCACCCCGGCACTGCGCAATAGGGTGAGCGCCATGCATACATCGCCGCGCAACATCATCGAAAAGATCTGGGACGAACATGTGGTGGCGCGGATGGAGGGCGACCAGGCGCTGCTCCATATCGACCGCGTCTTCCTGCACGACCGCGCCGGGCCGCGCGTTTTCAGCGGCCTGGAGGAGGCGGGCCATCGTGTCGCGCATCCTGGCCTGGTGTTCGGCACCATGGATCATATTGTCGACACCTTGCCCGGCAGGGGCGACGATACCCTGGTGCGGGGCGGGCGCACGTTTATCGAAGCGTTCCGCGCGTCGTCGCGGCGCGCGGGCATCCGCCTGTTCGACCTGGGCGATCCGCGGCAGGGCATCGCGCACGTCGTCTCGCCCGAGCTGGCCATTGCCCTGCCTGGCAGCACCATGGTCTGCTGCGACAGCCACACCTGCACGGTAGGCGGGATCGGCGCACTGGCATGGGGTATCGGCACGACCGAGGGCGAGCACGCGGTAGCCACGCAGTGCCTGGTGCGAAGCCGGCCAAAGATCATGCGCGTGCTGTTCCACGGCCGGATTGCCCCTGGGGTGTCGGCCAAGGACATGGTGCTGGCGCTGATCGGCCGGTACGGGGCGGGTGGCGGCGATGGCCATGCCATCGAGTTCGCCGGCGAGGCGGTGCGGGCCCTGGAGGTGGAGGGGCGGCTGACCCTGTGCAATATGGCAGTCGAATTCGGTGCCTGGACCGGATTGGTGGCGCCGGACGCGCGCACCGCGCAATGGCTGGCAGGGCGTGCTTTCGCGCCACGCGGCGCCGCATGGGATGCGGCAGTGTCGCACTGGCTTGCGCTGGCCTCCGACGAGGGAGCGCGCTGGGACCGGCAACTCGACGTCGATTGCAGCCAGCTGGCGCCCCAGGTCACCTGGGGAACCAACCCCGGCCAGGTAACGGCGGTGGATGGCGCGGTGCCGCGCGCCGCCGACGGCGATGCCGGGCGCGCGCTTGACTATATGGCGCTGCAGGCGGGACAGCGGCTGCAGGGGATTCCCATCGATGCCGCCTTTATCGGCTCCTGCACCAACAGCCGCCTGCCGGATTTGCGCGCGGCGGCCCAGGTGGTACGCGGGCGCCGCGTGGCGCCGGGCGTGAAGGCCATCGTGGTGCCAGGCTCGACCGGGGTCAAGCACGCGGCGGAAGCCGAAGGGCTGGACCGTGTGTTCGTCGAGGCCGGCTTCGAGTGGCGCGAGAGCGGTTGTTCGCTGTGCTTCTTCGCCGGTGGCGACAATTTCGACCAGCCCGGCAAGCCCGGACGCCGCGTGATTACCAGCACCAACCGGAATTTCGAAGGTCGGCAGGGTCCCGGCGTGCGCTCGCACCTGGCCAGTCCGGCCACGGTGGCAGCCTCGGCGATCGCCGGCTGTATCGCGGATCCGCGTCCGCTGCTTGGCGAGGGGAGATGATATGGAACAGTTCGTTGAATTGAGCGGCATTGCCGCCCCCCTTGTCCACGCCAATATCGATACCGACCTGCTGATCCCCTCACGCGAGATCACGTCTCCAGGGCGCGATGGCTACGGCGAAAAACTGCTGGCGCCCTGGCGTTATCAATCATCCGCCGACGGGGAGCGCGTCGAGCGCCCCGATTTCGTGCTCAATCGCGCGCCATTCCGGCAGGCCTCGATCCTGCTGACCGGGGAGAACTTCGGCAGCGGATCCTCCCGCGAAGCCGCGGCCTGGGCGGTTCGGCAGTTCGGGTTCCGCTGTGTCATCGCCCCGTCGTTCGGGGCGATCTTCCAGAACAATTGCTATCGGAACGGCATCCTGCCGGTGGTGTTGCCGGCGGCGGAGATCGACTGGATGGCGGCCGAAGCGGCGGCGGGGACCTTGATCCTGACGGTTGATCTCGAGCGCTGCGTGGTCCGGCATCCGCAGGGCCGGTGCCTGCCGTTCACCGTGCCCCGGAGCGAGCGCAGCATGTTGCTGGAGGGACTCGATGCCATTGGCCTGACATTGAAACGGCGCGCGCAGATCCAGGCTTTCCAGCATGCCGATCGCGCGGCGCGGCCCTGGATCTGGACCGTGGACACGCCTCAACCGGCTGGCGAACTGCCGCCGTAGCGGGTCCGGCGACAGCTTCGGTGGACTGGGCGCCACAATTGTTTGCAATGCCGATCGGGGGGCACCGGTAAACTCGCTGCCGCTCTGTGCTGTCTGTCAGGGCTTGCCCGTGCGGCTCTCCCCGTCCGCCCGGGCCTTTTTCAGGCCCGCCCCTTTCGTGCGGCGTTCCTTCTCTCTGCCTGACGTTGCCAGCCGCGCGGATCCGCTCCGCCGGCCGTGCTGCCGGAGAGTCCCGCCACAGCCTGGAGAACGGCAATGCGCGTTTGTCCATAGACCAGTCCTTTCCATTCCGGCGTATCGCGGTAGACCTTCACGCCGTGCGACGCGATGTAGTGGTTCAATGCGGCCTGGTCCGCTGCGCTGGGGGCCATGTCCAGCTCGAACTCAGGAAGCACCAGATTTCCGTGCTGCGCCTGCGCGAGCCGCTGCCGGAGATCTGCGTCTCGATCGTGACGCGGAGGAACCGTCCGTTGACCGCGATGGCGGCAAGGCTCCTGGCCTGCATGAAGGAAGCGGTGGCATTGTTCAGGTCGTCGCATCGGCCGGCCTGAGCGCGGGGAGGGGCCGGTCCTGGCTAGACCGTCGAGCGGCTTTTCCCATCGACCTGGCGGACGGGGATCTTCGTGGCGTCGATGCCATCGACGCAAAATGCGTTGACGCTGAAATAGCGCTCGTCCGTGCGCCGCTGATGAAAGGTGTAGATCCCGCAGCGGGAACAGAAGTAGTGCTTCGCCATGCCCGTGTTCCACTGGTACAGGCTCAAGGCTTCCTCGCCAGAGAGGACCCGGAGCCGCCTGCGCTCGACGGTCGCCATCACGGCGTTGCGCTTGGTGCAAAGGGAGCAGTCGCAGCGGACCAGTTCATTGATATCGGCCTCGAACGAGAACGTGACGGTGCCGCAGTGGCATGCGCCAAGATATTCCTGCATAGTTTTCCTCTCTTTCCGGCGGTCAGGGGCTGGCACTTTCTGCCTGCTTTCCGAGCATGGTAATGCATGCGACCGCTTTCTCCACGCCTTGCAATCCGCCGCCGTTCCCAGCGCCGGCAGGCCTGCGCCCTCAACTGGGTGACCAGTTCGAAGACCTGGCCAAGCCCCGTCGCGCCGATCGAATCGTTGCACGGCCTGCGTTCGTCCCTGAGCCGGGAGTTCGCACGCTATATGCCTGATAATCTATTTTCGCTACAACCGCTATAAATGTATTATGTGTGCGTTTTCGCCTACCGGGGATGCCGGGACTATCAGGATTAAGGAGTGAAGGCGGCAATGAAACCCCTTTTCAACGACGAAAAACGCGAAGCACAACCCGCGGCCGCGCCGTCTTTGTCAGTGCTCACTACTGGGGCCATGTCCGCGCATGCCGGCGCTACCCCGCCGGGTGCAGCGCTGCCGAAGCTGCTGACGGATGATGAGATCGACCGTCTCGGCGCCGAGCAGGGCGTCCGGATGGCGGCATTTTCGAAGCAGATGCTGTCCAGCGTCCGTGCCGCCGATGCCGGCCAGTTCGGCGACAAGCTCAACGAGCTGATCGCCACGGCCAAGGGGCTGGATCCCAACGCCATGCAGAGGGGAGGCGTGCTGGCGCGCGTCAGCGGCTTCCTCAAATCGACCAGGGAGCGCCTGCTGGCGCAGTACGAGACGGTCAGCAAGCGGCTGGATACGCTGCTGCGGGAACTGGAGACGCACGCCCATCAGCAGAAGAGCGGCATTGCCGACCTGGAGCAGATGTACGTGGACAACTACGCCATGCACCAGGAGCTGGAAGCCGCCAGGCAGCACGGCGAGCAGGCCCTGGCGGCCTTTCGCGCCGTGCTGGCGGGTGAGCCGGAAGCCGGCGACGCTTTCGCGGCCCAGCGCCTGCTGGACGTCAGGCGCCGCATCAGCGCGCTCGAGCAGAAGATCGACGATCTCAACCGCGCCATGCTGATGTCCAAGCAGCTGGCGCCGCAGATTCGCATGGAGCAGGACCACAAGCGCACGCTGACGTCGAAGTTCGGCACCATCAAGACGGTGCTGATTCCCGCGTGGACCAATGCGTTTTCGCTTTACCTCGAACAACTGAGCACCAGGCGGGCGGCCGAGCTGGCCAACGCGACCTACGAGGCGGCCGATGCCGCCATCCGCGCCCAGGCCGACCTGAGCCGGGCCAACGCGCAGGAGATCGCCAAGCTGGGGCAGCGTCCGGTTATCGCTACCAGCACGTTCGAGTACGCGCAGGAGCAGCTCTTCGGGGCGTTCGACGACATCACCCGCATCGTCGACGAAGGACGCCGCCAACGCGAGCAGGAGGCGCCTCGGCTGCGCCAGCTCGAACAGGATCTGGTGACGCGTTTTACCCGGAAGCCGGCGTAGCCGCATAACCGCATAACCGTAGAACCGCGGAACCGCATTAAGGAATCAAAGGCATGATCACTCTCGAGAAACGCGCGGCCAAGGTTGGCATCGTCCTGGAAAAGCGCCAACTGGCCAAGCCGCCCACGGTGCGCGTGGGCGCCGCGCTGGATATCTCCGGCTCTGCCCGGGATCTCTACCAGTCGGGCATCGTGCAGGAGACGCATGACCGCATCCTGGGCATCGCGCTGAAGTTCGACGATAACGGAGAGGTCGATACCTGGACCTTCACCGAGCGCTTCAACCGCCTGCCGACGGCCACGCCGGACAACTACGGCTCGTACATCTCCGACTACGTGCTGCATGCCGACATCGACAAATGGGGCGGCACCAAGTACGCGCCGGTCATGTCCGACATCATCAGCTTTTACTTCCGCTCGCCCGCCGCGCGTCCGGCCGGCGAGAAGCGCGGCTTTCTCAGCCGCCTGTTCGGCGGCGCGTCCGAAGAAGCCGCGCCGATCCCCGCGGCGCCGGCCAACGGCATTCCGGCGTGGGCGCTGTTCATCACCGATGGCCAGAACCCGCGCGCCGACCGCGAGCAGGTGCGGCGCCTGCTCAACGATTCGAAGAAGTTCCCGATCTACTGGTCGCTGGTCGGCGTGGGCGATCCAAGCGAATTCGGCTTCCTGCAGGAGCTGGCCGACGATCTCCCCAATGTGGGTTTCCTGCATATGGAAACGCTCGACGTGCCGGATGAGCAGCTCTACGAGCATCTCATCACGCCGGAGTTCTGCACCTGGGTTCGCGGGAAGTAGGCACCCGATGGCCGGCCACCGGCCATCCATTTTCACGATCAACGATCAATCATCAGCGATCAAGTCACACAGTAGGAGAAGCAGCATGATCAATCTGTCCAAGGGCGGCCGTGTCAACCTCTCGAAAGAGGCGCCGGGCACCCAGAAATTCCGCGTCGGGCTGGGCTGGGATGCCAACGGTACCGACACCGGCGCCGATTTCGACCTGGATGTATCGATCTTCCTGTGCAAGTACGACGCGCAGGCCAACCCCCGGCTGATTTCGGATCAGCACTTCATCTTTTACAACAGCGAGATCCGCACCAGCGACCGCAAGGCCACCTTCTTCCAGTCCGGCGACGACTTCCCGAAGAACGGCATGCCGGCGTCGAAGTGCCTGGGCGTGGTCCACAGCGGCGACAACCGTACCGGTGCCGGCGCCGGTGACGACGAAGTGATCTTTGTCGACATCACGAAGCTCGCTCCGGAAGTGGAAGAGATCTCGGTGATCGTCACCATCGACCAGGCGGCCGCGCGCAAGCAGAATTTCGGCCAGGTGCGGAACAGCTATATCCAGATCTCCGACGAGGTGACCGGAACGGAGATTGCAAAGTACCCGCTGGAAGACGACTTCTCGATGGAGACCGCCGTCCAGGTCGGCAGCTTCTATCGCCGGGACGGGCAGTTCTTCTTCAAGGCAGTCGGTGCCGGCTACAATCGCGGCCTGGGCGACTTCGTCCAGGTGTACGGCGGCAACGTCTGATACGCCGGTGCGGCCGGGGCGGCGCCGGGCTGGCGCCGCCGTTCGTCCGGGAAACCATGGATGCCGAACCGTCCTGATCAACGCGATCCACGCGATCCACGCGATCCACGCAAGCCGCCGGGCGCTGGCGCTCCCGGCCAGATCCGGCCGGAATCCGGCGCCCTGCGCTTTGACGATGGCCCTTGCGCCGGGAGGCCGGCAGTGACCGAACCCAAGGAAATCGAATTCGGCGCGGGCGTCCCGTCCGTCGTGCAGCGGGATGCCCACCGGGCACCCGCGCCGCTCGCATTCGGGGCGCCTGCGCCGCAGGCCGCCACCGGTTCCCCGCCGGCGGCGAAGGCGCCGCGCGCGCTGGCGTTTCCCGATGCCGGGCCGGACGCGCCATCTGCCGGCGCCGCGCAGGCAGCCACGGCGGGCCTGCGCGTGCCCGGAAAACTCCAGTTCACGGCGCCGCCATCGCCGCCACCGCCGCGCCCGTCAGCCGGCGAGCCGGCCAGGGCCCTGTTCGGCGAAGCCGGCCACCCGCTGCTCGAACGCTGTTTCCAGGTCGCGCGCGATCGTTTTGCCAGGCTCTATCCTGCGCACCGGCTGCGTATCGAGCGCGCCATTCGCCAGTTGCTGCCGCCCAGGCTGCAAACGGTGGCAGGCGCGGCGGAAGCCTCGCTGGCGGCCAGCGGCGAGGCCGTGGAAGCGGTGGCGCGGCTGATGCGTGAATTCAATGAACTGGATGCGGCCAGGGTCATGGCCGACCTGCTGGCCAGGACCACGCGCAAGGAAGGCTTGCTCGATCGCATCTTCCACGGGCGCAACGCCGAGGTGGACTTCCGCGCCGTGCTGACCGTCCTGAAGCAGGCCCTGAGCGCGTTCCCCCCGCGCACCGAAGCGCTGGCGGCAACCATCCAGCGTGCCGAGGAAAGCCTGATGATTACGCTGGCAGCGCTCGGGGCCGTGGCCGACGTGGTCCAGGCGCCGGATGAACCCGCCCTGGAGCGGGCCCTGGCAGACCGCCGCGACGTGGTGAGCCAGGCGGTGCAGCAGCTTGCGCTGCTGCCGCTGCAGTTGCGCGGCGTGGACGAGAAGACCGTGGACCTGCTGTCCCGCGCCGACCACCTGATGAACGTGACATTGCCGGCAGCGATGGCGGCGCGTTCGCAAGGACTCTAGTGTCCTGACTCACTCAGAACACTGGCGACGCGCGGGGCGCCGCGCCTCGCCGGATCAGCTGGCGGGGCTCCCGTGGCGATGGCCTCCTAGTTGGCCGGCGCGGCGGGCAAATGCTTGTGTGGCGACTGGTGGCGCCGCCCGGCATGCTCGTTCCGGAACAGCTTGTCCGCTATCTTCTTCTGGTCGTCGGAGAGCACGGCGTATAGCGGGCTGAATGCGGCGGCCAGTTTCTGCATATTGTCCGCGTGCAGTTGGGACACTGCCGCATAGGACTTCATCGCATCGTCCGCATTCATCGACGAGAGCTTTTGCGCGCGGTCCTGGAAGGCTTGCCCGGCCTTCTCGGCGTTGTCGCGCATCGTTTGTGCGAAGGTGTCCCATTGCTGGGACTGCTGATCCGTGATCTTCAACTGGGTGCGCATTTCGCCGATGCGCTTCTCGACGAAGTCTTCATGCTTTTGCGCGCGGCTGGCTTTGCCAGGCGCGGCGGATGTTGCTCCCCCCGGTGCGCCTGCCGCCGGTGTCTGCGACCAGGCAGAGAACGTGCCGAGCAATGCCAGCGTCAACAAGGCAGGCATTGCAATCTGACGAATGCGGTTCGTGTTTTTCATGGCGGAATGCTCGGGTTCCGGTATCGGATTGGTGACGGCCGCAAGGCCGGGCGTTGTGGAATTCACTGGCTGCCGGACGTGGATGGGCCGGCATCAAGCTTGAGTGCAGGGTTCAGTAACCGGGAGGGTAGCGATCCTGGTAGTAGGCCCCGGGAGGTGGCGGAGGTGGTGGCGAGCGGTATACGACGGCTGGCGGCGGCTGCATGGCGCCTACGATCGCGGCACCCGCGACTGCGCCCAGCAGCGCTCCGATGATCAGACCGCCGCCATCGCCCCGATATCCGCCATGGTCATCGTGATACTCGCCATGGGGAGCCCGCCGCTCGTGATCCTCCCGGTCCCGCCTGCCATGTTGGGCTTGCGCCGGAAGTGCGCAAGCCGCCAGCGCGACGATCGCCGCAGCTATTCGGCAGCCAAGCATGATTCGGGATGATTGAGTCATGAACGGCACCTTCTGCTGTTTCAGGAGGGACACATGCGCGGGGCAGTATTGAATACATTGAATGCCGCTCTGATACCGCTCTTTCACATGCTAGCCATTGGTTTGTTGAAGTCAAGAACGAACCAGGTGATCACCCTGCCGGCAAGCGGGTACTGGATGGGCCGCCCGGCTTTGCACGCACCAGCGGCCCGCGGCCCCGGCTATCCAGGCTAGCGCAAGCCGGCCGCCCAATCCACGGCGGCATCGAAGAGCTGGCGCCCCGGCGCCGCCAGGTTGGTGAAGGTGTCGTTGTCGAGGAAGAACATGACGCGGCGTGCGGGGGCCAGCGACTCGTAGTCCATCGTCGCGCCTTTCTCGTAGGCAAAGATGGCGGCCTTGTCCGGCTGGCCATAGAGCGTGGCAATAATGCTGGCGCCCAGGCCGGGTTTGCCCCAGCTCATGCCCGCCTGGCGGTTGTAGACATTGACGGCGCCTGCGGGCAGCCCGGCGGCGATGGGGTGGGGCGCATTGACGAGCCAGAGATAGCGCTCCTTCTGCGCCTCGCCGAAATCGACGTCATGCCGTTTGCCGGTCATGGCGAGGTCGTCCAGCAGGTCATTCTCCCAGGTCAGCAGCGGCTTGGGCAGTTGGCGCCAGCCGGCGGCCACGCGCTTGGCCGAGACCGTGGACGACATCACGACCAGATCCGCATCGCGCGCCGCCTCCACCGGCTGGTCCTGCCCGATCAGGCTGACCGCGTAGCCACGTGCTTCGAGGTGCGACTTGATCTTCTGGTCGACCGGCAGGTCGGGGCCGTCGGCCTGGACTACCAGCGCTATCCTGGTGCCCTTGCCCGCGGGCTCGGCCGCGTGGGCCGCCATGCCGAGGCCGCAGGCCATCAGCAGCGCGCCGGCGATGGTTGCGCGGAGCGTACGCCACGCTGACGCAGTGTTGCCCGGCACGGGGGCGTGTGCGATGGCGGGCATGTGCGCATCGTCTGGCCTGGGATCCTGGTTTTTCATGATGATTGCCTTATGCGAGATGAGGGGGGGCGGCGCGCTCAGAACGCCAGCGTGGTCAGCAGCGAGACCTGCCGGGCGTCGCCGATCGAGACGAAGTACTTGCTGACGCTGGATGGGTAGTAGGTGCGGTTGAACAGGTTCTTCACATTGAGCTGGAACCTGAGCTTGCGCGCGCCGATCCTGGTCTCGTAGCTGGCGAATGCGTCCGCCACGGTGTAGGCGGGCAGCGCGAAGCTGTTGGCCGAATCGCCCGGGCGCCGGCCCACATAGTGCGCGCCCGCGCCCAGCCGCAGCCGGTCGCCGCCGAAGATCTGGCCGAAGTCGTAGACGGCCGACAGCGACGCGGTATGCTGCGCGACGTTCCACAGGCGGTTGCCCGTGTACAGCGGATCCTCGGTGGTCTTGGCGTCGATGTACGCATAGCTGCCGATGAGGCTCCAGCGGCTGCCGATCTGGCCGGCCACGTCCAGCTCGACCCCGCGCGAACGCGCGCGGCCGGAAGTCCGCCAGTCGGTTTGCCGGGTCGCATCGTTGTACTGGGAGACCAGCACGTTCTTCTTGTCGATGTTGAACAGTGCCAGGTTGCCCGTCAGTCCGCCGGACAGCTCGAACTTGGTGCCCAGTTCCCAGGACCGCGCCTGTTCCGGCAGCACCGAGGAATCGATCACCGCGCCCGAGCCGAGCGGCGCGATGGTCGAGGAGGGCTTGAGCGACTGGGTATAGCTGCCGTACAGCGAGACCGCGTCGTTCCACTTGTAGACCACGCCTGCGCGTGGCAGCCATTTGGTGCCGTTGATGTCGGTGTTGACATTGAACGGCCGGCCGCGGCCGGCCACCTGGCTGTAGGACAGGAATCGGGCGCCGCCCACCAGGATCCATTTCTCGGTCAGGTGGAGGCTGTCCTGGAAGAACAGCGAGGTGTCGTGCAAGGCGTCGGTCTGGTCGCTGTCGCTGGCCGACACCGTGGTGGACGGCGACAGCAGGCCGTAGACCGGATTCAGGTAATTGAACGGCGTGGTGGTGGTCTGGCGCAGCAGGTCCGCGCGGTAGATTCTGCGGTACTCGCTGTCGACCCCGACCTGCAGGTCGTTGCGCAAGCCGGCCACGCTGAAGCGGCCATCCACATAAGCGATAGCGTAGCTGTCCGTGCTCAGCGCGCCATGGGTGGCGTCGTTGCTGCGCGACACCGCGCCGGTGGTGGAATCGATGCCGAAGACCCGCAACTGGTTGGCGTCGTACGACTCGCGGTTGTAGCTATAGCCGAAGTGGCCCTTCCAGTCCGCGTTGAACTGATGGTCCACCGCCAGCTGGACGAGGTGGGACTGCCCAGTCATATTGTTGAAGGCTTCGTCCAGGCGGCGCCGGCTCGGGATCGCCAGCGGCTCGTTGGTCTTCGGGTCGATGGCGGTGCCGCGGTCGAAGGGATAGAGAAACTTGCGGTATTCGTAGGACAGCACCACCTGCGTGTCCTTGCCGTACCAGGCCAGCGACGGCGCCACCAGCGTCTCGCGGTGCTCGCCGAAGTTGCGCCAGTATTGTTCGTCGACCTGGTCCACCACCAGGCGGTAAGCCAGGCCCGAGGTGCCGATGGGGCCGGTGGAATCCAGCGTGGCGCCCGCGCCGTTCTTGCCGTGGCCATAGGTGGAGCCGAGCACGGAGATGGCGTTGTACTGCTGCAGCATCGGCCGCTTGCTGACGATGTTGATCACGCCGCCCGGATCCATGATGCCGTACAGCAGCGAGGAGGGGCCCTTGAGCACTTCCACGCTGTCGGCAGCCGCGTTGAATCCGCGGCCTTGCACCAGGGGCATGCCATTGTGCATCACCGAGCCATCGCGGTTGGCGCCGAAGCCGCGCTTCATGATGGTGTCCTGGGTGCCGGCCAGCGTATTGCCCTGGGTGATGCCGCTGACGTTGGAGAGGGCGTCGTCCAGGTTGCGTGGCCGCTGATCGCGCAGCACCTGGGCCGGGACCACGTTGACGACTTGCGGGGTGTCGAGCAGGGGCGCGTCCGAACGCGTGACGGAGGCGCTGGGCGGCGGGCGGTAGCTGTCGTCGCCAGCGGCGTCCGCGCGCACGGTGACCGGCGGCAGCGCTGTCCCGCCGGTGCCCGCGGCGGAAGCGGCCTGCGCAGGCGCGATGCGCCTGGCCAGGACATAGCTGCCGTTGGCCTGTGCCACGGCGGCCAGGCCGGTGCCTTGCAGCAGCACGCCGAGCGCGTCCGGCACGCTATACCGCCCGCGTACGGCATGGCTCTGCAGGCCCGCGGTCAGCTCCGTCGGGAAGGAGAGCAGGATCCCGGCTTCGCGGCCCAGGCGGTTGAGCGCCCCTTCCAGCGGACCGGCAGGGATGTCGAAGGCCCGGGCGCCCGCGGGGGCGGACGCGGCTTCGGCCGCTTGCGCCATGCCGGGCAACACGGCGGCCATGGTCAGTCCCATTGCCACCGCGGCAAGCCTGAAAGCCGCTGCCAGCGGACGGCGCCCGAGGCCGGATGGTACCTGGCCACGGCCCTTGCCCGGCATCCGTGGTGCGCTCTGGCGTCGGTCGGGGCGGCCGGCGTTGCGGTGGTGTTGCATGTTCGATGACTCGTTGAATGATTGGAGATGTGGTGCGCTTGTCTCCTATGTCACGCGAGAATCGTAAACAGACCACCCGCTTGGGAAATAAGGATCGGGAAGCAGAAGCAGAGACAGGGAACGGGAACGGCTTGCGCGATGCCGGTGCCCGGGCGCGCTAGGGGCGCGCCGGCCGCACGGTCACCCAGTAGCGTGTCAGGAAGTGGATTTCCACCGGCAGCGTGCTACGCAGCGTATCGAGGATGCGCCCGGTATCCGCCAGCGGATAGGTCCCGGAGACCCGCAGCCCGGCGACGCCGGGGTCGCAGCGCAGGTGGCCGGGGCGATGGCGGCCGAGTTCGGCGAGAAAGTCGTCCAGGCGCATGCCGGTGGCGACGATCATATCGTCGGTCCAGGCAATATCGGCGTCGTTCGCCGCTTCGGTCGCGTCGATCGCCCTACGCGTGAACCGGGCCTGCTCGCCCGCATGCAGGGTGCGCGCTGTGCCCGGCATGTCGCGTGGGCGCAGCGCGACCGCGCCCTCGAACACGCCGACCCGGCTGGCCTCGGGCAGCAGCCGTACGGAAAAGCGCGTGCCCAGGGGCTGCATCTCACCATGCTCCGTCTGGATCACGAAGGGGCGCGGCGCCGTGCCGTTCTTGCCATCCTTGCCGGTGACCACCAGTATCTCCCCGCCGATCAGCCGCACCCTGCGTTCGCCGGCGGAGAAACGTACGTCGATGGCGCTATCGGTGTTGAGCGAGACCACGGTGCCGTCGGCCAGCGTCACGGCGCGCCGCTCGCCCACGCCGGTGCGCTCGTCCGCCGCCCATTCCCGCCACGGCGCGCGCTCTTCCGCCATCCAGGCGACGCCGCCGGCAAACAGCAGCAGTGCCAGGGTCTTGACGGCTTCGCGGCGCGTGCGCGTGCGCGGCGGTGCCAGCGCGGCATGCGCCACGGCGGAGGCTACCGGGGACGACAGCTGGCGCAGCCTGTCATTGACGGCTTCGATGCGCTGCCAGGCGCGGGCATGATCAGGATGCGCGTCCACCCAGCGCTGCCAGGCAAGCCGGGTGGCGCTGGTGGCGTCTTCCGCCTGCAGGGCCAGCAGCCATTCGACGGCACGCGTGGCGACGGCGGGCGGGATACGGGAGGGTGTGGTGGCGGGCATGCGTGCTCAATCCAGCGCCTGCGCGAAATAGCATTGCGTGCCGGCACGCACCAGGTAACGCTTGACGGTGGTGAGGGAGACGCCGAGTTGCGTGGCGATCTCCGCCTGGCCCATGCCGTCGAGTTGGGACAGCAGGAAGGCACGCTTGACCGGGGACGGCAGGCCGGCGAGCAGGCGGTCGATCTCGAGCAAGGTCTCCAGCACGATGGCGCGCTCCTCGGGCGAGGGCGCCAGCGACGCGGGCGCATGCACGAGGGCTTCGAGGTAGGCGCGCTCGATTTGCTCGCGCCGCCAGTGGTTGGCCAGCACCCGCTGCGCCACCGTGGTGAGAAACGCGCGCGGCTCGTGGATCGCGATGGCTTCCTCGCGGGCCAGCAGGCGCAGAAAGGTGTCGTGCGCCAGGTCGGCGGCGCGATGGGAGCAGCCAAGCTTCCTGCGCAGCCAGCCACACAGCCAACCGTGGTGGTCGCTATATAGCGCGTGCAGGTCGCGCTGCAGTGCGGGATCGGCGGCCGGCATGGGCACTCCCTCCTGGTCCTGAGGTGCTCGGCACCAGCTTAAAGTAAATGAGAACGATTCGCAGTATAGCAAGAAATCGTGGGCGGATGGCAAAGTCGGGAGGCATGCTTGCCGAGCGCCGCTGGCTTCGCCTTCGGCGCGGGGATTTCCATTTTCCAATCGAGGGGCGACACGGAGCGGACGTCGTTTGGATGAGACGGCTTCTGGGGCCTGGATCAAATTGAATCTTTCCCCACTAGTGTAAAAACGTCTCCTTGCTTTATAATGCGAACCATTCTCATTTAAGTTTGGCCGCGCCAGACACTTCACTGGAAGGGGAGGCGCATGCCAGCCGTCGAGTCCGCGTTGCAGCAGCAGGTCCACGCGCTCTACCACACGCACCATGGATGGCTGCAGGGGTGGCTGCGCCGCAAGCTGGGCAATGCCTTCGACGCCGCCGATCTCGCGCAGGACGTGTTTATCCGCCTGCTCCACCGGCAGCCGTCCGATGTCCGCGAGCCGCGCGCCTTTCTGAGTACGATTGCGCGCGGCCTGGTCATCGAGCACTGGCGGCGGCGCGAGCTCGAGCAGGCCTGGCTGGAGACCCTGGCCCAATTGCCCGAGCCCCAGGCCCCTTCGCCCGAAAGCCGCCTGATGTTCCTGGAAACCCTGATCGCCATCGACCGCATGCTCGATGCGCTCAAGCCGCAGGTGCGCACGGCATTCCTGTGGGCCCAGCTGGAAGGGCTGACCTGTCCGCAGATCGCCGTGCGCCTGGGTGTGTCGCTGGCGACCGCCGAGCGGTATATCGCAGCGGCGCTGCGCCATTGCTACGCGTTGCGCTTCGGTGCCTGAGCTCGCCAGGACTGCCGTGCAGACGTCCCCGCCAGACGCCGATATTCCCGCCCGTGTCGTCGACCAGGCCATCAACTGGTCGGTCAGGCTCGACTTCAGCGAAGCCAGCGCCGGCACGCGCAAGGCGTTCGCGCGGTGGCTCGAGGCCGACCCGCTGCACGCGCTCGCCTGGCAGCGGGTGCAGGCGTTGCGGGACGATTTCTCCCGCATGCCGCCCGCTCTGGCCCTGGATACGCTGCAGAGCGCCGGCGCCCGGCGCGGCATGCGCGGGCTGAAGCGCCGGCAGGCGCTCAAGGTGCTGGCGCTGGCCGGCGTCTCGGTGCTCGCCGCCGCCAGCGTGCGCGAGCTTGCGCCGTGGCAGCGCCTGCTGGCCGATACCAGCACCGCCACCGGCGAACAGCGCACGGTGAGGCTGGCCGATGGCAGCACCATCGTGCTCAACACCGATACCGCCATCAATACCGGGCTTGGCGATGAGCGCCGCGTCATCACGCTGCGCCGCGGCGAGATCCTGGTCGCCACGGGGCACGACGAACGCTTCTCGGCCAGCAACGGGGCGGCGCGGCCGTTCTGGGTGCAAACGCCGTTCGGCAGCCTGCGCGCGCTCGGCACGCGCTTCGTGGTGCGGCTCGAGGCCGGGCGCGCCCGCGTCAGCGTGCAGGAGGGGGCCGTTGAATTGCATCCGGCTGCGCAGGGCGCGCGGCAGGTGGCGCGCGCGGGGACAAGCTGGTGGCTCGCCAGCGATGGCGGCACGCCGGCGCCGGCGCAGTCTTTCGAGGCGGACGGCTGGGCCGACGGCGTCATCGCCGGCAACGATATGCGCCTGGCCGACCTGCTGGCCGAACTGGCGCGCTACCGGACCGGGCGCATCGTCTGCGATCCGCGCGTGGCGGATCTGCGCGTATCGGGTGCCTATCACGTGCGCGATACCGACCAGACGCTACGGTTCCTGGCGCAGGCGCAGCCCGTCAGCATCGTCTATCGCACCCGCTTCTGGATCGCGGTGGGCCCTGGCGGGGGCCATTGATGCCATATCGTGCGCGCCCTGAAAAATTTCAGGGAAAGATTGAGGGGATTTCGATTCTCGACCGGCCTACTGGGTAGGACCCCAGATCAACACACTGCCGGAAAAGAGAATCATGTCTGCCATTCGCATTCGTTATGCCGCCGACGCGGGCGCCAGCCGCCCGCCTCAACCCAGGCCGCTCGCGCTCGCATTGCGCCACGCCTTCGTCTGCCTTGCCATGGGCGCGAGCGTGGCGCCGCTCGAAGCGCGTGCGCAGCCGCAGGCGGCCACGCCGGACGCCGCGACGACGCTGCCGGCGGTGACCGTCACCGCCGGCGCCGAGGCGCCGGGCGAGCTGCCGCAGCCCTATGCCGGCGGCCAGGTCGCTCGTGGCGGCCGGCTCGGCCTGCTGGGCAACAAGAGCGTCATGGATACGCCGTTCTCGATCGTCAACTACACCGCGCAACGGATCGAGGATCAGCAGGCGGTCACGCTGGCCGAGGTCCTGAACAGCGATCCTTCCACGCGCTTCACCGGCCAGGTCGGCGGCGTCACCGATTCCTTCTTCATCCGTGGCTTTCCGATCAACGAAGGCAACCTGTCCGAGGTCGCGTTCGACGGCGTCTACGGCGTTTCACCGAACTACCATCTCTTCACCGAATACCTGGAGCGGGTCGAAGTGCTGAAGGGACCGGCAGCCCTGCTGTACGGCATGTCGCCGAACAGCGGGGTCGGCGGCGTCGTCAATGTCGTGCCGAAACGGCCCCTGGCCAAGGACCTGACGCGCTTCACGCTCGATTACGCGTCCGACGCGCAGGTGGGCGGCGCGGTCGACCTGAGCCGGCGCTTCGGCAGCGAGCGGGAGTGGGGCATCCGCTTCAATGGCCTGCACCGCCAGGGGCCGACCGCGCTCGACAACCAGAAGTCCCGCGCCGAGGTGGGCGCGCTGTCGCTCGACTATCACGGCGACCGTCTGCGGGCGTCGCTCGATGTGATCGAGCAATACCAGTGGGTCGATGCGCCGACGCGTCCCTTCCTGGTGGCGGCCGGGTTGCCGGTACCGTCGGCGCCCGACGGCCGGCGCAATATCACGCAGCCCTGGGGCTGGTGGAAGTCCAACGACCTGTCGACGCTGCTGCACGCCGAGTACGACCTGAGCGACAACCTCACCGTGTTCGCCGACGCCGGCGGCACCCGCTCCGATGTGGCGCGCTTCTCGGACCAGACGCCGACCATCCTGAATGCAAGCGGCGCAACCTCGGCGAGCCCGCATAACTGGAAGTTCCAGGTCAACCGCTCGACCTTCGATACCGGGCTGCGGAGCAAATTCGAGACCGGACCGGTCAGGCATGCTCTCGCGCTGCAGGCAAACTTCTACATGGACCGTATCGCCAACGCCGGCAATGCCGGTACGGCCATCCTGTCCAACATCTACGCGCCGGCCGACCGGGCGGAGCCGGGCGTACCCGCGCCGCAGCGGGTGCCGAAGGTCTCCGATTCGACGCTGTCGGGCGTGTCGCTGGCGGACACCCTGAGCATGGCCGACGACCGCGTGCAGCTCACCCTTGGCCTGCGGTATCAGCAGGTCAGGTCAAGCAACTACAACACCGTCACCGGTGCAAAGTCATCGTCATACGACGAGAACGCCGTCACGCCGCTTGCCGGCCTGGTGGTCAGGCCGTGGCAGCATGTGTCGCTGTATGCGAACTATGTGGAAGGGCTGAGCAAAGGGGATATCGCGCCGGCCACGGCGTCCAATGCGGGGCAGGTTTTCGCGCCATACAAGACCAAGCAGCAGGAGGTCGGCGTCAAGCTGGACGCGGGCAAGGTGATGGCGACGCTGGCCGCGTTCCGCATGACCAAGCCCAGCGGGCAGCTGTTCGGCACCGTCTATGCCATCGACAGCGAGCAACGCAACCAGGGCCTGGAGCTGACGCTGTCGGGCGAGGCCTATAAGGGCGTGCGGCTGCTCGGCGGCGTGACCTTGCTGGACGGGGAGCTGACCAGGACCAACAGCGCGGCCACGCGCGGGAACAGGCCGGTCGGCGTGCCCACCGTGATGGCCAACCTGGGCGGGGAATGGGACCTGCCCTGGGTGCCCGGCCTGACCCTGACGGGCGCGGTCAACTACACCGGCAAGGAGTATGTCAACCAGGCGAACACGCAGCAGGTGCCGTCGTGGACCACGGTCGATCTCGGCGCGCGCTACCGGACCACGGTGAGCGGCAAGTCCACCACGTTCCGGGCCGGTTTGTTCAATGCCTTCAATCGCAAGTATTGGTCGGGAGTGGCGTCCTACGGGACGATTTCGCTCGGTGCGCCGCGCACCTTGATGGCTTCCGTGTCCGTGGACTTCTAGTCCGTCCATGTCCGCAAGCCACCGTGCCGCCGCGTTGACCGATCCTGCCCGCCAGCCAAAGCCGGCGGTGGGCTGGCTGCGCTGCGTCATGGCCTGTCTTGCCTTCGGCGCAAGCGTGCCGGTATTGCCCGCGCACGCGCAGTCGCCGGCGGCGCCGGGCGCTATCCAGGCCAGGGTGTTCGCCATCGCGCCTGGCCCGCTCACCGTCACACTGAACCGCTTCGCCCGCGCCGCCGGCATCAACCTTTCCTACGACGCGGCGCTGCTCGGCGATGCGCAAGGCCCGGGTCTGCATGGCAGCCATACCGTCGCGCAAGGGCTTGGGGCATTGCTGGCAGGGAGCGGGCTGGAAGCGGTGGCGCTGCCCGGCGGCGGGTTCGCCGTGCGCCGGGCGCCGCCGGCCGCGCGCGGCGAGGCTGCCGGATGGCTGCCGGCGGTGACCGTCACCGGCGTGGCCGCAAGCCCTGGTGAACTGCCGCAGCCTTTTGCGGGCGAGCAGGTCGCGCGCGGCGCCCGGCTGGGCATGCTCGGCGACGTGGATGTCATGGATGCGCCGTTCCATGTCACCGGCTACACCGCCAAGGCGATCGCGGACCAGCAGGCACGCACGGTGGGGGACGTGCTGGCCAACGATGCCTCGGTGCGTTTTGTCAGCCTGCCTGGCGGCATCCTGGATGCCTTCACCATTCGCGGCTTTCCTGTCGGCAACGGCAACTTCGGGGAAATTGCCTTCGACGGCGCGTACGGCGTTGCCTCCAATTACCGGGTATCGACCGCCTATGTGGAGCGCATCGAACTGATCAGGGGACCGACCGCCTTGCTGAACGGCATGGCACCCAGCGGCAGCGTGGGCGGCGGCATCAACATCGTGCCCAAGCGCGCCACCGGGCCGGACCTGACGCAGGTCACGGTGGACTACGCCTCGGCGTCGCAGCTTGGCGGCAACCTTGACCTGAGCCGGCGCTTCGGCGCCGCGCGCCAGTTCGGCATCCGCTTCAACGGGAGCCATCGCGGCGGTGGCACCGGCGTGGACAACCAGTCGCGCAACGCGGGCGCAGGCGCGCTGGCGCTGGATTATCAGGGCGAGCGCCTGCGCGCCACGGCGGATTTCATCGACCAGCAGGAAAGGATCAATGCGCCCTCGCGCCTGCCGCATATCGTTTCCGGCATCGCGGTACCCGCCGCGCCGGACGGGCGGCGCAATATCATCCAGTCCTGGGAAACCTCGCGGATCCGCGACCAGTCCTTGCTGCTGCGCGCCGAGTACGACCTGGGCGACGGGTTGACGTGGTTCGCCGATGCCGGCGGCGGCCGCACGCGCGTTGCCAGGCTGTTCGCCATCACGCCGTTGATCGTCGATGCGGGCGGCGATGTCAGCGTGTCGGATTCGAACTACCGGTTCAACGTCGATCGCGCCACCGCCGATACCGGCTTGCGGGCCCGTTTCGATACCGGTGCGGTTGGCCATAGCCTGACCGTGCATCTCAGTGCCTATCGGGACGCGTTAGGCAGAGGCGTCAATGCCTCCACCACCACCTTGCTGACCAATCTCTACCAGCCGGTCGTGCTTGCCGAACAGAGCCTGGCGTCGCCGGCAGGCACGCCCAGGGCGTCGGAGTCGACACTGACCGGCGTCGCGCTGGCCGACACCTTGTCGATGCTGGACAAGCGCGTGCAACTGACGCTGGGCGTGCGTCATCAGCGGGTCAGGTCGGACAATTTCAGCGCCGCGGGTGCCGCGGCGTCGCGCTATGACAGGAGCGCCCTCACACCCATGCTGGGCCTCGTGGTCAGGCCCTGGCCGCAGGTCTCGCTCTATGCGAACCGCGTCGAGGGGCTGAGCAAGGGCGATAGCGCGCCCTCCAGCGCCGGCAACGCGGGCGAGGTGTTCGCCCCCTACAAGGCCACGCAGTATGAAACCGGCGTCAAGCTCGAGCACGGGCGCCTGATGGCTACGCTCAGCGCATTCCAGATCACCAAGCCCGGCGGACAGATGACCGGCACGCTGTTTGCCGCCGATGGCGAGCAGCGCAACCGGGGGCTGGAACTCGGCCTGTCCGGCGAAGCGACGCCTGGCCTCAGGCTGCTGGCAAGCGCCACGATGCTCGACGCCAGGCTCACCAGGAGCAGCGACCCGGGCACGGCCGGCAAGACCGCGATCGGCGTGCCGTCTTTCCAGGCCAACCTGGGGGCGGAGTGGGATACGCCGTTCGTGCCGGCGCTGACCCTGGCTGGCAGTCTCGTCCATACCGGCAAGCAGTACGTCGACCAGGCCAACCGCCAGCGCATTCCCGGCTGGACGCGCGTGGACCTGGGCGCCCGCTACCGGGCCACCGTGGCAGGCAGGCCCACGACGTTCCGGATCAACGTCCGCAATGTATTCGACCAGCGCTACTGGGCCGCGGTCGACGCCTATGGCGGGCTGGCCCAGGCCGAGCCGCGCACGTTCCTGCTGTCGGCGACAGTGAGTTTCTGAGGCGGCAGGCGGCCGCATGCGTGGATGAGGTAGGGGTGGCCAGGGCGTGAGTAAATCACAACAGGATTCGCTGATTCTGTCTCAATAATTGGATTTTTTGCGATCGCATGCTGTGGCTGGCGCGTTGGATGGGCAGCGACACCTGGGATAGGGGATTTCCCTAGCGTCGCAAATAGAGCTTGAAAGGCGGTTTTACTCGGCGTAGTCTAAAAAAAAAGATGAAACGCCAGGTTATGTCCCAGATGTTGGCGGCGTGTTGAGATGGCAGCGACAGAAACCTATTTTTTTGTCCCTTTGGTCCAAAAAAAGAGACAATCTTTGAGAGGAAGCATGGCGAAGGACGGTAAGCCATTCCGCGACATGGCGCGTTGCTTGGTCTTCTAGCGCCGTTTTCGCCACTAGAAGGACGAGAAGACCCGGGGCTGCCTCGGTCACCGGCGGGTTTGCCGGACCGGTGAGGCGGGCAAGAGGTCCCGGCGACGGCGCGAGGCGTCTTAAAAAGAGAGGCGGTGGGGCCAGCACCCCCTGCCGCCATTGACACAGGCGGTTCCGATCCGTCAGCCAGGCTCGGCCAAGATACCAAGGAGCGATCCCCATGGAAGCAAACGCGAGCGCACCGGCACCCCTTGCCGATGCCATGTCCTCCAACCCGTCATCCGGGCGCACCTCGGCTTACGCCTGGAAGGCGCTGGCAGGCTCGGCGATCGGCTATGCGATGGATGGGTTCGACCTGCTGATCCTCGGTTTCATGCTGCCGGCCATCAGCTTGTCGCTGGGCCTCGGCACCAGCCAGTCGGGCGCCCTGGTGACCTGGACGCTGATCGGCGCGGTGGCGGGGGGCATCATCTTCGGCTCCCTGAGCGACCGCTATGGCCGGGTTCGCGTGCTGACCTGGACCATCGTGCTGTTCGCGGTCTTTACCGGCATGTGCGCATTTGCGCAGGGCTTCTGGGACCTGCTGGCCTATCGCACCATCGCCGGCATCGGCCTTGGCGGCGAGTTCGGCATCGGCATGGCGCTGGCGGCGGAAGCCTGGCCCGCCAGCAAGCGCGCGCGGGTGTCGTCCTACGTGGCCCTGGGTTGGCAGGCGGGCGTGCTGATGGCCTCGCTGCTCACGCCGCTGCTGCTGCCGCACATCGGCTGGCGCGGCATGTTCCTGCTTGGCGTGGTCCCCGCGCTGGTCGCCTGGTTCGTGCGCAACAAGCTGCATGAGCCGGAAGTGTTCGTGCGCAGCAACGATGCCGGGAAGAAGGCGAACGCATTCAGGCTGCTGGTTGCGGATGCGCGCACGGCGCGGACCAGCCTTGGCATTGTCGTCCTGTGCGCGGTCCAGAACTTCGGCTACTACGGCATCATGATCTGGTTGCCCACCTATCTGTCGAAGACGCTCGGCTTCTCGCTGACCAAGTCCGCGATGTGGACCTCGGTCACCATCGTCGGGATGATGATCGGCGTCTGCCTGTTCGGGCAATTGGCCGACCGCATCGGCCGCAGGCCCACTTTCCTGGTTTTCCAGGCGGGCGCGGTGGCGATGGTGATCGCCTATTCCCGCATGTCCGATCCGGCCACCATGCTGTGGGCCGGCGCCGTGATGGGCATGTTCGTCAACGGCATGATCGGCGGATACGGCGCGCTGATCTCCGAGGCCTATCCCACCGCGGCACGCGCCACCGCCCAGAACGTGCTGTTCAATATCGGCCGGGCGGTTGGCGGTTTCGGGCCGATCGTGGTGGGCGCGCTGGCGGCAACGTACTCCTTCCAGGTCGCCATCGCGCTGCTGGCCAGCATCTACGTGCTGGACATGCTGGCCACGCTGCTCCTGATCCCCGAGCTGAAGGGCGTCGAGCTGGGGTAGGCGGGCTGCGGGCAGCCGCGCCGGATACGGCAGGCGGCCGGCATCGAGTGGCCAGCATCAAGTTCAGGTAGACAGGAGTCACCATGTCAGCAACCCTTTGCAGCGCGCTGCAGGGCGCCGCCGTCGCGTCCTACCGCTGCCGCGTCGTCGAGCACTACTGGGTCAACCGGCGCTACAAGTACATTCGCCTGGCGTCCGATGCGCCGCTCGCGCGGATCACCAGGCCGGGGCAGTTCTATCAGCTCAGATGCCCGGTCACGGAAGCGGAGCAGCCATTCCTGCTGCGCCCCATGAGCGTCTATGGCGCGGGGCCGGAAGACGGCCGCATCGAGTTCCTCTACAGCGTGACCGGCGCCGGCACGCGCGCCATGGCCGGCCTGCAGGACGGCGGGCAGTTGGATATCGTCGGCCCCCTGGGCAATACCTTTACCTTCGACCCCGCGTTCAAACGCATCCTGATGGTCGCGCGCGGCGTGGGCCTTGCCACCATGGCGCCGCTGATCCAGCAGGCGGCCGGCGCCGGCGTGGCGATCAGCGCGGTCATGTCGGCACGCGCGCCCGATGACCTGATGGAGAAGGAATTCCTGCGGGGCGCCAATGCCGGGGTGCAGCGTGTGTTCGACGCCGATGGCTCGTCATCGGTGGCATCCGTCGAAGTCCTGCTGCGCCGCATGATCGACACCCAGCGGCCCGACGCCGTCTATACCTGCGGCTCGCACCGCCTGCTGATGCTGCTGCAGCGCGTGCTGGCGGACTATCCCGAGGTCAGGGGCGAGGTGGCGATGGAACAGCGCATGGCGTGCGGAATGGGGGTTTGCCTGTCCTGCGTCCGCCTGTTCGATTGTGACGGCGACAAGCAATTCCTGCGGGTTTGCCGCGAAGGCCCCGTGTTTTCGATTCGCGATGTGGTGGGGGAGGTGGAGTTTGGCTGATTCATCCGTTCGGGTCGGCGAGCTCACGCTGCGCAACCCTGTCATGCCCGCCTCCGGCTGCTTCGCCATCGAGTACCGCGAAGCGCTCGATTTCAACCGGCTCGGCGCCCTGGTCATCAAGAGCGTCTCGCCGAAAGCGCGCGCCGGCAATCCCACGCCCCGCGTCGCGGAGACCTGCGGCGGCATGCTGAACTCGATCGGCATTCCCGGCAAGGGGCTGGACCACTACCGCGATCACGTACTGCCGCCGTACACAGCGTACGACACGCCGGTGGTGGTGTCGGTCTCCGCGGATACGGCGGAAGAGTTCGCCTTCGCATGCGAGGCCATGTCGCTGCCCGGGGTGGCGGCGATCGAGGCGAATATCTCGTGCCCCAATCTGGAGGCCGACGGCATGGCCTTCGCCATGCTGCCCGAGACCACCTACAAGGCCGTCGCGGCGATACGCCGGCGCACCCGTCTGCCGTTCTGGGTCAAGCTCACGCCCAACGCCAGCCATATCGCGGCAGTGGCGCGGGCGGCGGAGGATGCGGGCGCGGACGCCATCGTGATGGGCAACACGGTGCTCGGCATGGCCATCGACGTGCGCACGCGCAAGCCCAGGCTGGGCAACGTGATGGGCGGCCTGTCCGGCCCCGCCATCAAGCCGATCGCCTTGCGGCTGGTGCACCAGTGCTACCGCGCCGTGCGCATTCCCATCATCGGCTGCGGCGGTATCCAGAGCGCCGAGGATGCGGTGGAGTTCATGCTCGCAGGGGCCTCCGCCGTCCAGGTCGGCACCGCCTCGTTCCGCGATCCCGGGGTCATGCAGAAGATCATCGACGGGCTCCAGGCGTACTGCGACGAGACGGGCACCGCAGCGGTGCGGGACCTGACGGGACAGGTCCGGCTCGACCGGCAACTGAGCGACCGCTGGCTGCGCTTCGCGCAGCAATCGGGTTGACGACGGCGCCAGCCGCACCGCTGCGGCGGCCGGCTCCCGCCGCGCGCTTGCAGCGATGCACGGGTAACCAGCAACAAACAGACAAGCAGACAAGCGACAGGCAGACAAGCGTCATGGATATTCTGGAACTCAAGCCGCTCGCCGCGCAGCTGTTCAACGACATCAGGGCGCTGTCGTTCGATGGCGTGGGCGTGACCCGGGGCAGCTATGGCGCGGGCGAGACCGCCGCAGCCGACTATCTGCGGGAATTCGCGCTGCGCGAAGGTATCGAGGCCGGCACCGACCGGGCGGCCAATCTCGTGTTCCACCTGCCCGAAGCCGACCGCGACGCGCCGGCCGCATGGGTGGGTTCGCATCTGGACTCGGTGCCCCAGGGCGGCAACTACGACGGCCTGGCGGGGATCGTCGCGGGGATTCTCTGCCTGGTGCGACAAAAACGCAGTGGCCGGCCATCGAACGTGCCGCTGAAGGTGATCGGCTTCCGCGGCGAGGAGAGCGCCTGGTTCGGCAAGGCCTATATGGGGTCCGGCGCCGCGCTGGGCAAGCTGTCCGCCGACGACCTCGCGCTCAGGCACCGGCAGTCCGGCCAGACGCTGGCGGCGTGCATGGAAGCCGCCGGCGCCGATATCGAGGCCGTCCGCGCGCAGACCGTGCTGTTCGACAAGTCGAAGGTGCGCGCCTACCTGGAGCTGCATATCGAGCAGGGCCCGGTGATGGTGGCGCGCGGCTTGCCGCTGGCCGTGGTGCCTGGCATCCGCGGAAACGTGCGCCACAACCGCATCGCCTGCATCGGCGAGGCCGGCCACTCCGGCGCGGTACCCCGCTGGCTGCGCAAGGACGCCATGTTCGCGGTGGCCGAGCTGATCACCCGTCTCGACGAGCATTGGCGTGTGCTGCTGGAGCGCGGCATCGACCTGGTGGTTACCACCGGCATGGTCAGCACCAGCCCGGAGGAACACTCGGTCTCCCGCATTCCCGGCACGGTGAATTTCAGCTTCGAGGCGCGCAGCAAGAGCGTTGACACCCTGGAGGGCTTCTACCAGCTGATGCGCGCGGAATGCAAGGCCATCTGCCGCGACCGTGGCGTGTGCTTCGAGTTCGACCGCCGCATGGATTCCGCGCCGGCGACCATGGACAGCCAGCTGTCCGGGCTGCTGGCGGAGAAGTGCCGGCTGCAGGGCACGCCGTTCGAACTGGTGCCCAGCGGCGCCGGCCACGATGCGTCCCTGTTTGCCAATGCCGGCATTCCGACGGGCATGCTGTTCATCCGCAACGAGAATGGGTCCCACAATCCCGGCGAGGCCATGGACCTGGATGATTTCATGCTCGGCACGGGCGTGCTGGAGCAGGCCATCGGCAGCCTCTGAGCGGCGCCATGGCATGCTCGATCGCGTTTGTCCGGGGACCGCTGCCGCGGCCGGCCCCTGAACGTGGGGAGCATCACGTTCCTGAGCGAGCGCCGGCGGGCGCCCGGATTCGTCGCATCGCCGGATGGCAAGACGGAGCTTCCGTTCCTGGCCGGCGAGGCACTAGATTGGAAGATGGCGGAACCCGAAGCGAGCCGGGAAAGTGACATCGCAGCGACATTGCCAGGCTATAGCAATGCTCCCATCTGAGAGGCACGGATCATGAACGAGATGAACGACACCTATCGCATTGAATCGGACCTGCTGGGCGAGCGCGAGGTGCCCAATGCCGCCTACTACGGCGTGCATACGCTGCGCGCCGTCGAGAACTTCCAGATCTCCGGCACCACGATCGCCACCTATCCCAATCTGGTGATCGCCCTGGCCGCCATCAAGGAGGCGGCGGCGCAGGCCAACGCGGAACTCGGGCTGCTCCCGGAAGCGTTGCGCGCCGCGATCGCCGCGGCTTGCCAGGAGATCCGGGAAGGCAGGCTGCATGAGCAGTTCGTGGTGGACATCATCCAGGGTGGCGCCGGTACCTCCACCAATATGAATGCCAACGAGGTCATCTGCAACCGGGCCCTGGAGATCATGGGACACCAACGCGGGGAGTACGCCTACCTGCATCCCAACGAGCACGTCAATATGGCGCAGAGCACCAATGACGTCTACCCGACGGCGCTGCGGATCGCCACCTTCTTCGCCATCGGGCACCTGCTGGATGCGATGGACGTGCTGCGCGCCGCGTTCGACGCCAAGGCCGTGGAGTTCGCCGGACTGCTCAAGCTGGGACGCACCCAGCTGCAGGACGCGGTCCCCATGACGCTCGGCCAGGAGTTCTCGACCTACGCGGTCATGCTCGAGGAGGATATGGCGCGGCTGCGGGAGGCATCGGCGCTGATCCGCGAAGTCAACCTGGGCGCCACCGCCATCGGCACCGGCATTACCGCGCATCCCGACTATGCGGCCAAGGCCACCGCGGCGCTGAGCCGGATCACCGGGGTCGATCTGATCACCGCGCCCAACCTGGTGGAGGCCACGCAGGATTGCGGCGCCTTCGTGCAGATCTCCGGCGTGCTCAAGCGCATCGCCGTCAAGCTGTCCAAGACCTGCAACGACCTGCGGCTGCTGTCCAGCGGCCCGCGCGCCGGCTTTGGCGAGATCAACCTGCCGCCCATGCAGGCCGGCTCGTCGATCATGCCGGGCAAGGTGAATCCGGTCATCCCGGAAGTGGTCAACCAGATCGCCTTCGAGGTCTTCGGCAACGACACCGCGGTGACCTTCGCCGCGGAGGCCGGGCAGTTGCAGTTGAACGCCTTCGAGCCGGTGATCGCGGCCAGCCTGTTCCGCAGTTTCAAGCACCTGACCAACGGCTGCGCCACGCTGGCGGAGCGGTGCGTCAAGGGGATCACAGCCAACCCGGACCGGCTGCGAGAGACCATCGAGCGCTCCATCGCCCTGGTGACAGCGCTCAACCCGATCATCGGGTACAAGAACGCAACGTCGGTCGCTGCCGAGGCTTACGCCAGCAATGCGACCATCCGGGAGGTGGTCCTGGCGCGGGGCCTGATGACCGAGGCGGAACTGGAGGAAGCCCTGCGGCCGGAAGCCCTGATCCAGCCCCGCGCGTACGGCCCGAAGCCGGCCGGGCGGTAGCGCGGCGTCTTGCCACCGCTGCACGAGCCTGCCGCGGTGGCGCACAAGAATTGGAGCACATGCATGTCTCAACCCTTCCAGCCATCCCGAGCTGCTCAGCTGCGTTCCCAGGTCGGCCTGTCGACAACCGTGGGCCGTGCCCTGCTGGACGCCGGCTGCGTCAAGTTCCGCACGGACGAGCCGTTCCGGCTGCCGTCCGGCTGGGCCAGCCCGGTCTATATCGATTGCCGCCGGCTGATTTCCTTTCCCCGGCTGAGGCGGGAACTGATCGCTCGCGGGCTGGAGATGCTGAGGGAGCGCCACTGCCTGGAGGGTATCGACGCGGTGGCCGGCGCCGAGTCGAGCGGGATCGCGCCTGGCGCCTGGGTGGCCGAAGCCCTGGACCTGCCGCTGCTGTATGTGCGCAAGGAAGCCAAGGGCCTGGGGCCGGGTTCGCAGGTCGAAGGGCTGGTGGCGGCGGGAGACCGGGTGCTGCTGGTCGACGACATGATGGCGGCTGCCCGCTCCAAGCGGATCTTCTGCGAAGCGCTGAGCGCCGCCGGCACGACCGTGAAGGACATTTTCGTGCTGTTCGACTACGGCACCTTCCCCACGCAAGCCATGCTGGCCCCATGGCAGGTCACGGCGCATTCGCTGGCGAACTGGCGGGACGTGCTCGACGCAGCGTGCGCGGCCGGTACCGTTGGCCAGCGTAGCCTGGACGAGCTGCGCGCGTTTCTGGACGACCCGCTGCGCTGGTCGCGGGATCACGGCGGGCGTCAGGCCTGAGTCCGTTCGCCATGCGGCAAAGCCGCATCGGCGCTGGCCTCCGCATAGGCGCGCCCGCCGAAGCGCAGCGCGGAATGCTCGCGCCGCGATTGGAACAAGGGATAGAACATCTGGGTGAACCAGCGCTCTTGCCCGAACAGCAGGTCATCCTGCAGGCCGACCCTGGCGGGGTACTTTCGCGTGATGTGCGCGGAGCCGAACAGGATGTCCCAGAAGAACAGCAGGTTGCCGAAATTGCCCTTGTAGTGCCCGATGCCGTCTTCATTCGTCAGTGCGTGGTGGGCCCAGTGCGTGGCCGGCGTCGAGATCGTCCGCTCCAGCACCCACATCACCGGGCGCAAGGCGCGGATCCGGTACAGCGGCTCGTCCCAGCGCCATGCGCTGTGTGCGCCAAGGATCACGGCCAGCTTGACAACGATGTACACGCCATAGACCTTGGCGAAGCCGAGGTACAGCAAGACGCCGGCAATCCACAGTCCCGGCATCATCAGGTAATAGAAGAAATTGTTGCGGTACGTCATGCGGATGCTCATGTACTGCGCGGTGTGGTGCGCGCGGTGCAATGGCCACAGCAGCGGCGAATGCGATAGGCGGTGCCACCAGTACTGGGTCATGTCGTCGCAGACCAGCATGATCGCCACCATGGCCCACCAGGGCAGGTCCGCCCACGCGCCTTGCTGTTGCGGAATCAGCCACACGCAGAGCTTGTTGGTGACGAGCAGGGCCAGCGGCTGGGTCACCGCCAGCAGGCTGACGAACATCGCCAGCTCCAGCTTGGTATCGTCGTGGGTGGCGTGGACGCTGCGCTTGTAGCGCCGGGTGACGAACTCCATGCCGGCAAAGCCAAGCATGATGGTCAGGATCAACAGGTTCTGCAGGTGCGGACGCATTGGCGTTGTCTCCGATGTCGCTTCATGGTCTGGACGACTTTAGGTCCGGACCACTTTAGGCTTGCCGCGTTAATGCGTCCAATGCATACTTCGCAACGTTCCAATGCGTATGGAGCAACGCAAGATGATGGATCTTCGCCGCCTCGGCCACGTCCTGGCGCTGGCCGACACGCTGCATTTCGCGCGGGCGGCCGAGCGCGTTCACCTGAGCCAGCCCGCCTTCAGCCGCAGCATCCAGGCCATCGAGAGCGATCTCGGCATCCGCCTGTTCGAGCGCGATGCCGGCGACGTTCGGCCCACGCCGGCCGGCGAGTTCGTGATCGAGCGGGCCCGCAAGCTGCTCTTCGATGCGCGCTGCCTGCAGCGCGATGTCGATCTTTATCGCGACAGCGAGCTGGGCGACACCGCCTTCGGCGTCGGGCCGTTCCCGGCCGCGACCCTCATGCCGCGTGTGCTGTCCGAACTGCGGCGTCTCTATCCCAAGGTTGCCTTGCGGGTCGAGGAGAGCAACTGGCACCAGTTGCTGGAGCGCCTGCGCACGGAGGATATCGAGTTCTTCGTTGCGGAGGTACGCGACCTGCCGGAGGACGCGGCGCTGGATGTCCGTCCGCTGGGAACGCAGCGCGGCTGCTTCTGCGTCCGCGCGGGGCATCCGCTGGCGGCGCGCCAATGCACGTTGCAGGATGCCTGGCGCTACGGCGTTGCGGCCACGAAGGTACCGAACGTGGTGAAAGCCGGGCTGGCGAGAGCCATCGGATTGCCGGCGGGGCAGGAAGCCATTCCCGCCCTGGAGTGCGATGACTTCGCCATCCTGCGGGCGGTGGCTTTATCGACCGACACGGTGCTGGCCGCCACGCAGGCCGCGGTGCAAGCCGATCTCGATGCCGGTGCACTGGTGCCGCTGCGCGTGCGGGGACTGCCCGCGCTGTTTTCGGAGATGGGCGTGGTGAGCCTGCGCAACCGGACGCCGTCGCCCATGGCGAGCAATGCGATCGCCTGCATCACGCGGGTTGCGGGTGAAGTGAACAGGTAGCCCGTAGGGGGCGATGCCTAGGCCTGGCCGCCTGCCGGCAGCGCAAGGTAGCGATGCAGCATCTCGGCAAGCCGCTGCTCCAGCCGCGGGTCGTACAGGTCCAGGCCGCCGGGGGCATGCAGCACGATGTTGGTCAAGGCGCTGACGACAAGCTGGACCGCGATCCGGGTTTCGTCGTCGGGTCCGGTGAAGCGCGTGGCATCGACATGCCGCGCCAGGCGCGGCACCATCGCATCCAGTATCCGCTGGTTGGCCTCGCGGATGGGGCGCCACAGGGGGTTCTGCGCAGGGCCGTGCCGCATATAGGCCGCGAACAGGCCGCGGTGCTTGCGGAAGAGATCGATATAGAAGCCGACGATGCGGGCGCAGATCGCGGCGGCCGGCCCCGTGGCCCACACCGGGTCCGTGGCCAGCGAGAGGTCCAGCGCGGCGCGCAGTTCTGCCAGCGTGTCCTCCAGCACCAGCGCGCAGAAGGTCTCTTTGTCGGGGAAGCGTGCATAGAAGGCACCGACCGAGGTGCCCGCGGCACGCGTCAGCCCGGCAAGCGAGAAGCCGCCCAGGTCGCCCGCTTCATTGATCAGCGTCCTGCCTGCCGACAGCAATGCCTTCAGCGTGGCTTCGCTGCGCTCCTGCCGGGGTGGCTTCAGTCCCGCGCGCAGCGTGGTAGCCGCGGCTTTTCCCGGCGCCGTGGTTTCGGATGTCATACGTCGTAGGTAATGGCGACCGGCCGCTCCCGGCGCGGGCGCGCCTGGCAGGTCAGGATCCAGCCGGCGGCAAGCTCGTCGGCATTGAAGACATCGTTGCGCTCATGGACCACCGCACCGTCGATGCACTTGGCCGCGCACGAGCCGCAATAGCCTTCCTCGCAGGCATAGGGCGCATCCACGCCGCTGGCCAGCGCCGCGTGCAGCAGCGACTGGCCGCCGGCTACGCGGACCACATGCAGCGCGCCGCCGATGGTGACGCTGGCATCGCAGGCGTCCGTGCCCGCCTGCGATGAAGGGCTCGCGGCAGCAGCCCCGGGTTGCTGCGCGGCAGCGTCGAACCGCTCAAGATGCACGCGCCCGCGCGCCACGCCTGCCGCTTCGGCCGCTTCCACGACCGTCTGCATGAACGGCCCCGGGCCGCACAGATAAAGCTGGCAATGCGCCACCGGCGAGAGCAGGGCGGCAATGTTGCCGCGCCCGGGAAATCCAGCGGCATCGTCGTAGTGCATATGCACGGTCAGCCGCTCGGGGTGGTCCCGCGCCAGGCTGGCGATCTCCCTCCCGAAGATCGTGCCGGCGGCATCGCGATTGGCATAGAAAAGCGTCATCCCGCGCTTCGTGCAAACCAGCGCCGACCGGATCATCGAAAGCACGGGCGTAATGCCGCTGCCCGCCGCGCAGAAGAAGAGCGGGGCGTCGCTGTCGTCGCAAACGAAACGGCCGGCCGGCGCGCTTACCTCCAGTTGCGTGCCGGCGCGGACTTGGGCGTGGAACCAGCCCGACACCCGTCCGCCGGGGATGTGCTTGACGGTGACCACCGGCAGGCCGCCGGCCTCGGGCGAGCTGGAAAGCGAGTAGCTCCGCTGCAGGATTTCGCCCTCCATGTTTACCCGGAAAGTGAGGTGCTGGCCGGCGCGATACGCGAACGATTGCTGCAGCGCATCCGGCACCGCAAGCGTGTAGGAGCGCGCGTCGGCGGTCTCCCCGGTCACCTGCGCGACCGTCAGATTGTGGAACTGCATCAATGTCTCCCGGCGGCTCCGGACCCTGTTCCGAGTCCTTGAAATAACAAGAAAGAGAATTATGATTCTGTTTTATAGCCGGAGACCAACGCAAATTCAAGACCGTTCCCACCTCCGGTGAAACCAGCGTGGAGAGCGGTCGCAACCCATGAGCGCCAAAGGAGACGGCATGTCATCCCTTCATCGTTACACGCTGCCGGTGGTCCAGACAGGTTGGTCGATCGGCAGCCAGGTGGCCACCGAGTTCAACTGGGAATACGACAACGAGAATTCCAAGCTGCTGCAACTCTACGAGACCAGCAAGAAGCAGCAATGGAACGCCAGCGACCGCATCGATTGGTCGCAGCAACTCGATCCCGAGAACCCGCAGGAACTGGACGACCGGATGATCCCGATCTACGGCACGCCGCTCTGGGACAAGCTGGGGCATCAGGACCGCATCGAAGTGCGCCGCCACCAGCAGGCGCATTCGCTGTCGCAGTTCCTGCATGGCGAGCAGGGGGCGCTGATGGTTTCCGCGCGCATCGTGCAGATGGTGCCGGGCATGGACGCCAAATTCTATGCCGCCACGCAGACCATGGACGAAGCGCGCCATGTCGAAGCGTATTCACGCCTGCTGCACGAAAAGGTAGGCATTCTCTATCCGATCACGCCGGGACTCAAATCGCTGCTGGAAACCATCCTGACCGATTCGCGCTGGGACTTCTGCTACCTCGGCATGCAGGTGCTGGTGGAAGGGCTGGCGCTCGCTGCGTTCCAGCGCATCCGCGACTTTTCCAGGAATCCGCTGGCCGCCTCGATCAACGCTTACGTGATGCAGGACGAAGCGCGCCACGTCGCCTTCGGCCGTACCGCGCTGCGCGGCTACTATCCGCAGCTGACCGAGGCCGAACGCAAGGAGCGGGAAGACTTCGTCATCGAAGCCTGCTACCTGATGCGCGATCGCTTCGACCAGAAGGAGGTCTGGGGCCGCCTCGGCCTGCCGGAGGACGAGTGCGCAAAGGCGGTGCGGGAGTCGGAGAACATGCGGCAGTTCCGCCATCGGCTGTTCAGCCGCATCGTGCCCACCGTCAAGGATATCGGCCTATGGAGCCCGCGCGTGCAGAGCGCGTTTGCCGACATGGGCGCCATCGAGTTCGCCAATGTCGACGTGGAGGCGCAGTTTGCGCAGGATCAGAAGATTGCCGAAGAATTCGATGCGCGCCGGCACGTGACGGACGCCATCGACGCGGCGCAAGCCGGCGCGCAGCACTGAGGCGGAAGGGGGGCTGGGCGGTGGCGCAACCACTTCCCAGGTTTCTTGGATTCGCCGGGCTGCGTGGGTAACCAAGGTCGCTTGTCGGCCCACTGCCGCCAGCCGGCGGCTCATCATTCGCATGACAGCTTCCGGAGCGGAGCTGCCATTGACACGAAGATCGCCACTGCCAGCACATCGGCCATAGCGGTCTTTTGGCCCAAGGCGTCCAGGCATCTGCCGCGGGCTTGCTACCGGGCGGACGCTCACTGGGCGCTCCAGGCTGAACGTCCGCTTGCTCTGTGGGGGACCGGTAGCAACCAGCCCAACGCGGGCAATCGGGTCAGCTTTCGTCCTGCAGCTACCGCTGTCATCTGGCGTTGCGGCAACAACGACAGACGGGAAGGTGCATGTTGGGCGCACACGATGCTATGGCCCGCACTGGCTGGCGGAAAGGCGATCGCCTGTCCGCCAGCGCGTCGCCGCGCCGGTGTCCGACCGGGCAGATCTTGCCGGATGGCCCGGGTCGCCGGACAGGGCAACCTTCATTCCCGATATCTGTCCGGTTCATGCGAATAACCGCGCTCGTGCGGCAGTAATACAGGTGCCGGCACGCAGCGGCGCCTCCCGGATAGCCTCCCGCTTCGACATCCAGCCGGTTCGCCAGGGCATGACACCGTGGCGCATCGGCGGCCCGGCATGCCGGCGCATCCTTGGCGCTGCCATCCGGCTCCGCAGGCCGGGCGGCAGTCTTCTCCACGATGGTTGCAGGAGATCAGACATGTTTTCCATTACCTCAATCAAACGCGCGCTGAAGCTTCATGCGCCGCGGCATGCACGGCCGATGCTGGCACTGGCTGCCGCGGTCCTGGCAGGCGGCTGCGCGAGTCCGGCGTGGCAATCGGTAACGCCGGGCACCAGCCAGGCCGAACTGCGGGCCAGGCTGGGTGAGCCGCGCGAGGCCTATCCACTGCCGGATGGCTCCTGGCGCTGGCTCTATCCCGCGCCAGGCGAAACCAAATGGGCAGCCGAGCTGGATCCCAGCGGGCGCGTCGTCAGTGTCAGGCAGATCCTGACCAGCGAGGAGCTCGGCCAGGCCAGGATCGGCGAGTGGACCATGCATGAGGTGCTGGTTCGTTTCGGCAAGCCGGCCGAAACCACCGAATTCCCCCGCCTGCACCGCAGGGTATGGAGCTACCGTTTCGCGCAGGACGGTCTGTCGTACGCGACGATGCACTTCTACTTCGATCCGGGCGGGGTGCTGCGCCTGACTCAGGTCATCCCGGATTTCCTGACCGGGTCGTAGCGCGCGCCGGCTTCCACCGGGCAACGGCGCCGTCGAACACCGCAGGGTCTTTCCCGGCGGGCAGGCGTTGGCCCGGGAATAAATGGCAGCCCGGGGCGGTAATACACAGGCAAGGAACAGGAGGGCACCGTGGCTGCAACCGACGAGTCCCGCCGCTTCTCGGAGGTGGCTTTGCCGCATCTGGACGCGGCCTACAACCTGGCACGCTGGCTGAGCGGCAGCGCAGGCGATGCCGACGATATCGTGCAGGAGGCCTACTTGCGCGCGTTTCGTTTCTTCAATGGCTTTCACGGTGACAACGCGCGGGCGTGGCTGCTTGCCATCGTCAGGAACACCTGGTTCACCGAGTGGCGCAGGCGGCGCGATGCGGCCGAGGGCGCGTCCTATGACGATGCCCTGCATGGCGACGAGCGCCTGCAGGGATGGGAGGACGATATCGGCAGCAATCCCGAAACACTGGCGGTGCGCCAGGAAGATGTGCACCTTGTCCACCGCGCGCTGGAGACACTGCCGGTCGAATATCGCGAGGTGCTGGTCCTGCGCGAGCTGGAGGAGTTGAGCTATCGCGATATTGCGACGGTTGCCGGCATTCCGATCGGCACTGTGATGTCGCGGCTGGCCCGGGGGCGCCATCTGCTGTGCGCCGCGGTGCGAGCGGCCCAGGCGCCGGCATGCGGCCATGCCGCCGGTATCGCGCGCGCCCGCGTGCCTGCGCCTGACCACTCGTTGGGAGAGAATCATGGACAATGACAAGACAGCGCGTTCGCTGCACAGCCTGCTGCGCGACGGATCGCTCTATCATCGCGCTCCGCCGCATCTGCGTGCGCGCGTGCTGGCGGGGTTGCCGCGCCAGCCTCGCCGCCAGCCCTGGTCCACATGGGGCAACCTTGCCTTCCATCTTGCGCCGGCGTGGGCTGGCGGCGCCTTGGCAGGCGTCGCGGCCTCTGCGCTGGTGTTTGGTGCGCTTGTCCTGGTGCAGCCGCCGCGAACCGGCATGCTGGGCGACGAGATTGTCGCGAGTCACGTGCGTTCGCTGATGTCGCAGCATCCGGTCGACGTAGTGTCGACCGATCGGCACACCGTGAAGCCCTGGTTCAACGGCCGGCTCGACTATGCGCCGCCGGTCATCGACCTTGCGGCACAGGGCTTTCCCCTGGCTGGCGGGCGGGTCGACTATGTCGGCCACCGCGCCGTCGCGGTGCTGGTCTATCGCTACCAGCGGCACCCGATCGACCTTTACGTGTTCCCCGCGCAGGGCAGGGTGCCCGCGCACGCGGCCTATTCTGCCGAGGGATACGCAATGGCGCGGTGGCAGCAGAACGGCATGAGCTTCTGGGCGATCACCGACGCGGAGCCGGAGCATCTGAACACGTTCGTGCAGGCGCTGCGGACGTGGCAAGGCAATTAGAACGGCGAACGGGGCCATGTCATCACGATAGGCCGGGTAGGCACTGTCGGTTGCAAGGCAAGGAGGAAGATCGACAAGGCATTGTGGAGAGCGCGGACGCCTCTGCTGCCGGCTGTGCGGTGCGCTCGTCCCCGCGTGGCGCATCGGCATCCACCTGGCTTTGCCCGCGCTAGCCTGCGCGGGCATTGGCGCCATCCGCTGAGCGGCATTGTCAGCCAGTCCCGATGTCAACGCGGATGGTGCGGTCGATCTGCGCGGCGCCACCGGCCATGAGACCGGAGACCTTGCCGCCCTTCGTTCGGGACCGGGAATAAGCCTGGCCTCTGCGCAGTTCTACAGGTGCATGGCGAACCGGTTGCCGGCAATCAGCGAGTTCCCGGAAGCCGGATCGACATGCGAGCCCAGGCGCAGCCCTCGCGGCAACGTGCCTTGGGAGCCATCCCTACTGCAATTGGAGCGCATCATGAAAATCCTGATTCCGGCGGCTGTCGCCGCATTGACATCGTTCGCGGCCCTGGCCCATGCGTCCGCCATTCCCGGCAATGCCGCAACGCTGGACAGCAAAGCCCATATCGCCGGGCCGCGAGATCCCTACACCGATGGGGCGCGAGCCAGCAAATTCGACGTCTATTCCGATGGTGCAAACATCACGGAGCGGCGCGATCCGTTCACGGACGGGGCGCACAGCTAAGGCGCCGGGCGCACCGCGCGCGACGTAAATAGAGAAGGGAGAAAGGCAGGCTGCGGCCCGCCGGTGGTTTTCCACCGGCGGCTTGTTCCGGGTTCATCTGGCTGCGGGGCGGCGCGCTGTCTGGGGTCGGTAGAGCACGCGTCGTGTTGTCATTCTCGCCACCATGCCAAGGCGGGCCATATCAAGCACAGGGCGAGATCACGCTGCCGCGAAACCAGTACGGCAAGATCCATTATCGTGCGAGCGGATTCGGCGTGGGCTCTCCAATCTTGGTGAGCGTATTGCGATCGGTATGATGAAACGGCTCGGTCTTGCCCCGGATCATGAGCACCGTGTCCTCGTGGTAAGACCAGGTCCCATCGGCGTTGGTCGTGACATTGATCCGAAATTCGATGGTCTTGAACGCATGCTCAAGGAAAGGGTTGGAGCAAATGCCATGCGTTTCGGACCCCTTCGTCGCAACGAGCTCAAACGCCGTCGCATCGGCGGTCGCATTTCCAACGGCCATCACGGTTTGGCCGCGAGGGATCGTCAGCGTGTGGATGACCGTGCCAGTGCCCGGCTCCCAGAGCCAGTAGCCCACTTGCTCGTGATAGGTCTTGATCTGATCCGGCTTGACGACGTGAGTGTGGTAGCGGAGCCCGTAAAGGAGTTGGGGGCCATTGGTCTGTGGATCAATCGGCTGGAGTTCGATCCGTTCCACGAATGCCTGCTTCTTCGGGCCTTCTGCCTTGGGCTTGACATCCAGCCCGCGCATTCCCTGCCAGATCCCGGCCATGCCTGTCAGCGGGCCCAGGTTGTTTAGCGTATCGACATCAATGTCGGATGGCTCGGTGTAAATATCGGCAGGAAACTCGTTCACGATGGTTCTCGATTGAAGCTTTGGAATGTGGGGTCCACGCAGCAGTTCCGGATATGGGCACGGTTTCCGGCCGGTACGCGATTGCACCGTCCGGTCCCGGCGTTCATGCTACGGTACGTGGATTTTCCGCCCGATTCTAACAGCCTCGGAACTTCGACACCGTCGTTCAGGTGAGGGGGAACGATTGTGCGCCCGATACCCGGCGGGCATGCATGCGACGGCCCTGCGCCAGAAGGTATATCTGCCGGCTTCATGCTCGACCGGCGCTCAATCCACCTTGGATGCCTCCCACTGCGCGGGCACCGATGTGGCTGCGCCGTTTCGCACGGACAGCGTGGCGGTCATGCGATGGCGTACGGCTTCGAAGCGCTGGTTCCCGAATACCCCCTCGACGCTTTCCTTGTGGACGACCTGCAGGATGTACTGGCCGCACCATGGATAGCTGACGCGCACCGTACCGTCCTGTCCGGTTCGCTCTTCGCGGGACCAGGTGTTAGGCGCGACGATTCGCACGTCAACGCCGGCCAGCGGAGCGCCGCGGAACACGACCCTGAACTCGCTGGCCTTCCCGGTGGGGACGATGTCGAGCGGGAGCACCGGCGCAACGGGTGCTGGCCCCGTCAGCAGGCGTGCATAGAACATCGGCTTGACCACGCCAATGCCGTAGCGGGTCCAGTCCTTCACGGCGTAGCCGGTTTCTTCCGCCACGATGCCCGAACTGCCTTGCGGCATCGGGAAGGTAAAGCCATCGGTGCCGCGCACGGCGTCGAGCCCGGACAGTTTCCCGGAACGGTCGACGGCCCGGATCTCCGGGGCCGGCATTTCGTCGAGGCGGCCTGGCGAGCGTTCGTGCAGGCGTTCCTCGTATTCGCCGAAATACAGCCGCGAGGTCTTGGCGCCCTGTTCGAGCCAGAGGTAATGGGCGTGGGCCGGCAGCGCCAGCGCGGCGCTTGCGATCATCAAGGCGGCAGCAGCCAGCCGGGCCGGGGTGGGCTTGTTCATTGGCGTCTCACTGGAAACGGTATCGCGCGGTGAGCATTGCGCTGCGGGGATCCCCGGGCAAGGCGCCGACGAAGGTTGGACTGGTGTAGTAGGTCTTGTCGGTCAGGTTGCGCAGGTTGAGGGTGACGTCCCACTTCTTCTGGCGGTAGTAGACCGCGGCATCCAGCACGACATAGGCTGGCACGCGATACAGGTTCAGGCTGTCGGCATAGCTGTCGCCCTTGTAGGTCAGGCCCAGGCCCACGCCCCAGCCGTGCAGGGCTGGCTGCTGGAAGTCGTAGGTGGTCCAGAGACGGCCGCCGGTCCTGGCCACGCCGGTGGGGCGGGTGCCGGCAATGCTTCGGTTGGCGACGCCCATCTGGGCATTGGATGCCAGCGCGTTGGATTGCACTTCAGCGTTCTGGACGACGAAGTTGGCCAGTATCGACCAGCCCTGCAGCGGGCGCGCGGTGATTTCCAGTTCCAGCCCGCGCGCGCGGTCACGCCCGTCCGGCGTGGGGCTCAGCGCACCCGGCAGGGTGATGTAGTAGTCCTTGCGCTGAGTCTCGAACAAGGCCGCGTTGGTCTGCAGCCGGCCATCCAGGAATTCGGCCTTGACGCCGATTTCCTTCTGCAGCGCGCTCTCCGGCTGGGTGGACAGGGCAGAGGGTTCCGTCGACACGTTGATGAACTTGCTGGTCGACACCCCGGCGTAGAAGGACAGGGATTGACGCGGTTGCCAGACGGCGCCGAGCGAGCCGGACGTGAGGTTCCGGGTATCGCCGATCGAGCGGAAGTTGCCGCCCTGGGTGCCCACGTCGCTGAACTTGACGCGATCGCTGCGCACTGCCGCGCGCAGCTTGAACTGGTCGCCGAAGGCAAGCTGGTCTTGCAGATACACGCCGAGGTCTTCCTGCTTGAGCTTGCGGTTGAAGCCCTGGCTTGCTACCGGGGTCAGGCCGGAGAGCGTGGTTTCCGGCACGGCCGGGGCGTTGATGTTGGCAATGTTGGGTAGGTTGTAGCCGGTGCGCACCGTGTCGATGCGCGTGTCCGAATACTCGATGCCGGCCAGCACGGTATGGCCGACCGGGCCGGTGCTGGTCTTCCATACCAGTTCGTTCTGCAGCAGGGTGAAGTGCGTATCGTCGGTCTGTGCGCGCGCGCTTCGGCCTGTCATCTGGTTGGCGGCGTTGCCGCCGTTGCCGCCTGCGTTGCGCGTCATGTCGAGGGCGCGCTCGTCGTAGACAAAGGCGGTGCGCATGGTGAGGTCGGGGTCGATGCGCCAGTCGTGGCTCAGCGTCACCCGGTCGATGGTCTGGTGGGTCTGGTTGAACGGGCTGTAGTAGCGCGCATCGCGCGCGGCGCCGGCAATCTGGCCCTGGTTGTTGAAGAGGATGCCGTAGTTGTCCGGCTTGATGCGGATGTCGCGGTGGTCGTAGTCGAGGGTCAGGGTCTTGTTCGTATCGTAGGCCCAGCTCAGGGATGGCGAGACTTCCTTGATGTCACGCGCGAGGCCGCGATAGCCGTCGCTCTTTTCGATGTCGGCGATGACACGGGTGCCGAACTGCGAACTGACGGGCCCGCCCACGTCCACATAAGTGCCCCAGGTGCCGTAGCTGCCCCCGAAGGCGCCCACTTCGGCACCGAACCTGTTCAGCGGGGGCTTGGTGACCATATTGACGCTGCCGCCGGGCTGGCCCGAGCCATAGAGCGCCGAGCCGGGGCCCTTCAGGACCTCGATCCGGTCGACGTCGTACATGGTCCGGTAGTAGCCGTTCTGGGTGGGACCGTCCTGATAGCCATCGCGCAGGAAACGCATGGCCAGTCCGCGGATGGTGTAGTTGTTGGCGAAGCCATAGCCGCCCGCAAGCAGGGGCTGGACGCCAGCGGAATTCTGCAGCGCGTAGTTCATGTCCACCGCGCCCTGTTCGCGCAACAGACTGTCTGGAATCACCGTCACGGCGGCCGGGATATCGCGCAGCGGGGTGTCGGTCTTGGTGCCGGTGGTGACGGTGTCGCCAAGGCTGCCGGCGGCCACCTTGCCGGCCGATGCGGTCACCTCCGGCAGGCTATGGGAGTCCTGCGCCGCGGCTGCCAGGGGAAGTCCGGCGAACATGGCGGAAGTCAGTGCGGCCAGTGCCGTGGGGCGGGGCAGCCGCCGGCCGGGGAGGGATCGTTTTGTTGCGGTGGTGCTCACAGGGGATTCCAGATGCGCGGATTAGGGAGAAGCAATGCATGGCGCCAGTTCGGCGGACCCTGGTGAGGCTAATGCGAATCATTCCTGTTTTCAATTCAAAATCGGGCACCCGGGACATCTGCCCCGTGAGGAGATGCTGCTTTTCCTGGCCCAACGTTGGTTTTTGGCCAGCAGGACCGCTCTCCGCCGGCCTGCGGGACAAATGTCCTGTATCAAAAAGTTGATAATAATCAACTTTAGGTGGATGACGCCTGCCTTCGGCATCACGGTACTTCCGCTAGAAACGAGAATCAGTTACATTTCGGTCTCGCGCATCCAGCGCAACCTTCTGGTGGCGCCGATCCATCCGATCGGGGTGGATGTCAGCATTGAATTCGTCATATGCCGCCGAGACTCCTTCTACTGCTCGCCTTCTTTCCGATGTACCAGTTCTGGGACCTGGCTCATCTCCACTTGAGGAGTGGTGTCAGCTACCACCTGATCGCGGAGTGTTTTGCCACCGTGGCCTTCATCGGGATCCTTGCCGTGTTTGCGCGTGACCGCCAGCGTGCGGCGCGCGAGCTTGCCGCGCTACGCAACGCGGCCCAGGCCGCCGAGCGCGCGATGGCCGAACGCAACGAGGCTGCCAGGGCTTCGACCCGGCACTTCCTCCGAGAAATGCAGGAGCAATTCGAGGCATGGAAGCTCACGGCCTCGGAGAAAGACGTGGCCCTGCTCCTGATCAAGGGACTCTCGCTGGAGGAAATTGCCGCGGTGCGCGAGAGCAAGGCCAAGACCGTGCGCCAGCATGCGGCCAACGTCTACGCAAAAGCCAAGGTGGAGGGCCGGCACCAGCTTGCGGCCTATTTCCTCGAGGACCTGATGGCGCCGCAGGCACCCCACGGGCCCGGACTCAAGGCGGCCTGAGGGTGCGCGGCTCAGTGGCGCCCGTCAGGCCCGCCGGCAGCCGGAAAGCCGGCAAGGCCGGCCCGAGGTGGCAATGCGCAAGCCCTCCGCTCATACGCGCAGCTGGCGTGGCGTGCCGCGCGCGGGTCGGGGCTGGCGCCAGGCTTACATATCGAACTGGGCAGACAGCCACACCGTGCGCGGCTTGCCAGCCCATGCGCCGTTGATGCTGGGGTCGCCGGCCGCCCAGTAGCGCTTGTCCGTCAGGTTCTGGATGCTGAGCGCGAAGGTGGCGCGGTATCCCGCCAGCCGCGCGGCGTAGCGCGCTCCCGCGTCGAAGCGGGTATATCCTGCCATCCAGCTCGTGTTTTGCGCATTGAGCGCGCGCCGGCCCACGTAGTACACGCCACCGCTGAGGCTGACCCCGGGCAGCGCCGCGATCCGGTAGTCCAGGAAGGTGCTGGCCTGGAAGTTCGGCACGTCGGCAATACGCTTGCCGGCCACGCTTGGGTCGGCAGGGTTGTCCGCTTCGGTATGCAGCAGGGCAAGCCCGCTTACCACCGAGAGCGCGCCTGTGAGCCGGCCGTTGGCGGTCAGCTCAAGACCGCTATGGCGCTGGGTGCCGCCCTGGACGGTGAAATGCTCCGCGTTCACGTATTGCAGGGTCTTTTCCAGGCGGAACACCGCGCCTGTCACCAGGAGGTTGTCGGTGACCCTGGACTTGACCCCGAACTCATACTGCCGGGTCTTCAGCGGCGGCATGTTCTCGCCGGCATTGTTGGTGTCGTAGCCGGCCGGACCAGGCTGTTCGTAACCTTCGGCATAGCTGACGTAGGTGGACAGGCCCGCCAGCGGCTTGAAGGTCAGCGCGAAGGAGGGCGCGTTGACGCTGGCACTTTGCTCGGTATTCTTTCCCGAGGCCGGCAGGCTGTCGTTCTTGTAGCGGATATGGCGCAGCCCGAGCAACAGGTCCCACTTCGGTGCCAGTGCCATCACGTCACTGATGAAGATGCTGGGCTGGTAGTTCTTCGAGATGTTCTTCTTCGGAAAGCTCAGGTTCGCCGGCTCCGGCGAATAGACCGGCCGGTAGATGTTGCCCACCGTGGTGCCGAGCACCGTGAAGCCGGATTCGACGGCGCTGAAGTTGCGCGTGGACAAGCCCGCCACGAGCTGGTGCCGGATCGGGCCGGTGTCGAAGTTGCCGCTGACGTAGGTATCGGTGGAAAGTACCCGGAAATTCTGGTCCGGGTTCAGGTAGATGTCGCCGGAGAGAATGTCGCCGCTACGGCTGACATTGTAGATATCGGGAAAGGCCGCCACGCGTGCGTTATAGGACTGGGCTACGCGGCTGGTGAGCTTCCAGCGATCGTTGAGGCGGTAACTGAAGTCCGCACCGATGTTGTAGGTCTTGGTCTCGTACTGCAGCCAGGACTGGCCCAGCAGCACGCGCGGATTGACCGGCGACGGCAGCGTGCCGTCGGGGTAGGGGCCAACCGCGGGCTGGGCCGCGATCTTGCGCTCCTGGTAGTCGAAATTGAGTTGCAGCAAGGCCTGCGGCGTGATGCCCCAGTCAAAGGCGCCGGCCACGAATTTGCGTGAAACGTCGCCGTTGTGGCCGAAGTTGCCGATCTTTTCCCCGGCAACATTGAGACGGTAGCCAAAGCGGCCGTCGGCGAGAGGCCCGCCGGCATCCACGCTGGTGTAGTAGCCGTCGTGATCGCGCACCGCTGTCTTGACGCTGGCGAATCGTTCCCGGGTGGGGCGCTTGATCACGTAGTTGATCGTGCCACCCGGGGAATTGATCCCGTACAGGAAACCGGACGGCCCCTTGAGCACATCGACTTGCTCGATGTTCTCGAGCGGGATCTCGTAGTACGGCGCCACCGACATGCCATCGCGGCGAATGGTGTTGGTCCAGTCCACAAAGAAGCCGCGGATGCGCACGGTCTCATAGGCGCCGGCCTGGGTGGCATCCTGGATCGACGGATCGTTTTTCACCACATCCATCAACGTGCGCGCATCCTGCGAATTCATCAGCTCGCTGTTGTACGACTGCACCGAGAACGGTACCTCTTCCGGCTGCTTCTCACCCAGCGCGCCCATGCTGATGCCGTCGCTGGCAAACAGCGACGGACGGGTGCTCCTGATCTCCACCGGGGCGAGCTTCGCTTCCGGTGCGGTGCGCGGCGGCGAAGATATGACAGGCATCGCCGCCGGCGCGGTGATCACGTAGGCCTGCGCGCCGGTCCCCTTGGCCTTCAGGCCGGTGCCCGTGAGCAGCCGTTCCAGCGCCTGGTCTAGCGTCAGCTTGCCGCTGACCGCCGGCGCGGTCCGGCGCTCGGTCTGGTCGGTGGCGAACACGATCTGCGCGCCCGACTGGCGCGCCAGCGCGCGCAGCGCGTGGTCCAGCGGCTGGGCTGGCATGTCGACGTCAAGCGTTCCCTGCGCTAGCGCGCTGGCAGCCAGCGTTATGCCCGCGGCAAACGCGGACAGGGTGGTAAGGCGGCTGGCAAGGCCGCGGCGGGCGGTGCCAAGCAAAGCTGGATTCACGCGATTTCCCCTTTTCTTTATCGGACGGCCCAGGAACCGGGCCTTGCAGGGAAAGGCGTAGCTGCGCGCGGCGATGTTGATGCTTGTTACAAATTTTTTGCGGGATCAGCGCGAGGCGATGTCGACAGTGCCATCGGCATGCCGGGCCACGCGCACCGGAAGTACGGCGGGGAGCGCGTCCAGGAGGGGTTCGAGGCCACCGATGTCGTACTCGCCGGACAGGCGCAGGCTGCCGGCATGCTCGTCGCGCAAGCGGATTGGGGCATCGCGGTAGCGCTGCATTTCGGCAACGACCAGGCGCAGCGGGCTGCCGTCGAGCACCAGCTTGCCTTTGGCCCACGCCACTGCGCCTGGCTGGACGTCCACCAGCGGGCCAAGCTGTCCGCCGTGCACCGCCAGGGCCTGGCCTCTGGCTACCCGCGCGCTGCCGGTACCGGCTTTGATCTCGACCGCGCCTTCCATCACAGCCACATCCACATCCCCATGCGCCCGGCGGACGTTGAAATGGGTGCCGATATCGCGGATCTCGACGCCGGCTGCGGTGACAACGAACGCGCGCCAGCTGTGCGACACCGTGAACATGGCCTCGCCGCGTTCGAGCGCGATCCGCCGGCTGCGCAGGTGGTTCTCGACGACCATCACGGAATCGGTATTGAGCTGGATGCGACTACCATCGCGAAGCGTCCAGGTGCTGCGCTCGCCAACGCGAGTGGCAAGGCGCGTGGTCTGCCAGGCAGGGTCGGCCAGCCACAGTGCGGCCACCGCAACGCCGAGGCAGGTTACTGCTGCCTTGCTGGTGCGTCCACGCCGTCGGCTGTAGGCCTTGCCTTCACGCAGCAGCGCCTCCTTGCCAGGGAAGTGCTGGAGCAGATCAGGCTTGAAAGGCGCCAGCGGGTCGTTGGGCAAGGGCGGGTTCTTGCGGGCGTTGTCAGGCGGCACTGCCATCAGCCGGTCTCACGATCGTGGGTGCTGCGATTGCCGCCGGCTGCTGCGGGACGACGAACGGCGCCGGGGGCCTTGGGTCCGGGTCCAGCAAGGGCCGCAGGCTTTGCATGGCGCGCGCAAGATGGCGCGCCACCATATTGCGGGAGATGCCAAGCTCCCGCGCCACCTCTTCCTGCGGCATATCGTGTAGCCGATGCAGCAGGAAGACGAGGCGGCAGCGCGGCGGCAGGTTTTCGATGGCCATGTGCAGCGATTGTACTTGCTGGGCCAGGTGCAATTGCTGCGCGCCATCGGCTTCATGGCTGCGCAGGTCGGCCACCTCGTCCACCGAGACTACGACATTGGCGTGCGCGGCCTCCGCGCGGTGCCGGTCTATGGCACGGTAGAGCGAAGCACGCCTGAGAAAGGCCAGCGGTTGCCGTGCCGTGGCGCGGGGCGGCCGCTCGAGCAGCTGCACGCACAGGTCATGCACCACATCGCGTGCAAAGCCCCGGGCAGCAAAGCGGCGGCGCACATGCTCGACCAGGTCCTCGTAATGCCGGACCAGGGTGGCGAGCAGGTTGTGGCTGTCGGGTTCGGGGGGCACCTGGCGCAAGGAAAGGGGGTGGAATGGCCACGAATTATAAATGATAATCGTTACTATTTATAAGGGGTGTGGCTGCCGCGCGAGAGGCATGTAACGAGGCCGGCACCCCGTCACGTTGCGCGGCGTCCCGGTTTCACCCCAAAGGCTGGGGTGGAACCCGAATCAGCATCCCGCACCCTCACTCCATCAGGCGAACAATGCCTCTCCAGGGAATCCGCCGGGTTTGGCGCCTGGCGGGCAGGCGAACAAACAAGCGAAGCCAATGCTGTTATCCAGCACGCAGCGGTATTTGACCCGGCCGCCCCCTCCCGCAAGCGGGAGAGCGGAGCAAACCATGGCAAGCGCCAGGTCTGCCGGCAAGCATGCCGCCAGACCTGGCGTCCACGGCATCAATGCAGCCGCGTCCCCGCCGCCAGCAAACGCTCCAGCCCCTGCGCCAGCGTCATCCCCATCGCCCGTCCCCAGCCGTGGATGGCGAGCACGTGCCGGCGATAGACCGCATGGTGGAGCAGGGCGGCAAGCGTCCCTTCGATATGCCAGCCCTCCGCTTTGCCGGGCGCGGCCAGTTTGGCGATGGCGCTGCTTCCCGCCAGGGACACCAGCGAACCATAGTCGCGATACCTGAAGCCCTCCGGCTGCTGGCCCGCGAGTTGCTGCGGCAGGGCTTCGGCCAGGTACAGCGCCTGCTGGCAGGCAACCTGCGCACGGGTCGGGAGTTCGGCGTCGAGGTCATGCGGCCGGCAGCTGGCGCAGTCGCCGATGGCGTAGATATGCTCGTCGCCGACACTCTGCAGCGTGGGCAGCACGCGGATCTGTCCTTTGGCGTTCACCGGAAGCTGGAAGGTGCTCAGCATGTCCGGCGCCGCAATGCCGGCCGCCCACACAACCACATCGGCCTGCATGGGCGGCTGGCCGGCAAACGTCAGGCCGCTTGCGCTGACCGATGTCACCCGCGCGCTGCACTGGACGCGGATGTTCAACCGCGCGAGCTGCTCGCTCACGCGTGCTGCGATCCGGTTGCCCATGCCGGGGAGCACGGCGGGCGAGGCTTCGATCAGGCAAATGTCCACGTCCGTCACGGGGTCGAGCCCGTGGATGCCGTAGCGGTTCAATACGTGCGAGGTTCGGCGCAACTGGGCCGCAAGCTGTACGCCGGTCGCGCCCGCCCCGACGATGGCGACGCGGACTTTACCCGCGGCGGCCCGTGCCGGGGCGCCTGGCAGCGCGGTCTTGCGGCGCAGGACCGCGTGCACCCGGTCCCGCACTTCTTCCGCGCTGCTGACGCTGTCCAGCGTCAGGGCGTGCTCGCGCGCGCCGGGCACGCCGAAGTATTGCGTGACGCCGCCAACGGCGAGCACCAGCTTGTCGTAGGCAATGGACCGGACCTGTTCGCCCTGGCCGTATCCCGCGCCGGCGGTCGCCACGGCGATGGTCCGGCTGGCGCGATCCACTGCATGCAGTTCGCCTTGCACGAAGCGGAAGTGGTGGCGCTCTGCCTGCAGGGCGAACGAGGTGTGGTGGACGACGGGTTCGAGCCTGCCCGCGGCCACTTCATGCAGCAGGGGCTTCCACAGGTGGGTCGGGCTGCGGTCGACCAGGACGATTTCAGCGAGGCCGCGCTTGCCGAGCCGCTTGCCCAGGCGCGTGGCGACCTGTAGCCCGGCGGCGCCGCCGCCGACGATAACGATGGTTTTCATGGGCATCTCCGCAATGGGTATCCGGTTCGTGCTTGCCGTGGTGGCGGGCGAATCAATTCGCCAGCGGCTCGGCCGTGGCGCGGCTTCCATCGGAGGCATCAGTCGCGCGAGGAGGCTGCGTGGGCACCAATGACTCGAGGGCGTGGAACTCGGGCCAGATCGCCTGCGGCGCGCTGGAAAGCGTCGCCAGGCCAGCGGCCAGGCGTGGCGCCTCGCTGCCCTCCGGCAACACGTTCACCGCATGCATGCCGATGCCCTGCGCGGCGCGCAGGCCGTATTCCGTCGCGGCGGCCAGCAAGGCGCGGTGCGCCGGCACGTCGGCGGTACGCAGGACGAGCCGGTAGAGATCAGCCTCGGTCTCCTGGGCCGACAAGGCGTCGGCGGTGGCTACCACGGAGAAGCGATCCACCCAGTCCGCCCCGAGCGCGCCATCGAGCAATGCGCAGAGCATGCGCGATGACATCGGGGCGACCAGTGCGAGCCGCGCGCCGCCCTGCTCGGCACCGTCCATGAGTCGCAAGGCCTGCCAACGGATGCCGATAGCCTGCCGGGCGCAACGCTCGACAAAGGCTTTCTGGTAAGCACGGTACAAGGCGTCATCCTGTGCCGGCGGGACGCGCCCGTGCCGTGCGTGCAGCCACGCCCGCAGCATCTGGCGGGAGTCGCCGGCCCGTTTCCACATCGCATGGGCTTCGCTGGTCCAACCCGCATCGTCGTAGCATTCCCGCAGCGCCACGTTGATGGCGGCCCTGTGCAGCTCGTCGGTCCTGACAAGCACTTCGTCTACGGTTAGCACCAGCAATTCAAGCGACATTCTCCATCTCCATGTGCACTGCGTTGCGATACGCTCACAGCATTGCGTTTCGGGTGAGGTCACTATAAGGTAGCCCCCTCATATTGAAAAATTGGTTTATAAAACCGACCGATAGGTTTTCTACTATGAATCGCACCACCACTTTCCGGCAGCTGAACGCCATCGATGCGATCGCCCGCCTGGGCGGCGTGTCCCGTGCCGCGGAGGAGTTGCATCTCACCCAGCCGACGGTGTCGCTGCAGCTCAAGCTGCTGGAGGAGGCAACCGGCACCCCGCTGGTGCAGCGCGCTGGCAGGGGGCTGCAGCTCACGCCCGCCGGGGAGGTGATGGCGGACTACGCCGGGCAGATCCTGCGCCTGTGGCGCGATGCCACCGAGGAAGTCACGGCGCTCAAGGGCAGCCTGGCGGGCACGCTGCGCGTGGGCGCCATCACCACGGCGGAGTATCTGCTGCCGTCGATGCTGGTGGCCTTTACCGAGGACCGGCCGGATGTGAAGATCAAGCTCCACGTGGGCAACCGCGAGGAGATCGTGCGGATGCTTGCCATGCACGAGATCGACCTTGCCATCATCGGCCGGCCGCCCTCGGATATCCGCACTCACGCGACGCCGTTCGCCAAGCACCCGATGGCGTTCATCGCGGCGCCGGACCACCCGCTGATGGCGCGCCGCCATGTCACGCTGCAAGACCTGATGCACGAGAACCTGATGGTGCGCGAGCGCGGCTCGGGCACCCGCAATACGGTGGAGCGCCTGTTCAAGGAGGCCGGACTGCGGCTGCCGCTGGGTTCCGAACTCTCCAGCAACGCCGCCATCAAGCGGATGGTGTCCGCCGGCCTTGGCGTGGCGTTCCTGTCGCTGCACGCCTGCACGCTGGAGTTCCAGGCGGGACTGATCGGCTTGCTGCCGTTGCAGAGCAATCCGATCGAGCGCGACTGGTATGTGCTGAACCTGCCCGCCGTGCGCCTGCCGCGCGTCGCACTGGCATTTCGCGCATTCCTGGTGGAGAACGGCCAGGCGGAGATCAACCGGCAACTGGAAAGCTTCGACGGCATCCTGCGCCGGCTGCACGCCCGCGCCAGGCGCCAGGGCAAGAGCGAGCCCGGCGAGGCGAAGCGGTGATGGCGTTCCGGATGTCGATACCGCCTCTCGCGGCGGCGCTTGCGCTGGCATTGGCGCGGCCCGCGGCCGTGGCCAGTGGTGCGCAACTGGAGTACGAGCCACGGCGGCCGGAGGCCGCTTTCAAGTCCGGGAGCTAGCGGGAGACCGGGTTGGCGCTGGCCTACCCGTTCCCAAGGGGGCCTTAGCCGTGTGCCTTGCCGCTGCCGCCCAGCGCCCACTGCGCGAACTTCGCATGGCGCGACAGCAGGCGGCGCGCGGTGTTGTAGTCCGGCGGATCGATGCGCGGGCCAGCCGTGGGTTTCCCGTCGCGAGCGGCTTCGTAGCCGCGGACGATGTCTTGCGCCCGCACCACTTGCTGTGCGGAAGGGGTCAGCGCGGCGTGGATGTCAACCACCTGCGGCGGGAATACCGTGCATTTCGCCTTCAGCCCGATCCGGCGCGCCCAGGCGAGATCCGCGGCCAGCACCGCCGGATCCTGGTAGTTGCAGGGGCAGTCGATCGGCACGCAGCCCACCGCCACGCAATCGACCAGGAAGCGCGCGCGCAGGTGCTGCAGCTCGATGCCGTCCGGCCCGCGCACGGCATCGAGGTCGGCGCTCAGGTCCTCGGCGGCCAGCAGGCAGGCGCTGACGCGCGTGCTGGCTGACAGGATGGACACGGCGGCGACCACGCCGCGCGCGGACTCCAGCGTGGGCACGATTTCCGTCTGCCCGTGGAGCAGGCCGAGTTCGCGTTCCAGCGCGGTGATTTCCTGGTCCAGCACCTGGATCTGTGCAGCCGTCTCGGTATGCGGCAGGAAGACGGCCGCGGGGCCGCCCGGCAGCACACCGCGCAGGTCGTCCAGCCCGTCGCCATCCAGCTTGTTGATGCGCACGGCGCCGACGATGCCGCGTGCCCGGCATTGCGCCATCAGGGCGACTATCCGCGCGCGTGCCGCCGGACGGTCCGCGGGGCAGGTGAATTCTTCCAGGTCGGCGACCAGCACATCGGGGCCGCTTTCCAGCGCGGCCTGCTGCCGTACCGGGTCCAGCCCGGGCACGAACAGCCAGCTGCGCCTGAGTTCCGCCGGACGTCTTGTCATGGTTCGGGGGTGAGCGCTCATGGCGTTTTCTTTTTCTCCATAGGGGGCGCAAGGCAGCGGCGGGCCTCAATGGCCCTGGAACAGCACCGTGGCGGCGGGTTCGCCTGCTTGCAGCCGGGCCAGGATCGCTGGCTCGGCCTCATCGGATGCGAGCGCCTGGCCGACGATGCCGGCGGCGATCTCCGGCGCCAGGAACAGCACGCCGTTATCGTCCGCCAGCACGATGTCGCCCGCGTTGACAGTGACGCCACCGCAGACTACCGGCACGCCGATGGCGCTGCCGCCTTCGTCGATCCGCTTGGTGGTGAGCACGCTGGTGCCCCGCGCGAAAACGGGCATGCCCATGGTGCGCAGTTCCAGGATATCCGTCACCACGCCGTCGACCACGATCCCCCTGGCGCCCGCGCACAAGGCCGCGGTGGCGGTGACCGCGCCGACGGGCGCATGGGCGTGGTCGCCGCAGGCATCGATCACCAGCACGTCGCCGGCCGCGAGGCGGGCCAGCGCCCGGTTTACGGCAATGGCGTTGGGCGTGGCCAGCCGCAAGGTGACGGCCCGGCCCACGACCTTCACGTTGGGAACGAGCGCGCGAATCACGTGGCTGGCAAAGCCGTCTTCGAGGAAGTGCCCCAGCGTGGGGAAACTCACGCGTTCAAGCCGGCTCAGCAGGGCGGCGTCGATATGGTTTTGCATGATCGGTTTTGCGTAATGGCGAAGTCGTCCCGGCGGCTCAGGACAGCGAAGTCCTGGCGTCTCCCGCGGAGCTTGCCGAGCTGGCATCCTTGCGCAGCGTTTCGGCCAGCAGCAGCAGGGCAATGGCGGAAAGCAGCGCCGAGCCGATCATGTACCAGGCCACCGAGGAGCCGCGGCCGGTGGCGGACAGCAGCGCGGTGGTGATGATCGGCGTGGCGGCGCTGCCCAGCAGCCCGGAGAGCATGTAGCTGATCGACAGGCCTGAGTAGCGCACCTTGGTGCCGAACAGCTCGGCCAGGAAGGTGGCAATGGGGCCGTAGTTCGCGGCAAAAGCGCTCATCATCAGCAGGTAGCCGAGCAGGGCGAAGGCAAACATCCTGGTGTCCAGCAGCCAGAACAGCGGGAAGGCGAGCAGTGCCTCGGCGATGATGCCGCCGACGATGACGGGCTTGCGGCCAACCTTGTCCGACAGCAGGCCGAACAGCGGCAGCAGCACGATGCACAGCGCGCAGGAAATCAGCGCGATCGTCAGCATCTGGTTGCGCGAGAAGCCGAGCGTCTGGGTGCCGTAGGTCAGGCCGAACGCCACGATCAGGTTGAAGGCGGTACCGGTGGACATCGTTGCGATGCCGCCCAGCAGCACCTGCTTCCACGATTTCGTCAGCACCTCCGCCAGGGGAATCTTCACCTGCGCGGCGGTGGCCTTGACCTTGCTGAACGACGGCGTTTCCGACGTATTCAGGCGGATGTACATGCCCACGCCGACCAGCAGGACGCTGGCCAGGAAAGGGATGCGCCAGCCCCAGGACAGCAGCGCTTCATTGGACATCACCGCATTGCTGAACAGGAACGCCAGGTTGGCGATCAACGTGCCGGCGGGAACGCCGATCTGCACCCACGATCCATAGAGGCCGCGCCGGTTGGCCGGCGCGTGTTCCACCGCCATCAGCACAGCGCCGCCCCATTCCCCGCCAAGCGCGAGGCCCTGAATGACGCGCAGGGTCAGCAGCAGGATAGGAGCCCAGATGCCGATCGACGCATAGTTCGGCAGCAGGCCGATGGCGAAGGTGGCCGAGCCCATCATGATGAGCGACACCAGCAGCATGGATTTGCGGCCGACCTTGTCGCCGAAGTGGCCGAACAGCGCGGCGCCGACCATGCGGGCGAGATAGGCGGAGGCAAAGGTGCCGAAGGCTAGCAGGGTCCCGGTCAGGGGATCGAAGGACGGGAAGAACACCTTGTTGAACACCAGGGCCGAAGCCGTGGCGAAGATAAACAGGTCATACCACTCAACCGTAGTGCCGATGACACTGGCGGCGGCAATCTTCCGCATGCTGCGGGGCGGCTGGCCTGTTTCCGGCGTATTGGCGGGGGTGTGATCGGGATTCATGGGCTTTCCAGGGCGCGATCCGGATACCGGATCGGGGGTTAAAACAGGGGCGGTCAGGCCATCGTGGCGGCCAGTTTGCAAATCAGAGTTCGGGTGGTCCGGCCAATAAATGGTACGAGATGCGAATTCTAAAGGAAATTGGTAGTTATTCTAGGTCTGATGGATGGGTGGTCCGGCCAAATATGGCAACATTTGGCGCACCACAATGCCTTGAGCAAACCTCATGCCATCGAAAAGGGAATATATCGGCACGTCTTGCGCGGGGCAATGCGCCGGAGCGGTGCGGATGTGCGTGGCTGTGGCGGTTGGAGTGCCGCCGTTCCTGCACCTGGATGGTGCGCGGCGGGGCCATGGATGGCGATGGCCGCGAATCGCGCGGGCGATCCCGCGCGCCATGAATGGCCGGGCTGCGCACGTTGACGACGCGGCAGGCCTGGCGCCGCAGGCAGCGCGGGCCAGTGTGCCTGGTTTCCTGGCTACTGGGAGATGTCTTCGGACAGCCGCGCCACGATGGCCAGCAGGTGGAAAGCCATGGCGTGGCGCGCCCGGATGGGATCCCGGGCCACGATGGCGGCAACGATGCGGTCGTGCTCGCCCACCGCGGAGCGCCAGGCCGACGCATCGACGAAGTGCTTGTCCAGGCGCTTGTACAGCGGGCTGGCCTCGCACAGATCCCATACATGGGTGACCACCGACGCCAGGGCGGCATTGCCGCAGGCGGCGGCGATGGCCTCATGGAGCGCGCGGTCGCTGGAGAAATCGCCAGCCTGGGGCGAATGATCCGGCTTCATCCGCCGGTGCGCTTCCTCGATGGCGCCGATCTGCTCCGGCGTGCCGTGCCGTGCCGCCAGGGCAGCGCATTCCGGCTCGAAGAGCGTTCTTGTCTCCAGCAGTTCAAAGGGGCTGGCTTCGAGCGCGGCGGCAAGGGTGCTGTCGGCGGGGGCTTCTGGCTCGCTCTCGTCGGCGCGGCCGTTTTCCCTGGGCTCCACCACGAACACGCCGCTGCCGACGCGCACTTCTATGTAGCCGCCGATCTCAAGGGCGATCAGGGCTTCGCGCAGCGTCGAGCGCGCCACGTTGAGCTGCTCGGCGAGCTCGCGTTCGGCCGGCAGGCGCTCGCCCGGCGCAAATTCGCCGGCGCGGATCTTGTTGGCGATCTGGTCCGCGATCAGCCGGTAGAGGCGTTGCGCCGATACTGCTTGAAGTGACGACATGGGATGGAGGCTGCTGCAAATTGACTGGTGGTCAGATCAATACAGCAAAACCCCGTCGCAATTCAAGGGCCTGGCCGGGCGTTTCGTCATTTGGATGGGATATGGGACGGATGGTCCGGCCGATTCCATGCGGCTACGCGGTGCCGTTGGCAGCGCTTCGGGGCGCGGATTTGAGAGGGAACGTGGAGGATGTCGCCAAAATTGGACTGACCACCAGTCAAATAAGCAAAAATATTTGGCAGTTTTTCGGCAAAACCCATAGAATTGGTCCGGCCACCAGTTGTTTGGTCAGCATCATGGCAGGAAAAGCCAATGTAAGGGCGCTTTGAGTGAGGTGCGCCTTCCCGGACGGCGAGCCGATGCGAGCCGGCCTGGGGGCCGAGCAAAGCCATGGCGATGCCGGGCGGGCCGTGAACACGCTGGCCATCCGGCTACGGCACGACACGGCAGCAAGGGGCCAAGACCCCGACAGACAACCACAACCCGGATTCAATGGAGCAAGACATGAAGAACGCAGACCTGGTACGCCGCAAAGATGCCGCCACCCCCCGTGGCGTTGGCGTGATGTGCAACTTCTATGCCGAGCGCGCCGAGAACGCGGAGTTGTGGGATGTCGAAGGCAACCGCTATATCGACTTCGCCGCTGGCATTGCCGTGCTCAATACCGGTCACCGCCATCCGCGCCTGGTGCAGGCCATGCAGGAACAGATGGCGCGCTTTACCCATACCGCCTACCAGATCGTCCCCTACGCCAGCTATATCGAGCTGGCCGAGAAGATCAATGTCCGCGCGCCGGGCGCGTTCGCCAAGAAGACGGCCTTCTTCACCACTGGCGCCGAGGCCGTCGAGAACGCCGTCAAGATCGCCCGTGCCGCGACCGGCCGCCCCGGCGTGATCGCCTTCGCCGGCGGCTTCCATGGCCGCACCATGATGGGCATGGCACTGACCGGCAAGGTCGTGCCATACAAGGTCGGGTTCGGGCCGTTCCCCTCCGACGTGTTCCACGCGCCGTATCCGTACGGCCTGCATGGCGTGAGCGTGCAGGATTCGATCGACGCGCTGCAGCAGTTGTTCAAGACGGAGATCGATCCGAAGCGCGTTGCCGCCATCATCTTCGAGCCGGTGCAGGGCGAGGGCGGTTTCAACGTGGCGCCCGCGGAGTTCGTGCGCGCCCTGCGCGCCATCTGCGACGAGCACGGCATCCTGCTGATCGCCGACGAGGTGCAGACCGGCTTCGGCCGCACCGGCAAGCTGTTCGCCATGGAGCACTATGACGTGGTGCCCGACCTGACCACCATGGCCAAGAGCCTGGCCGGGGGCATGCCGCTATCGGCGGTTTGCGGGCGCGCCGAGGTCATGGACGCCCCGGCCCCCGGCGGTCTGGGCGGTACCTATGCCGGCAACCCGCTGGCTGTGGCCAGCGCGCTGGCTGTCCTGGATGTGCTGGAAAGCGAAAAGCTGATCGAGCGCGGCGCCGCGCTCGGCCGCCGGCTGCAGGACAAGCTCGATGGATTGAGGTCGCGCGTGCCGGAGATCGGCGAAGTGCGCGGCGTGGGCGCGATGATTGCCGTGGAGTTCCGCAAGGCCGACGGCAGTCCCGACCCGGACTTTACGAAACAAGTGCAATCCCGTGCCCTGGAGAAGGGTTTGCTGCTGCTTTCCTGCGGCGTGTACGGCAACGTCATTCGTTTCCTGTTCCCGCTGACCATCTCCGACGCGGTGATGGACGAGGGCCTCGGCATCCTGGCAGGCGCATTGCTTCGGTAGCCGGATCGCGACATAGAGAATCGCCTGCAGACAACCCCATCCGCCGCCAGGCTGCCGCGATCATCGCGGCGGCCTGGCCAGCAAACGAATCAAGCAACGGAACCCACGACATGAGCAATCAATCGCCCCGCGCATTGCCCGCGCCGCCAGAGCGCAACGGCGGTCAGATCCTGATCGACCAACTGATTATCCAGGGCGTGAAGCGCGTCTTCCTGGTGCCCGGCGAGAGCTACCTGCCTTGCATCGATGCGCTGTACGATCACCAGGACAAGATCCAGCCCATCGTATGCCGGCAGGAGAGCGGCGCCGGCTATATGGCCGAAGCGCAGGGCAAGCTGACCGGCGAGCCCGGCATCTGCTTCGTCACGCGCGGCCCAGGTGCGACCAACGCCAGCATCGCCGTGCATACCGCGTACCAGGATTCCACGCCCATGATCCTGTTCGTCGGCCAGGTCGGCAACGACTTCTACGAGCGCGAAGCATTCCAGGAGGTCGACTACCGCCGCATGTTCGGCGAGATGACCAAATGGGTGGCGCAGATCGATCGCACCGAGCGCATCCCCGAGTTCATCGCGCGCGCGTTCGCGGTGGCCGCCAGCGGCCGGCCCGGCCCGGTCGTGCTGGCGCTGCCCGAGGACACGCTGTGGGGCAAGGCCAGGGTGGCCGACGTGCCGCGCTACCGCCGCGCGTACAGCGCGCCGACGCCGGGCGCCATGGATGCGCTGGCCCAGTTGATCGAGGGCGCCGAGCGTCCGTTCCTGCTGATCGGCGGCTCCGGCTGGACGCCGGAAGCCACCCGGCAGATGGAAGGCTTCGCCGAGCGCTTCGCGCTGCCGGTCGGGGTGGCCTGGCGCCGCCTGGAGTGCTTCGACAACCATCATCCCAATTTTGCCGGCCATGTGGGCTGGGCCATGCCGGACTCCCTGCGCAGGCGCGTGCAGGAGAGCGACCTGCTGATCGCGGTCGGTACGCGCATGGGCGAGGCAACCAGCGAGGGCTACACGGTCGTGGAAAGCCCGCTGCCCAGGCAGCGCCTGGTCCACGTGTACCCCGATGCGAACGAGCTTGGCCGCGTGTTCCACCCGACGCTGCCCATCGCCGCCGATGTCGTTTCGTTCGCCGCCGCCGTCAGCACGCTTTCGCCCTCCGGCTCCCGGGGCGCGCGCAACGCCGGCCACGAAGCCCACCAGGCGTACCTGTCCGAGCAGGAGCCCAAGGCAGCGCCGGGCGCGCTGAACCTGAATGTGGCCGCGTGCCACGTCCGCGACAACGTGCCCGAGGACACCTGCATCACCGTGGGTGCCGGCAACTACGCGCTGTACCCGCATGCCTACTACCGCTTCAAGGGCGTCGGCACCAGCCTGGCGCCCACCGTCGGGTCGATGGGCTACGGCCTGCCCGCGGCGATTGCCGCCAAGCTGGAGAATCCCGGGCGCACCGTGATCTGCTATGCGGGCGACGGCTGCTTCCAGATGAACCTGCAAGAGCTTGGCGTGGCCATGCAGTACCGGGCCGGCATCGTCGTGCTGGTATTCAACAACGGCATCTGGGGCACCATCCGCGCGCACCAGGAGCGCGAGTTCCCCGGCCGCACCGTTGCCCTCGGCTTCGACAATCCGGAATTCAGCGAGTTGATCCGCGCCTATCGCGGCTACGGCGAAGTCGTTTCCAGCGATGCCGAATTCGGCCCCGCGTTTGCGCGGGCGCTTGCGTTCGCCGACAGCCGGCAACTGCCGGCCTTGCTGGAGCTGCGCTACGACGCCGACGGCATCGCGCCGGGCATGACCCTGTCGCAGATCCGTTCCGAAGCATTCGCCCGGCAAGCCGGGGCAAAGTCACCACACGGCGCAACCGCTGCGCCGGTTCCGCATGCGCAAGGAGATTAGAGATGAATACGCTGGCAATCAATGGCGACCGGCTGTGGCAATCGTTGATGGATCTCGCGGCGATCGGCGCCACGCCCAAGGGCGGCAACGCGCGCCTGGCGCTGACCGCGCTGGATGGCCAGGGCCGCGACCTGGTCACCGGCTGGATGCGGGAAGCCGGGCTGAGCGTGACCGTCGACAAGGTCGGTAACATCTTTGGCCGCAGGGCAGGGCGCAACGACGCGCTCGCGCCGGTCATGACCGGCAGCCATATCGACACGCAGCCCACCGGCGGCAAGTTCGACGGCTGCTATGGCGTGCTGGCGGGGCTCGAGGTCATGCGTACCCTCAATGACCACGGCGTTACCACCGAAGCGCCGCTGGAAGTGGCGATCTGGACCAATGAAGAAGGCTCGCGCTTCGTCCCGGTGATGATGGGTTCCGGCGTGTTTGCCGGGGTCTTCCCGCTGGAGACTGCGCTGTCCGCCACCGACACCGAGGGCAAGCGCGTGGCGGATGAACTGGCGGCCATCGGCTATGCCGGCGATGCCGAGGTCGGCCGCGGGATCGGCGCGTACTTCGAGGCCCATATCGAACAGGGGCCGGTGCTCGAAGCGCAGGACAACGTGATCGGCGTGGTGACCGGGTCGCTCGGCCTGCGCTGGTATGACGTCACCGTGACGGGCATGGAGGCGCATGCCGGCCCTACGCCGATGCCGCTGCGCAAGGATGCCCTCTACGGCGCCACCTTCCTGATGCAGGAAGTCATCCGGATCGCCCATGACTTCGCGCCGCACGGACGCGGCACCGTGGGGGTGGTCAATGTGCATCCGTCGTCGCGCAATGTCATCCCGGGGGCGGTCAAGTTCACGGTCGACCTGCGCCACCTGGATCCGGAGCGGTTGGCGGAAATGGACGCGCGCCTGCACGCCGCCTGCGCGGCGCTGGCCGGCGGCACGACCACCGGCACGGCGCTGGATGTCGTCGTGGAGGATGTGCAGTACTTCGCGCCGACGCCGTTTGCGCCCGAACTGATCCGCCACGTGCGCGAGGAAGCCATGGCGCGCGGCTATACGCACCAGGACATCGTGACCGGCGCGGGCCATGATGCCGTCTATATCGCGGGCATCGCACGGACCGCGATGATCTTCGTGCCGTGCAAGGACGGCATCAGCCACAACGAGATCGAAGACGCCAAACCGGAGCACCTCGAGGCTGGTGCCAACGTGCTGCTGGGCGCCATGGTTGCGCAGGCCAACGCCTGAGCGTGCCGGACACAATGAAAACCAGGAAACTACGATGAGCGATTTACGAGATCTCGCCTACTGGCGCAGGCAGGCGGAAGTCGTGCCGGTTCGTGCGCAGGCATATATCGATGGCCGCTGGACCGACGCCGCCGACGGCGCCACCTTCGAGACCGTCAACCCGGCAACGGGTAAGGTGCTGGCGAGCGTGGCGGCTTGCGGCGCCGCCGACGTCGACCGTGCCGTGGCCGCGGCGCGCAAGGCGTTCCAGTCGGGCGTCTGGTCGGAAATGCCGCGCAGCGCCCGCAAGGCCGTGCTGGTCAGGCTGTCGCAACTGATCGACGCGCACCGCGAGGAACTGGCGCTGCTGGAAACGCTCGACATGGGCAAGCCGATCGCCGAAACGCTGCAATACGACATTCCCGAGGCCGGCCGCACCTACGCCTGGTACGGCGAAGCCATCGACAAGATCTATGACGAGATCGCGCCGACCGGCCCCGGTGTGCTGGCAACGATCACGCGCGAGCCGCTGGGCGTGGTGGCCGCGGTGGTGCCCTGGAACTATCCGCTGCTGATGGCCAGCTGGAAGGTGGCGCCGGCGCTGGCGGCGGGCAACAGCGTGGTGCTGAAGCCTGCCGAGCAAGCGCCGCTCACCGCGCTGCGGCTGGCGGAACTTGCCGAGCAGGCCGGCATTCCGGCGGGCGTCCTCAACGTGGTGCCGGGCCTGGGCGCTGCCGCCGGGCAGGCGCTGGGCCGCCATCCGGACGTGGACTGCATTGCCTTTACCGGGTCCACCGCGACCGGCAAGCGGTTCATGGAGTATTCCGGCCAGTCCAACCTCAAGCGGGTCTGGCTGGAGTGCGGCGGCAAGTCGCCGCATATCGTCTTCGACGATTGCCCCGACCTGGACCGTGCCGCGCAGGCGGCGGCCATCGGCATCTTCAGCAACCAGGGCGAGATCTGCATTGCCGGCTCGCGGCTCTACGTGCAGAGCGGCATCTATGACGCGTTCATGGAGAAGCTGGAAGCGCATGCCGCACGGATGCAGCCGGGCGACCCGCTGGACCCCGCCACCGCCATGGGCGCCATCGTCGACGGCGCGCAGCTGCAGCGCGTGATGTCCTACGTGAAAAGCGGCGAGGACGAAGGCGCCCGCCTGCGCGCGGGCGGCAGGCGCGCGCACGCGGACAGCGGCGGCTTCTATATGCAGCCGACCATCTTCGAGTGCCCGACGCAGTCGCTTACCATCGTGCGCGAGGAAATCTTCGGCCCGGTGCTGGCGGTGACCCGCTTCGAGACGGAAGACGAGGCCATCCGCATGGCCAACGATTCGCCCTATGGCCTGGGTTCGGGGCTGTGGACCGCCAGCCTGGCGCGCGCGCATCGCGTTTCGCGCAAGCTGCAGGCGGGGCTGGTATGGGTCAACTGCTATATGGACAGCGACGTGACGGTGCCGTTTGGCGGCGTCAAGCAGTCCGGTTCGGGACGGGACAAGTCCTTGCACGCGCTGGACAAGTACACGGACCTGAAGACGACCTGGATCAGCCTGGCGTGACGATCCACGACGAGGATCGGCGAACATCGCCGTAGCAGGCTACAACCGAGAGCCGGCAGCCTTCATGCGAAGCGTTGCCGCCACCGGCCGGAAGCGACGCTGCCGCAACGCAGCTTGCTCCGGCTTTTTTATTCACCGGTTTCCGGCGCATTGCGTATCGCCGGCTCTCGCCAGGGAGAATCTACAGGGACCCATCCGCTATCATGCCGGGCTTTGTTCCCACGCGCATTCCTGAACGGCAGAGGAGAGAAGGATGAAGAGGCGGAATATGGTGCTGGGCGTGCTGGCGGCGGCGGTCTTCGTGCCAGCGTCGATATTGGCGTTCGTCAAGCCATTGCGGGCGGCGGCGCCTCAGTTCGTGCCGGGCGTGCACTGTGTCGACAGCGGGATCTGCATCGATGACATGAGCCGCCTCGAGCAGGCGCGTACCCTCTACTCGGCGGCGGTCGATGCCACCTCTCGCAAGGTTGGCCCTTTCCACAAGCCGCCAAGCGTTGTCTTCTGCGCGACGAACGCATGCCGCGAGGATTTTGGCCTGGGCAACAGGGCCGCGGCCGCCGTGGCCGACTGGGGTGTCGCCATTGCGCCCCGGGGCTGGAAGCCCTATTTCGTTGTCCACGAGCTGATTCATTTCCGGCAAGCGGAGGAACTCGGGAACATTGCCCTGTTGCGCAAGCCGAAGTGGCTGATCGAAGGCATGGCCTATTCGCTGAGCGATGATCCCCGCCGGCCGTTGACCCAGCCGTTTGAAGATTGGCGAAGCCGGTTCGAAGCATGGAACGCTGCACGGGGGGATGCCGGCTTGTGGCAGGCGGCGGATCGGGTGGAATAGGCGGGGTGGAGCGGCCGGCAAAGGGCTGAGGCATCCCCGGCATCCTCCGGCCCATCTCGGGCTAGGTGTTTGTACTTAGTTGCAACGATCAACTATTGCTAAGAGAATTTATTGTCGATATCGACTAAATTCTCGAAGCCCGCCATGTCCGCCTCCGATCACCCCATCCTCGAATACCTGTCGTTCCGACTCGATCGGCTGAGCGAGCTGAGCAAAGCGGCGGGTTCGAAATACTACGAAGACGAGTTTGGCGTCACGGTGCGTGATCTGCGCGTGCTGCGGCTGGTTGCGCTGGAGCCGGGGCTGACCCTGAGCCGGCTCATCGAACTCTCCTTGCTCGAGAAGACGCAGGTGTCGAAGCTCGTCAGCGCGCTGGTGCGGCAAGGGCTCCTGTGCCGGCAGATCGGCGAACTCGACGCCCGGCAGATCAATCTCTTCCTTAGCGCCGAAGGCGAGCGCATGGTGAAGCGGACCTACGAGCGTGGCAACACGCTCGAGAAAGCACTGCTTGCCACGCTGACCGAAGCCGAGCTCAAGACCTTCAACCGCTGCATCGACAAGCTGACGGAGACGCTCGAGCGCCGCGCGCAGGGCGCCGCCGGCGAGCCGGGCAGGGTCGGGCGGAAGCGGGCTGCCTAGTTTCTTCATGCCCCTGGATAGCCACCCATGCGCTATCCGGCCGGGGCTGCCAATCCGGTGCCGGCTGACGCACCTTCACCCAGGGATGACACCATGACAACTGCCCTTAATGAACTGAGCGCCACGACGCTGCTTGACCTCTACGCCAGCAAGGCGTTATCGCCGGTGGAGGTGACGCAAGCCGTGCTGGCCCGCATCGATGCATGGGAGCCGCATATCCATGCGACCTACGCGCTCGACGCGGAGCGCGCGCTGGCGATGGCGCGCGAGTCCGAGGCGCGATGGCTGCGCGGCGCGCCGCAGGGGGCGCTCGACGGCGTGCCGGTGACCATCAAGGAAAACCTTGCCACGCAAGGCGTGCCGACGCCGCTGGGCTGCGCCGCGACCGAGCTGATTCCGGCTGCGAAGGATGCTCCCCCGGCTGCGCGCCTGCGCGAAGCCGGCGCCGTGTTCGTCTGCAAGACCACGATGCCGGACCTCGGCATGCTTGGCGCCGCCATGTCCAGTTTTCACCCGCTGACGCGCAATCCATGGAACCTCGGGCGCAATCCGGGCGGCTCCAGCTCGGGCGCGGCGGCGGCGGCGGCGGCCGGCTATGGCCCGCTGCATGTCGGCACGGACATCGGCGGTTCGGTGCGCGGGCCGGCCAATTTCTGCGGCATCTTCGGTTTCAAGCCCAGTCTTGGCCGTATTCCGATCGATCCGCCTTATACGGGGCGCGCTGCCGGCCCCATGACGCGTACCGTGGCGGATGCCGCGCTGATGATGAACGTGCTGTCCCTGCCTGACGCGCGCGACCATATGAGCCTGCCCTACCAGCCCATCGGGTGGAGCCGGCTGGAGCGCAGCCTCAAGGGCCTGCGCATTGGCCTGTGGCTCGAACTCGACTGCGGCATCCCGGTCGATCCGGCAGTGCGCGAAGCGGTGGCGCAGGCCGCCAGGGCATTCGAAGCGGCCGGCGCGGTGGTCGAACCCATCCGCTCGTGGATCGAGCCGGGCATGCTCGAGGGCGTCGGCGCCTTCTGGTCCATGCGCACGCGCATGGACCTGGCTTCGCTGCCCGAGGCACGGCGCGCCAAGGCGTCTGCCTTCATCCAGTGGGCGGCGCAAAGGAGCGGGGACTTTACCGCCGAGCAGGTCTACAAGGCACAGGCGCAGGGCCTGGCGCTACGCGCGGCGACCGTGGCCGCCACGCGCGATTTCGATTATGTGCTTTCCCCTGTGTTTCCCCAGCCCGCGTTCGGGGCGGAACAGACGCATGTGGCTTACGAGGGCGTCGAGCCCATTCACCAGGCAAGCTTCACCGTCGTCTACAACTTCTCCGAGCAGCCCGCGGCGTCCGTCAACTGCGGGTACGCGGCAGATGGCCTGCCGATCGGCCTGCAGATTGCCGGACGGCGCTTCGACGATCTTGGCGTTCTGCAGATGGCGAGGGCCTGGGAGCAGATGCGTCCCGCGCAACGGCCCTGGCCGCAGCTGCCGGCGGCGACAGCCTGAGCGTGCCGGGGCGGCGGGTTGATTCCGCGCGGATTGCTCCGCCGCTGAATCCGAGCGGCCGTCAGGCCGCTGCCTTCCGTACCAGATAATCCACCAGCAGTCTTGCCGCCGGCGACAGGCTCGCCTCGTCGCGCAAGCAGATCGCGAAGCGGCGCTGTGCCCACACCTCCGTGAGCGGGATCGCCTGTACGCCAAGACCGGCGGAAATCGGTTCAACCACCTCGCGGGGCATGATCGCCAGGCCGAGATTGGCGCGCACGCAGCGCAGGGACGCATCGAAGGAGGAGACCACGACCCGGTAGGACATCGGCTTGCCGATGATGGCCGCGGCGCGCGCCAGCATGGTGTGCACCGCGGTCTGCCCGGGCAGACCGATGTGGTCGAACGCAAGGGTCTGCTCGAAGGAACAGCCCGCCTGGCGCGCGAGCGGATGCGAAGGGTGCACGATGGCTGCCAGGGCATCGCCGCGGTAGGGGCGGGTCTGGAATCCTTCGAGATCCGCGGCATCCCAGCAGATACCCAGCGGCGCGGATCCTTCGCGCAATGAGCGGACGAGGTCGCGGCTGAGGCTCTCCTCGACGGTGACGCGGATATCCCGATGCTCGGGCACCTGCAGGAAGCTCGCGATATCGTCGGGCAGCGATTCGGCCATGCACGAGACGGTGGCCAGCAGGCGGACCTGCCCCTTGATGCCGGTGCCGTAGTCGGCCATGTCGCGCTCCACGCGGTCGGCCGCGGCCAGCATGGCGCGCGCGTGCTCAAGCAGGATCTCGCCAGCCGCGGTCGGGATCACCCCGCGCCGGCGCCGCTCGAACAGCGTGGCGCCTACGGTGTCTTCCAGTTGCGCCAGCCGCTTGCTGATGGCCGAAGCGACGATGTGCTGCTGCTCGCCGGCACGCGCCATATTGCGTGTCTCGCAAACCGCGACGAACAGGCGCAGTGAGGTCAGGTCAAGATCGCGCATCGAGATCTTTCAACGTTGAGGGGCGTGGTCAGGGTTTCCGATCTGGAAACTTGGTGCCGCCATCTTAGCGCTTCCTTACTGGTCCCGGAATCCCTGAAGTGGGCCCAGACGGGGTGGCAAGACGCTATCCGGCGTCCGCTGCGCCGAATACCGCCAACAGGTCCGGGGCGACTGCACAGGCTTTCCGATCTGGAATGCTAGCGCTTCCTCTTTACCGCTTCAGGCTTGGGTTGGAACGGCATAGAGTGCCAATGAGCGCCATGAGCGCGATGCGTGCCTATGCCAGGCCGAAACACGGGCATCCGAGGGGACACAGACAAAATGACAAGGCTCACTGAGCTGGCGCCGCGCCGCGCCGTGATCCGCGAGGTTGGATTGCGCGACGGGCTGCAGAGCATCGCCACCATCCTGCCGACTGCCGCCAAGCGCGAGTGGATCCAGGCGGCCTATGCGGCGGGCCAGCGCGAAATCGAAGTCGGCTCGTTTGTCCCGGCGAAGCGGTTGCCGCAGCTTGCGGATACCGCGGAACTAGTGGACTTTGCCAGGTCGCTGCCGGGACTGTTGGTCTCGGTGCTGGTGCCGAACCTGCGGGGCGCGGAGAACGCCATTGCCAGCGGCGCTGACCTGATGCTGGTGCCGCTGTCCGCCAGCCACGCGCACAGCCTGGCCAATCTGCGCAAGACCCCCGGCGAGGTGGTGGCCGAAGTGGCCAGGATCCGTGCCGCCCGCGATGCGGCCGGCTCCCGGACCCTGATCGAAGGCGGCGTGGGCACGGCCTTCGGCTGCACCATCCAGGGCTATGTGGATCCGGACGAGGTGCTGCGCCTGATGCAGGCCTTGCTGGATGCGGGTGCCGATCGCGTCAGCCTGGCGGACACGGTGGGCTACGCCGACCCCGCCATGGTGCGCAGCCTGTTCGAACGTGCCTCGGCGATTGCCGGCGAGCGCTTCTGGTGCGGCCATTTCCACGACACGCGCGGGCTTGGCCTGGCCAACGTCTATGCCGCGCTGGAGGCCGGGGTGACCCGCTTCGATGCCTGCCTCGCGGGGATCGGCGGCTGCCCGCACGCCCCCGGCGCCAGCGGCAACGTCGCTACCGAGGACCTGGCCTTCCTGTTGGAGAGCATGGGTTTCGAGACCGGCATCGATATCGGCCGCCTGCTGGCATTGCGCGCGCGCGTGGCCGGCTGGCTGACGGATGAAACCCTGCATGGCACGCTGTGGCGCGCCGGCCTGCCCAAGACATTCCCTGCGTCGCTTGCCGATGCGGCCACCGCCACCGAGACCACCGGCGCCAGCGCCTGAGAGCGAACCATGAGCACGGAACACACCGAACACACCGAACACACCGAACACACCGAACACACCGAACACACCGAACACACCGAACACACCGAACACACCGAACACACCGAACACACCGAACACACCGAACACACCGAACAAACTGCACACGCCGAGCATGCCGCCTTGCCGCTCGCCGGCGTTCGCGTCGTCGAGTTCACCCATATGGTGATGGGCCCGACCTGCGGCATGGTCCTGGCGGACCTGGGCGCTGAAGTCATCAAGGTCGAGCCGCCTGGCGGCGACAAGACCCGCAACCTGCCCGGCCTTGGCATTGGCTTCTTTCGCTCGTTCAACCGCAACAAGAAGAGCGTTGTCATCGATATCACCTCGCCGCAGGGACAAGCCACGGCGGCGGAACTGGTTGGCCAGTGCGATGTGTTGCTGGAGAACTTCCGTCCGGGGCTGATGGAGAAATGCGGGCTCGACTATGCCACCTTGTCCGCCAGGTTCCCGGGGCTGATCTACGTGTCGCACAAGGGCTTCCTTCCCGGCCCTTATGAAAACCGCCTGGCGCTCGACGAAGTCGTGCAGATGATGGGGGGGCTGTCCTACATGACCGGCCCGAAGGGCCGCCCGCTGCGCGCGGGCACCTCGGTGAACGACATCATGGGCGGCATGTTCGGCGCCATCGGCGTGATGGCCGCCTTGCGCGAACGCGACCGTACCGGCAAGGGGCAGGAAGTGCAGAGCGCGCTGTTCGAGAATTGCGTCTTCCTGTCGTCCCAGCATATGCAGCAGTTTTCGATGACCGGCGAGCCGCCGCCGCCGATGCCGTCCCGCGTCTCCGCCTGGAGCGTCTACGACGTGTTCACGCTGGCCGACGGCGAGCAACTGTTTATCGGCGCCGTCAGCGACAAGCAGTTCAACACCTTGTGCGACGTGCTGCAGCGCCCAGACCTGGCTGCCGATCCCGAACTCGCGACCAACGCCGTGCGTGTTGCGGTACGGCCGGCATTGCTGGAGCGGCTGGGCGCGATTCTCAAGGCGCATCGGGTGGAGACCCTCTCGCCAAAACTCGAAGCCGCCGGCATTCCCTACGCGCCCATCATGCGCCCGGAGCAGTTGCTGGAGGATCCCCACCTGAGAGCCAGCGGCGGCCTGGTTCCGATGCAGATCGACGACGGCGGAACGACGGATGTGGTGCTGCTGCCGCTGCTGATGGGTGGGCGCAGGCCCGGCGTGCGCATGCCGCTGCCGGGCATCGGCGAGCACAACGACGAAATCCTGTCAGCCCTGGGCACGCGGGCCCAGGGCTGAATATTGCCGCCTTGCCGCGTGGCCCTGGACGGCCACGCGGACCAGGACGATAACGATACGGAGACAGACATGGCATTCCCCCTTTCGCGCCGGGCAGCACTCGGCATGGCCGTCTCGGCCGGGGCACTCACGCTCGCCTGGCCGGCCGGCACCGCGCTGGCCCAGGGCTCGGGCCGGCCGCTGCGCCTGATCCTGCCGATCAGCGCCGGCTCCGGCGTGGACGCGATCGCACGCGCCGCCGGGCCTGCGCTGGGCAGGAGCCTGGGCCAGCCGGTGGTGATCGAGAATCTGCCCGGCGCCGGCGGCATTACCGGCGCCACGGCCGTAGCCAGGGCCTCGCCCGACGGCACGACGCTGGGGCTGTTCTCCAACAACCACGTCATCAATCCCAGCGTGTACAGGAAGTTGCCGTTCGACGCGATCAGGGACTTCACGCCCATCAGCGTGATCGGTTCGACGCCGCTGGTGCTGGTGGTCAACGCCAGGGTCCCGGCGAAGAACGTGCAGGAACTGGTTGCGCTCCTCAAGGCCAGGCCAGATGCATTCAACTATGCATCGTCGGGCAACGGCACCATTCTCCAGCTTGCAGCCGAAATGTTCCTCGACGAGGCGCACGTCAAGGCCCGGCACGTTCCCTATAAGGGGACCGGGCCAATGATCACCGACCTGATCGCCGGTCAGGTCGAGATGGGCGTGGTGGCGCTGAATGCCGTTGCGCCGCATCTGAAGAACGGCACCCTGCGCGCGATCGGACTGTGCGGCGCGACGCGCTCGCCCGCCGCGCCCGAGATTCCCACCATCGCCGAGCAAGGGTTGCCGGCTTATGCCGTCGAGGGCTGGTTCGCGGTGGTGGGCCCCGCCGGGCTTGCGCCGGCCGAAGTCAAGCGCCTTCAGGCCGCATTCGCGAAGGCGTTCACCAGTCCGGATGTCCTGGACGCCATGAAGAAGCAAGGCAATACGATCAATCCGGGAACGCCGGAGGCGGCCGCCAGGTTCTTCCAGAGCGAAGCGGCGCGCTATGCGGCCTTGGTCAGGAAGGCCAATGTGAGCCTCGAGTAGGCGCCACGTCCGGGCGAGGGGCGGTGGTGCCGCGGTGTTCGGGCTGCGGCGTGCGCCGCCTCGACGTCATCGGGCACGCACGCCGAAGGAGGCCGCGCAGGCCAGGCATGAACCCCTTGCGAGAGGTGTTGGGGCCGCCGGCGGAGAACCGATCTGCGCATCGGAGGCAGCGCAGCGGCTGAGCCGGGACCCGCTGCTATCGGCCGGGTGACTGGAAAGATGCCGGGAGCGCGTCTCCCGTGCCTGGCTGCCCGGAGCGCGTCGCAATCTTGCTGACGGAATTGCCCCAGCCAACGCAGAGGTCTGGGTAAATCGTGCCGGAGATGGCTTCGATGTCCGCCACATCGATCCGGCCGTCGCCTTGCCGGCCGCAGAGGACAACCTCGTCGCCGGGAAAGACCGCTTCGCACGCGGTCACGTCGACCATCAGGGTATTCATCGTCACCCGCCCGACCACCGGAAACCGCTTGCCCCGGATCAGGGCGAATCCCTTGTTGGAGAAGGCCCGTCGGTACCCGTCCGCGTAGCCGATCGGGATATTGGCGAGCCGGGAGTCGCGCTCCAGGGTGAGGGTGCGGTCGTAGGCCACGGTGTTGCCGGCGGGGTAGGCGTTCACCGAAGCCACGCGGGACTTCAGGCTGGCGATGGCCTGGAACGCCGGGTAGGCGGGCATGCAGCCGTACAGGATGGCGCCCGTTCGCACCATGTCCAGGTGGCTGCCAGGCACTTCCAGGGTGGCGAAGGAGTTGGCGCAGTGCAGTTGCACGCGGGCGCGGTCCAGCCCCGCGTTCTCGACGATCCAGCCGGCTTCCTCGCGGAAGCTGGCCAGCCCGCGCTCCACGTCCGCGACATCGCAGACCGGGAAATGCGTCATGATGCCAACCACTTCCAGCTTGGCGAGCGCCGCCGCCGCGAGCGCCTTGCGGCGTTCCTCGGGGGCCTTGAGGTCGAAGCCGTTCCGGCTCATCCCGCCGGAGTTCAGCTCGAGATGCACCCGCACCGAACGCCCGCGGCGCCCGGCGATCTCGTTCATCTTGTGCGCGTACTCGAGATTGCCGGCGATTTCCTCCAGCCGGTATTGCAGGCCATCCTCGATTTCCACCGGCGTGGCCGCGCGCACGCGCAGCAGCCGGCCACGAAAGCCTGCATGGCGGACAATTTCCGCCTCTTCGTTGCTGGCGATGCCGATCGATGCAACGCCGAGCGCTATCGCCGAGGCTACCAGCAGGGCCATGCCATGCCCGCATGCATCGGCCTTCATGACCGCGCACATCTCGGTCCGGGGGCCGATCAGCGCCTGGATGCCGCGAACATTCGCTTCGAACTTGTCGAGATCGACTTCAAACCACGCGTTGCTTTCCATATGAACTCTTGTTTCCTGATGTGGCGATGGCCGGATGCGGCGCGTACGAAGCCGCACCGCATCGGGCGGTGATGGAGTGGAAATGGTTGGAATGGCCGGGTGGCCGTGTGCGGGCGCGCTGTCAGTCCACGGTGTAGAACCCCGGCAGATTCAGGATGTGTTCCAGCTCGTGCAGCGCCACCCGGATTTCATCCAGCAGTTGCGGGTCGCGCAGGTCGTCGGGCAGCAGGCGGTCGCGGTAGTGGCGGGCGACCCACGCAACCAGCGTGTCGTGCAGCGCTTCGCTGAAGAACACATGGCTGCCAATGGAGGCCGCTTGCGCGGCGTCCAGCACCACCCGCAGGCGCAGGCAGGCCGGGCCGCCGCCATTGCGCATGCTTTCGCGCAAGTCGAAGGACAGGACTTCGGCAATCGGCGCCCCGGGTGCCGACAGTTGCTCCAGATAGGTCCGGCACGCGGCATTATCCTGGCACTCGGCGGGCACGACCATCAGCTTGCCGCCGTCGGGAGCGCAGAGCAGCTGGCTGTTGAACAGGTAGGTGGCAACGGCGTCCTGCAGCGAGAGCTGGTCTTCGGCTACGCGGATGCAATTGAGCGCCAGGCCGCTTGTGTCGCAGGCCCTGGTCAGCGCAGCGATTGTGCCGGGCTCGTCATCGAAGGCGGCCTGGTGATAGAACAAGGTATCCAGGTGCCCGACGGCGATCACGTCGCTGTGAAAGACGCCGGCATCGATTGCCACCGCCGATTGCCGCGCATGGACCGTCCGTGCCGGGTCGAGCCGGTGCAGCCGGGCCACGGCGCGGCTGGCTTCGGCGTACTGGCGGGGAGCGAACCTGCGCGGGGCCGCGTCCGCGGCGGCGAAAGCGTCTTCGCCGTGGACGAAGAACTGGACGCCGGGCTCTCCATGGGCGCGGGCAAAGCGCGTATGGTTCGCCGCGCCTTCGTCGCCGAGGGCGGCAACGCCGGGAAGGGCGTCGTGCACGGCGAAATGCTGCTCGTTGCTGAAGATCTGACGGAGCAGCCGCGCCGTGTCCGGATGCTCGAGCGACCGGTGCAGCTTGGCGCTGAGATTGGCCGGGGTGAAATGGACCTTGCCGTCGGCGGAGTCCGCCGCAGGGCAGACCGTGGCGGCGTTGGCGGTCCACATCGACGAAGCGGAGTAGGCCGCCGACAGCAGTTGCGGCTCCAGCTGTGCAGCCTTGGCAAGCACCGCCGCGTCGCTGCCGTTGAAGCCGAGCGCCCGCAGCAGCCGCAGGTTCGGCCTGGCGAGCGGTGGCAGCACGGCCTGGGGAATGCCCCGGCGGTGCAGGGCCAGCATCTTCTCCAGGCCCTGCAGCGCCGCCTTGCGCGGATTCGCGGCAGTGCCGCGATTGCGCATGGAGGCGACATTGCCGGTGGCGAGGCCCGCGTGGTGGTGGCTGGGCCCCACGAGTCCGTCGAAGTTGAACTCTTGCGCGCGCGGTCTGCCTCCTGCGCCAAAGCTCCCTGCCAGCGTGAACGGATCGTCCGGTAGCTGGCCTTGCGGATCGCGATGGTTATCCATTGAGCTTCTCTCCCGGCTTGAGCGTGACGACGCGGACGGGGTCGCCGGCGTTGACGGCGAGCGCCTCGCGCTCTTCGCCGGTCAGCGGCAGGCTGCCAAAGGCGGGCGCCGAATGGCTGACGATGGCGCGGAAGTCGCCGCGCCTGGTATTGCCGACCAGCACCGGGTGCGCGCCGGCGGGTTCGCTGCCCGCTGCCGGGCGGGCGATCGCGAGCATGCTGTCCTTGGTGATGCGCAGATGCTTGACGTGCCCCTGGACCACCGGGCCGGCATCGAAGATATCCACCAGGCCTTCGTAGTCCAGGCCCTCCTGTTCCAGCATGCGCCGCGCGGGCTCGGTATCGGCGTGCGCGCGGCCGATCACCGCGCGCGCTTCGTCGCTCAGGAAGTCGGTGTAGATGGGAAAGCGCGGCATCAGCTCCGCGATAAACGACTTGGCGCCGCCGCCGCTCTTGTCGTCGGCCACGGAGAAATCCATCTTGAAGAAGTGCTTGCCGAGACTCTCCCAGAACGGCGCAGTGCCGTCCGGGCGGAGGAATCCCCTGAGCTCGGCGCAGATCACCTCGGGAAGCAGGTCGATAAAGCTGGCGGCGAACAGCAGGCGGCCTTTCGACAGCAGTTTTCCGTTGTTGCCGCTGCGGTAGGCGGGGTCGAGGAACAGGGTGCAAAGCTCGGCGCAGCCGGTGAGGTCGTTCGACAGGAAGAGCGTCTTCTTGTTGGAGTAGACGCCGATCTCGCGGCAGGAATGCACCAGTTGGCCGAGGCGGAAGCTGTAGAACGCATCTTCCAGGCCCACCGCGGCCTTCAGGGCGCTGACGCCGCAGACCTGGCGGGTTGCCGTGTCTTCGAGGACGAAGACATAGTCGCATTGCTCGGGCGGCAGTTCGCCGCTGAACGACGCCTCGGCGGTGGCGATGCGCTTGCCCAGTACGGCGGCATCCGCCTTGAGGGTGGTCATGCCGGGGCCAACCTTCTGCGCCAGCGAGAGCAGGGCGGGAAGGTGGGTGGCATGGATTGCGCGTAGAACGATCATGCGGGCTCCTGGGGGGGCATCACAGTGTGTCGCGCTGTGTCTGGCCGGGTCATGCGGCCGCCACGATGACGGCATCGCCGGGCGAAACGCGCAATGATTCCAGCGTTCGGGCGGCAAGGGAGATCCTGCCCCGGTCCAGCTCGACCACGCCGCTGGCGATGGTGCAGCGGAACGTGGCCAGCGGGCCGGTGGAAGCCACCAGGCAGGTCTCGGCGGGCTGGTTCCCGGCGTCAAGCCCGGCGGTCAGCGTGCGGGCGGTGGCGAGGGTCTGCAGGCGGGATGCGTGGGCTTCCAGCACCGGGCCGCCGTCGAAGATGTCGACATAGCGCTCCGCCTCGAAGCCTTCCGCGCTCAGGATGTCGAACGGATAGGTGGCAGCCGGGTGCAATTGGCCGATCACCTCCCGGGCCTCGTCGGGCAGGAGGGAAACGTAGACGGGGTAGTGCGGCATCAGTTCCACGAAAAGCGTGCCGTTGCGGGCACCCTGCACCACGCGTTCGGCCGACAGGTAATCCATGTTGAAGAACTTTCGCCCGATCGCATCCCAGAAAGGCGATGAATGATCCGCGCGGGTCTGGCCAGCCAGGCAGACGAAGAACTCGTCGGCGAAGCGCCGCCGGTCGGCCGCCGCCAGCATCAGGCGCGAGCGCGACAGCAGGGGGCCCGCCCAGGCGTCTTCCCCGGGCGCATCCACCAGGAAGCCGGACAGTTGCGAATGCGCGGTGAGATCCGAACTCAGCGTCAGCACATGCACGTTGTTGCTGATGCCAAGATCGCGCGACACATGGTGGATGACGTCGTTCCGGTAGGAGAAATAGGCGCCCGCCGCGCCGGCGGTGGCCGAGATGGACGCGGCACCGGCCAGCGTGCCGTCAGGGCGCTCCAGCACCATCTGGTAGCGTTCGTCTCCCGGCATGTCGACGGATCGTGCCAGGGCTTCGGCGCAGCGCGAGACGGCATCGTCGATACGCTCGCGCGTGCGGGGCAGCGTGTGGACGTGCGGGGTCGCGCGCTGTGCAAGTGCAAACAGCGCGGACGCATCCTTTTCAACGGCGGGGCGGGCTATCCACATGGTGTTCCTGCATAAGTCACGATGAGCCGCGATCGGTCGCGGTGAATCTGCCTGTGTGGCTGGCCTGGCAGCGTCCCGAACTGTACGTGCTGCGGGACGCCGCTCAATCCACGGATGCGACGTCGCATTTCAGATCTGCGCCGTCATGGCTGAAACCGGCTTCGCCGAACGGCTCAGGCCTCCGGGCGGAGAATCCGCTGCCTCTCCTCGCGCGGGGTCAGCCCAAAGACCGTCCGGTAGGTCGTGGAAAAGTGCGGACCCGACGAGAAGCCGCACATCAGGCCGATCTGCAGCAGGGAATGGCGGGATTCCCGCAGCAGCCGGCGCGCCCTGGCCAGGCGGATGTCCAGGTAATAGCGCGACGGCACGGCATTGAGGTGCTGCTTGAACAGCCGCTCCAGCTGGCGCCGCGACACGCCGACCAGGCGTGCGATTTCCTCCGCCTGCAGCGGCTCCTCGATATTGGCTTCCATCAGCGCGACCGCCTCGGACAGCTTGGGCGTCAGGCCGCTGAACTGCGTCTGCAGCGCAACACGCTGGCGCTCGGCTGGTTCGCGGATGCGCTCGATGCACAGCATGTCCTGGATGGTGCTGGCCAGTTGCGTGCCGAGCGTATCGCGCACAAGACCCAGGGCCAGGTCGATGGCAGCCGTGCCCCCGCAGCAGGTTGTCCATTTGCCCGTGTGCTCGATGATGGCCGGCGACAGGATGGCATCGTCCGCCGGCGCGTCCAGCACCATGGCGTCATGCCAGTGCAGTGCGACGCGCATGCCGGCTGACCAGCGGGTCTGCAGCAGCCACAGCACCGCCTTGCCGATCACGCATACGTAGGTGGCTTTCTCGATCAGTTCGTCGAGCCGGCCGGAGGGCGCGCCCGGGCTGTACGGCTGCGGCTGCTCCCACAGGATGAGCACATCGCAGGGCGGGCAAGCCCCGGTTTCCGAAGCGATCGCCGTGGAAACACGCATGCCGTGATTGCTGCCGAGTGCCTGGGCAAGCTGCAGGATGCGGTGCAGGAACGCGATCTCCGCGGGCAAGGGGGCGCTCCATCCGTAAAGCAGCACGTCCATGCCGGTTGCCCCGAGCAGCTTGCGCCAGGGGGGGCCGCCAACAGCGGCTTCTATCCTCGCGCTCATGGTTCCTTGTTCCTTTGCTTCTTTGTGCCGGTGGGCGTGCCCGGGCCATGCATGGGCCGATGTCGGCGACGCACCCGCAATCCATCCTAATCAAAGTCCCGGCCGCGGGTAAGGGCCAATTTCCCGGTCCGGTATAAGGCCACGCCTTGCGCGGGACCGGCGACGGCGTGAGCCGGTACCGGATGCTAGCGTATACCCGATTGTCCATAATGGAAATTGTGTCTATATTTCGTTTCCGCGTCAGGCCAGCATATCGCCAAGCCGCGCAATACCGGGTTCGGCCGATTCCATCCGCCAGGAGAAATCGCGGCGAACGTCGATCCACAGCCTGACAGGCCTGCGGCGCCCTTGGGTGTCAGGTGCTTCCAGGGAGCCGCGAGGCTCGCAAGACATCGGAGATGCAAACGCTATGAAGTGGAATATGAAGCTCTTCCTTGGACTGATCGTATCGGGTGCGATGCTGTCGTCCGCCAGTGCCCAGCCGCCCCAGGTCCTGCGCATGGGCCTGAACCCGACCTACCCGCCGTTCGAGAGCAAGTCGCCGTCGGGCGATCTGCAGGGTTTCGACATCGATGTGGGCAACGCCATCTGCAAGAAGCTGAACGTCAAATGCGTGTGGGTGGAGAACGACTTCGACGGACTGATTCCCGCGCTGCAGGCGCGCAAGTTCGATGTCGTGAACTCGGCCATGAACATCACCGAGAAGCGCAGGCAGATCATCGATTTCACGCCGCCGCTCTATATCGTGCCGATCCAGCTGGTGGCAAGGCGCTCGGCGAAACTCCAGCCGACCGTGGAGAGCATGAAGGGCAAGACGGTTGGCGTGATGCGCGGCACGACCCAGGAAGCCTATCTGCAGAAGCACTGGGCCAAGGCCGGCGTCGAGGTCGTCTCGTACCAGGACCAGGCACAAGTGTTCGCCGACCTGATCGCCGGGCGTATCGATGGCGCGGTCCAGGAGTCCCAGACCGCGCTGGACGGCCTGCTGGGGAAGCCCGAGGGACGCGATTTCGACTTCGCCGGCCCGGCCCTGGTCGACCCCGCCACGCTTGGCGTGGGCACCGGCCTTGGCACTCGCAAGGGCGACGACGCGTTGCGGGAGAGGCTGCTCGGTGCCATCGCCGCGCTGAAAAAGGACGGGACGCTGTCGGCGCTGTCCAACAAGTACTTCAAGCGCGACATCATCGTCAAAGAGTAAGCGGGGCGGGCCCGGCTGCAGGCCGGGCATTGCCGCCGCTCGGGACCGGTGCGGCGGAGTACGGCGGAAGGCGTTGATTTTCGGAGTGTTGGCGTGGATGCAGATGTCGTTGTTATCGGAGCCGGGATCGTCGGCGTCAGTGTTGCGGTTCACCTGGCGCAGCGTGGCCGCAAGGTGATCCTGGTGGACAAGCGGGCTCCCGGGGAAGAAACCAGCTTTGGCAACGCGGGGCTGATCGAGCGGGCGTCGGTGGTTCCCTACGGTTTTCCGCGGGACCTGGCGACGCTGGTCCGCTACGCGGGCAACCGGCAGACTGCCCTGCGCTACGACGCGCGGGCGTTGCCGTCGTTCCTGCCGTGGCTGGCGCGCTATTGGCATCAGTCCGCGCCAAAGCGGCTGGCGCGTGCGAGCCATGACATGCTGCCCCTGATAGCGCACAGCGTTTCCGAGCATGACAAGCTGATCGCGCTTGCCGGCGTGCAGCCCCTGGTCAGATCCGGCGGATGGATCGAGGCGTTCCGCACCCCGGAAGCCTTTGCGCGGCGCCGGGCCGTTTGCGAACCGCTGGCCTTGCGCTACCGGCTGGACATGAAACTGCTGGACAAGGCGGCGCTGGAACAGACCGAGCCCGGTCTCGCACCTGGCTTCATCGGTGCGATTCACTGGGTGGATCCGAAGTGTGTGACGGACCCGGGCGAGCTGACAAAGGGCTATGCCTCGCTGCTGCAGTCCATGGGCGGGACGATCGTCCGGGCGGCTGTCTCGCAGCTCGCGCAAAGCGGGGGCGCCTGGCGTGTGCATACGGACAGCGGGGAGATCGCGGCCAGCGAAGTGGTCATCGCGCAGGGGCCGTGGTCAACCCAACTGATCGCGCCACTGGGCTACCGCATTCCGCTTGTGGGCAAGCGGGGGTATCACATGCACTATCGATCCGAAGCCGGTACCGCCCAACGGTTCCCGATCGCCGACTGCGAAGTCGGCTATGTGATCGCGCCAATGGAAAGAGGCCTGCGGCTGACGACCGGGGTCGAGCTTTCGTCGGATTCGTGCCCACCGACCCCGGTCCAGCTGGAGCGGGCGGAGCGCAAGGCGAAGGGGATCTTCAGGCTGGGCGAGCGGCTGGACGCGCAGCCGTGGATGGGGCGCCGGCCTTGCACGCCGGACATGCGGCCCGTGATTGGCGCGGCAGGGCGGCACAAGGGGCTTTGGTTTGCGTTCGGGCATAACCACCACGGCCTGACGCTGGGTCCGGTCACGGGGCGGCTGCTGGCGGAAATGATGACGGACGGCAAGCCCTTTACGGACCCGGCGCCGTACAGCCCCGGGCGCTTTGCATAGCGGAAGCAGAAGAGCCGGGTGTTGGCCGGGGCGCCGGCCACAGACACAGGATGACAGGAGTTACCAATGCTGCATGGATATGGCTGGGTGATAGCGCTAGGGACTTGGCAGACCGTCAAGCTGGCGCTGCTTTCCCTCTTGCTGGCGGTCGTGCTGGGCTTGCTTGGCGCGAGCGCCAAGGTGTCCAGGGTCGCCGCCCTGAACAAGGTTGCGTCGGTCTATACGACGCTGATACGCGGCGTGCCCGACCTGGTGCTGATGCTGTTGCTGTTCTACAGCATCCAGATGTGGCTGAACCGGATGACGGACTATATGCAGATCGACCAGGTCGATATCGATCCCTTCGTGGCCGGTGTGATGACGATCGGCTTCATCTACGGCGCCTACTTCACCGAGACGTTCCGCGGCGCGTTCATGTCGGTGCCGGCGGGCCAGATCGAGGCCGGTGTGTCCACCGGCATGAGCGGGCTGCAGGTGTTCCGGCGCATCCTGTTTCCGCAGATGATGCGCTTTGCCCTGCCGGGCATCGCGAACAACTGGCAGGTGCTGGTCAAGGCCACGGCGCTGGTCTCGCTGATCGGGCTGACCGATCTGGTGAAGGTCGCGCTGGATGCCGGCAAGAGCACGTTCAGCATGTTCAACTTCATCCTGATCGCGGCGGTCATTTACCTGGCGCTGACGTCCGTCTCCAACCTGGTGCTGGTGTGGCTGGGCAAGCGCTATTCGCTCGGCGTAAGGGAGGCAAGAATCTGATGGACCTGCTACTCGAATACTGGAAGGCTTACCTCTACTCGGACGGCGCCAGGATGACCGGCCTGGCCATGACGCTGTGGCTGCTGGTCCTGTCGCTCGCCATCGGCCTCGCGGCCGCCGTGCCGCTGGCCGTCGCGCGTACCTCGTCGTGCCGTGCGTTGTCGATGCCGGTCCGCCTCTATACCTACCTCTTTCGCGGTACGCCGCTGTACGTGCAGCTGCTGCTGATCTACTCGGGAGTGTACGGGCTGTCCGTGGTCAGGGACGCGGACCTGCTCAACCAATTCTTCCGCAACGGCTTCAATTGCACGGTGCTGGCATTCGGCCTGAATACCTGCGCCTATACGACGGAGATCTTCGCGGGGGCGATTGCGAGCACGGCCTATGGCGAGGTGGAGGCGGCGAAGGCCTACGGCATGTCGCGCCTGACGCTCTACCTGCGCGTGATCCTGCCCTCGGCGCTGCGCCGCTCGCTGCCCAACTATGGCAACGAGGTCATCCTGATGCTGCACGCCACGACGGTTGCCTTCGTCGCCACCGTTCCCGATCTGCTCAAGGTGGCGCGTGACGCCAATGCCGCGACTTACTGTTCGTTCGAGTCCTTTGGCTTTGCCGCCGTGCTGTACCTGATCGTCTCGCTCGCAATCGTTCACCTGTTCCGCCGCGCGGAGCACAAATGGCTCGCTTTCCTGCGGCCCGTGGAGAAAAAATAATGCCCTCATTGGCCATGAAGTCAAAGGTGGAAGAATCGGCGCGCCACGCGCCTGCCGCACAGGATTCCCAGGCGCGCGCCGCGCTGATGGCAAGCGATATCCATAAGAGCTATGGCAGCCATCAGGTGCTCACCGGCGTCTCGCTGCGTGCCGTGCCGGGCGACGTGATCTCCATCATCGGCTCGAGCGGCTCCGGCAAGAGCACCTTCCTGCGCTGCATGAACTTCCTCGAGCAGCCGGATGCCGGGCAGATCGTGGTGAATGGCGAGCAGGTCCGGATGCACACTGGCAAGGACGGCAAGCGCCGCGTCACGGACGCCAGGCAGTTGCGCCAGATTCGCACCAGGCTGGCGATGGTCTTCCAGCATTTCAATCTCTGGTCCCATATGACGGTGCTGCAGAACGTCACGGAAGCGCCGCAGCACGTGCTTGGGGTGAAGAAGAAGGAAGCGCAGGAGTGGGCGGCCCATTGCCTGAGCAAGGTCGGCCTGACCCAGCAGGCCATGAGCGCCTACCCGGCGCACCTCTCGGGCGGGCAGCAGCAGCGCGTCGCCATTGCCCGCGCCCTGGCCATGCGTCCCGACGTGCTGCTGTTCGACGAGCCGACCTCCGCGCTGGACCCGGAACTGGTGGGCGAAGTGCTGAAGGTGATGCAGCAACTGGCCGCGGAAGGGCGCACCATGGTGGTGGTGACCCATGAAATGGGCTTCGCGCGCTCGGTGTCGACGCAGGTGATGTTCCTGCACAAGGGCAAGGTCGAGGAGACGGGCGCCGGCGAGACGCTGTTCTCCAATCCGCAGTCGCCGCGGCTGCAGCAATTCCTGTCGAGCAACCTCAAGTAGCGCAGGCGTTCCTCCGGGGGCTACCGCTCGGCAGGCAGCGGCGCCATCATCAGGTATCGTTCGAGGTTTTGGCACCCATGCAGCACGATGCGGACATGGAGAGGGGCGCGCAGCGCGCCCCTCGGGGCCGGGCCAGAGATACCAACGGGGAACGACAATGAGGAAAGCCAGGGATACGACAAGGAGAGCGATGCTGCTGAAGCGCTATGCGCCCATTGCGGACAGCATTTCCACGCTGTTTTTTCCATATGCCGAGGTGGTCATCCACGACACGACGGACCGTAAGGTCATCCATATCGCAAACAATCTGTCGCGGCGCGAGGTGGGCGACGATTCGTCGATCGATGAACTGGATATCAACGCCAGCAAGAAGATCTACGGGCCCTATGAAAAGCTGAACTGGGACGGCCGGCGCATGCGGTCGATCAGCGTCACGATCGATGGGGAAGACGGCAAGCCGGCAGGCGTCATGTGCGTGAATTTCAATATCGCCGTGTTCGAGGATATCGGTGCCGCGCTGGAACTGTTTGTAAAGGGGGTTGGCGTGGCGTCCCGTCCGGTCGACCTGTTCAAGGACGACTGGCAGGAGCGCATCAATATCTTCCTGCACGAATGGCTGCAGAAGCGCCAGCTGGCGCTGAACACGCTGACCCGCGACCACAAGCGCGAACTGGTGGAGGCCCTGTACGCGGAGGGCGCGTTCAACGGCAAGAGCGCCGCGAACTATGTGGCGACGATTCTGGGCATGGGGCGGGCTACCGTCTACAAGCACCTCAAGGGGATGCGCGAGGATGCCGACGCGGCGCTGGATGCGATTGGCTAGCGCGGCTGCGGTGGATCCGCTCGCACGGAAGTTAGACGAATCAGTTTTATCAACGCAATCACCTGACGGAGAGAAACATGAGTGAATCGGTATATGACAAGCTGGCCGAGCTGGAAATCACGCTGGAACCGGTATCGGCGCCGGGCGCCCTGTTTGAAATGACGGCCCAGACGGGCAAGACCGTCTTTGTCTCCGGCCACATCGCGCGCAGGAACGGTGCCCCGTGGGTCGGCAAGCTCGGGCAGGACATGGGCACGGAAGAGGGCGGCCTGGCAGCAAGAGCGGCGGCCATCGACCTGATCGGTACATTGCACGCAGCGCTTGGCGATCTGAACCGCGTCGCGCGCATCGTCAAGGTGATGAGCCTGGTGAATTCCGCGCCGGACTACACCGAGCAGCATATCGTCACGAACGGCGCCTCCGCGCTGTTGAGGCAGGTCTTTGGCGACAAGGGCCGCCATGCGCGCAGCGCTTTTGGCGTGGCGCAGTTGCCGATGGGGGCATGCGTGGAGATCGAGCTTGTGGTGGAAGTGGCCTAGGCCGAACAAAGCCCCATCCTGCTTGACCCGCAGCCCCATCCATCCTATAACCATCCCACTGGATGGGATTTGGATGGAATCTGATCATGCTGGAGCAGCAAGAGGCGCTTTTTTCGGCTTCCAGGCCTAAAGGCGGCGAGACCGAGAAGATCACCATCAATCTCGGCCCCGTCGACCTCGGCCAGATCGACCTGCTGGTCGAGGAGGGCTTTTACTCCAACCGCACGGACCTGATCCGCACGGCAATCCGCAACCAGCTGGCCGTGCATGCCCAGGCCGTCAGCGAGACCGTGACGCGCCGCGCGCTGGTGCTCGGCCTGCAGCACTTTTCCCGCCAGGACCTGGAGGCCGCGCAGGCCGCCCGCCAGCGTCTCGATATCCACGTGCTTGGCCTGGCCAGCATCGCCTCCGACGTGACCCCCGAGCTTGCCCTTGCCACGATCCAGTCGGTCGCGGTGCTGGGCGCTTTTCATGCCCCCGCCGCCGTCAAGGCCGCGCTGGCCGGGCGGATCCGTTGAGCCGCACTGCAACCTGACTGCAACCGAAGCTCCACCGGCGGACCCCGATGACGAAAATGAATGAAGAATTCCTGGCCTCGATGCGGGAAGCCATGGAACTGCTGCGTACAGCGGGTCCTCTGGAGGCCACCGGGTTTATCCAGCGCGCGCTGCGCGGTATCGATGCCGGTGCCCAGCCCCGGGCGCAGCCCGAGACCAGGGTGCAGCCGGCGCAGGTGGTCGAGGCGCTGCTGCCGCGCCCGGCCGGGGCAGAACGTCCCGCCGCAAGGGAGGAGACGCACGTCCGGCCCGACAAGGCGGAGCACGCGCCGCATGGCGACAGCCACGGCGCGGGTCATTTCAGTGCCAGGACCTATGCGAACCACGCCGGGCAGCGCGGCTACAAGCTCTATGTGCCCGGCGGCGACAAGGGCCGGCCCATGCCGCTGGTCGTGATGCTGCACGGATGCACCCAGGACGCCGACGATTTTGCCGTGGGCACCCGCATGAACGCGCTGGCCGAGCGGCATGGCTTCCTGGTTGCCTATCCCGTCCAGCCGATGACGGCCAATCCATCCCGATGCTGGAACTGGTTCAACCCGGCCGATCAGCAGCGCGCCCTTGGCGAGCCCGCGCTGATCGCGGGCATTACCCGCGAGGTGATGGCCAGCCACCAGGTCGATGCCGATCGCGTGTACGTGGCTGGCTTGTCCGCCGGCGGCGCCATGGCCGCCGTGATGATCCAGGCCTATCCCGAACTGTATGCCGCCGCGGGAGTTCATTCCGGCCTGCCCTGCGGCAGCGCGCATGATCTGCCGTCGGCGCTCGCCGCGATGCATGGCGGGAAGATGGGCGCCGGTGCGGGAGCGGCGGAGGCCGGGCCGCGGCGGCCCCTTATCGTCTTCCATGGCGATGCGGACACCACGGTGCACGTGTCCAATGCCGGCCGCTTGCTGCTCGCGTTCGAGGGCGGGGTTTCCCTGGACGGCAAGCCGCAACGCAGCCGCGGCGGGCGCACCTTTACCTTGCGGCACCTGACTTCGCCCGACGGTATCGATGCGGAGTACTGGCTGATTCACGGGGCGCCGCACGCATGGGCGGGGGGCAGCGCGCGCGGGTCTTACACCGATGCCAGCGGCCCCGACGCCAGTGCGGAGATGGTGCGCTTCTTTCTCGCGCACCCGATGCGGAAGTAGCCCGGCGCAAGGGCTGCCGCTATCCTTGCGGATAGCGCAAGGCACGCGCCGGCGGCCGGAGGCGACATGGCGAAGACGAAGCAGGGCAAGGCGGAGCAGCCGCCTGCGCATCCCCCGGATCCCCTCGATCCGCTCGATGCATACCGGGCCAGGCGCGACTTCGGCATCAGCGCGGAGCCCGGCGGCCGGCAGCGCGGGCGCGAAGCCGAGGCGCCGGCCCTGTCCTTCGTCGTGCAAAGGCACGCGGCGCGGCGCCTGCATTACGACTTCCGGCTGGAACTGGACGGCACGCTCAAGAGCTGGGCCGTGCCCAAGGGCCCGAGCCTGGATCCGGCGGACAAGCGGATGGCCGTGCAGGTCGAGGACCATCCGCTGGCGTACGCCGGCTTCGAGGGCGTGATCCCGGAAAAGCAGTATGGCGCCGGCACGGTCATCGTCTGGGACCGCGGCCTGTGGATCCCGCTGGGCGATCCCGTGGCCGGCTATCGCGATGGCAAGCTCAAGTTCGAATTGCGCGGGCGCAAGCTGCAGGGCCACTGGACGCTGGTGCGCATGCATGGCCGCCAGGACGAGCGGCAGCCGCCGTGGCTGCTGATCAAGGAGCGCGATGCATTCGCGCGGCCGGCGGCGGAATATGACATTACCGCGGCCTTGCCGGACAGCGTGCTGTCGGGGGCGATGGCCGCGCCCGCCGCCGGCCGTAGCACGGCGCGGCCGGCCACCGCCGGGCGCTCCGGGTCAAGCGAGAGGGCCGGCCGGTCCCTGCCAGGCGGGGCCAGCCCCGCGGCCTTGCCGCTGACCCTCGCTCCCCAGCTAGCGACCTTCGCCACCGCCGCGCCGCGCGGGCGCCGGTGGAGCTATGAGATCAAGTTCGACGGCTACCGCATACTGGCGCGCATCGACGGCGCCCAGGTGCGCCTCTTTACGCGCAATGGCCACGACTGGACATCCAGGCTGAAGGGGCTGGCCTCGCAGATCGCCGGCCTGGGGCTGGATTCCGCCTGGCTGGACGGCGAGATCGTGATGCTGGACCCGCGTGGCGCAACCGATTTCCAGGCGCTGCAGAACGCCTTCGAGAGCGCGCACGTGGAGGCGATCCAGTACTTCCTCTTCGACATCCCGTATTGCCAGGGGCATGATCTTCGGGCGGTGCCGTTGGCCGAACGGCGCGACGTATTGCGCCGCCTGCTGGACGGCACAAAGGCAGGCAGCCTGCATTTCAGCGAGAGCTTCGACGCGGAGCCCGGCGAGCTGCTGGACGCCGCGTGCAGGCTGGGGCTGGAGGGCGTGATCGGCAAGCGTGCCGATGCGCCCTATGTGTCGGCGCGTACCGAGAGCTGGATCAAGCTCAAATGCACGCAAGGGCAGGCGTTCGTGATCGGCGGCTTCACCGATCCCAAGGGGGGCCGGCACGGGTTCGGTTCGCTGCTGCTGGGCGTGCATGACGAGCAGGGGCGGCTGGCCTATGCGGGCAATGTGGGCAGCGGGTTTGACGAGCGAACGCTGGCAGACCTGGGCGCGCGCCTCGGCAAGCTGCGCACCGATGCGTGCCCGTTCGGGCGGCCGCCCGCGCTCAAGGCGCACTGGGTCGAGCCCAGGCTGGTGGCGGAGGTTTCCTTCGCCGACTGGACCAGGGAGCGGCGGGTGCGCCAGGCCGTCTACCACGGCTTGCGCAGCGACAAGCCGCCGCAATCCGTGACGGTCGAGAAGGCCGTCGCGGTCGTGCCGGAAAGCCGGCCGGCACGCCGCAAGACCGTGGTCAGCCACGCGGACCGCGTGATCGATCCCGCCACCGGCCTGACCAAGGGCGACCTGGTACGTTTCTACGAGGGCATCGCCCCCTGGCTGTTGCCGCACCTGCGCGGCCGTCCCGTGTCGCTGGTGCGCGCGCCGGCCGGCATCCAGGGTGAACTGTTTTTCCAGAAGCATGCCGATACCCTCAGGATTCCCGGCATCAGGCTGCTGGACCCCGCGTTGTGGCCCGGGCATCCGGCCTTGCTCGAGATCGACGGCGAAGCGGCGATCGCCGCCGCGGCCCAGCTCAATGTGGTGGAGTTCCATACCTGGAACGCAACCAGGCGCAGCATCGGCAAGCCCGATCGCCTCGTCTTCGATCTCGACCCCGGCGAGGGCGTGCCATGGCAACACGTGCTGGACGCCGCCGCGCTGACGAAAACGATGCTGGACGAACTGGGGCTGCAGGGATTTCTCAAGACGAGCGGGGGCAAGGGCCTGCACGTGGTGGTGCCGATCGCGCCCCGGCTGCCCTGGGAAGACGTGAAGGCGTTTGCGCGCAGCGTCGTGATCCATATGGCGGGCACGATCCCGCAACGCTTCGTTTCCAGGAGCGGCCCGCGCAATCGCGTCGGCAAGATCTTTGTGGACTACCTGCGCAATGGCCGCGGCGCCACCACGGTGTCCGCATTCTCAGCCCGGGCGCGTCCCGGGCTGGGCGTCTCGATGCCGGTGTCGTGGGACGAACTGGGGGAGTTGAAGGCGGGCAACCAGTGGACCATCCTGAGCGCCCCGGCGCGTGCCGAGGCCTTCTCCCGGGCGGATCCGTGGGCCGGGTATCCCCGCATCCGGGCCGGCCAGCGGCTGGCGGCAGCGATCAGAATGCTGGGGGCGTGAGTCCCGCTCGTCCGGCGGCAAGCGGGCTTGTCTTCACTGCGCCTATGGTTTCCGGCGGTTCCGCCACATATCCCTGCCCACGTACCAGGCGGCCCAGGCCACCATGATGGCCAGCGCATACCAGGTGATCGCGTAGACGAGATGGTTGTTGTAGAAGGAGACCACCGTCAGGCCGCCAACCGGCCAGGCGCGCTGGGCGCCTTCGGCCGGCGGCTGGAAGCCGGGGCCATCGGCATCGATGAAATAGGGCGCGACATTGGTCAGGCCACGGGCGGCGGCAATCGCCGGCACATCGCGCGAGTACCAGAGGTTGGTGGCGGGATCGTTCTTGCGCAGGAAGGCCATGCTGGGCTCGCTGATTCGCAGCAGGCCGGAGACGGTGGTCTCGCCGCTGGCTTCGGTCGCGCCGCGCGCCGCGCGGTCGCGCTGCTCGGGCGGCACGAAGCCCCGGTTGACCAGCACAACGGCGCCATCGGCCATGCGCAGCGGCGTCAGCACCCAGAAGCCGGTGCCGAGTTCGGTGCTGGCCTGGATCAGGGTTTCCCGATCGTTCAGGAAGGTGCCGGTGGCGCGCACGCGCCGGTATTCATCGTTGGCCGCGTTGATCTGCGGCCATTGGTCGCGGCCCGGCGCGGCGATGGCGGGCGCGTGGATGCGCTGGTCCACGCGGGCGATCAGGTCCAGTTTCCAGGCCCGGCGCTGGACTTGCCAGGTGCCGAGCGCGAAGAAGCCGGCGAAAACCAGGGCGGCGATCAGTGCAAACACCACCAGCGTGGCGGTGCCACGGGAACGGGAAGGGCGGTCCGGACTGGCGGCGTCGTGTGCTTGGTGCGGATGTCGGGTGGTCAAGGCAGGTTTTTCATGTCGTGCAAAGACGGCATCATATTCTCATTCAGGTGAAACATCACCCAGAGCGAGCCGCTAAGCGCGATGACCACCAGCACGATCGTAAAGATCAGCGCCAGCATGTTCCAGCCGCCCTCCGACCTGAAATTCATATGCAGGAAATAGATCATGTGCACCACGATCTGCACGGCGGCACAGCTCAGCAGGATCAGGGCGGTGGTGCTGGATTTGTCGAACACCTTGCCGATCACCAGCGTGAAGGGGATCGCCGTCAGGATCACCGACAGCACGAAGCCCGTCATATAGCCCTTGAAGGTGCTGTGGCTGGCGCCGTCGTCATGGCCCTCGTGGCCATGGTGTCCGTCCTGGCCGTGGGCCGGGAGGGTACTGTCGTGCGCGCTCATGGCAACACTCCCATCAGGTAGACGAAGGTGAACACGCCGATCCACACCACATCCAGAAAGTGCCAGAACATGGACAGGCACATCAGGCGGCGCTTGTTCGCCGGGATCAGGCCGTGCTGCCGAAGCTGGGTCATCAGGGTGATCAGCCAGACAATGCCGAAGGTCACGTGCAGCCCGTGCGTGCCCACCAGGGCGAAGAACGAGGACAGGAAGGCGCTGCGCTGCGGCCCGGCTCCGTCGTGGATGAAGTGCCCGAACTCGAAGAGTTCCACGCCGATGAAGGCGGCGCCCAGCAGGCCGGTAACGGTGAGCCAGGACATGGTCCTGCGTACCTGGTTGTTCTGCATCTCCAGCATGGCGAAGCCATAGGTGATCGAGGACAGCAGCAGGAACGTGGTGTTGAGTGCGACCAGCGGCAGGTCGAACAGGTCGGCGCCCGACGGGCCGGCCGCGTAGCGGCGGCCCACCACGCCATAGGTGGCGAAGAGGCAGGCGAAGACCAGGCAGTCGCTCATCAGGTAGAGCCAGAAGCCGAGCAGGGTGCCATTGGGCGGGTGGTAGTCGCCGGCGACGTGGAAGCTCAGTTCTTCGGGGCGGGTGCTGCCCGGCGTGCTGGTGATGCCGGCGTCGAAGTCGCCTGGGCCGGCTGGCGCGATGGCGTCATGCATGGCCGGCAAGCAGGCGCGTGCGCTCTGCCTCGGTGCGGACCACATCGTCGGCCGGGATGTAGTACTCCCGCTTGTAATTGAAGGTATGCCCGATGGCCACGGCCAGGACGGAGAAGAACGACAGGCCGGCGAGCAGCCACATGTGCCAGATCAGGGCAAAGCCGCAGAGCGTGCTGAGACCGGCCAGGATGATGCCGGCGCTGGTGTTCTTCGGCATGTGGATGGGCACGAAGCCCTCCCGGGGACGGACATATCCGCGTTGTTTCATCTGCCACCATGCATCGTTGTCGTGAATCAGCGGAGTGAAGGCGAAGTTGTACTGGGGCGGCGGCGAGGAGGTCGACCACTCCAGCGTGCGGCCTCCCCACGGGTCGCCGCTCAGGTCGCGCAGCGATTCCCGCCGGCGGTAGCTCACCACCAGCTGGATCAGGAAGCTGCCGATGCCCAGCGCGATCAGGAAGGCGCCGACCGCCGCCAGCTGGAACCAGATCTGCAGCGACGTGTCCGTGAAATGGCTCAGGCGGCGCGTCACGCCCATCAGGCCGAGCACATACAGCGGCATGAAGGCGAGATAGAAGCCGACCAGCCAGAACCAGAACGAGCATTTGCCCCAGAACGGGTCGAGCTTGTAGCCGAAGGCCTTGGGGAACCAGTAGGTGATGCCGGCCATCAGGCCGAACAGCACGCCGCCGATGATCACGTTATGGAAGTGCGCGATCAGGAACAGGCTGTTATGCAGCGAGAAGTCGGCGGGCGGCACGGCGAGCAGCACGCCGGTCATGCCGCCGATCACGAAGGTGATCATGAAGCCGACGGTCCACAGCATCGGCACCTCGAAGCGCACGCGCCCCTTGTACATGGTGAACAGCCAGTTGAAGATCTTGGCCCCGGTCGGTATCGAGATGATCATGGTCGTGATGCCGAAGAAGGAGTTGACGCTGGCCCCGGAACCCATGGTGAAGAAGTGGTGCAGCCAGACGAGGTAGGACAGCACCGTGATCACCACCGTCGCGTACACCATGGACGTGTAGCCGAACAGGCGCTTGCCGCTGAAGGTGGAGACGACTTCCGAGAAGATGCCGAACACGGGCAGCACCAGGATATACACCTCGGGATGGCCCCAGATCCAGATCAGGTTCACATACATCATGGCGTTGCCGCCGAGATCGTTGGTGAAGAAATTGGTGCCGACGTAGCGGTCGAGCGAGAGCAGCGCCAGCACCGCCGTCAGGACCGGGAAAGCCGCGATGATCAGCACGTTGGTGCACAGCGCGGTCCAGGTGAACACCGGCATCTTCATCATGGTCATGCCCGGCGCGCGCATCTTCACGATGGTCACCAGCAGGTTGATGCCCGAGAGCAGGGTCCCGATCCCCGCCACCTGCAGCGACCAGATGTAGTAGTCGACCCCCACGTCCGGACTCTGCATCAGGCCGGACAGCGGTGGATACGCCAGCCAGCCGGTGCGGGCGAACTCGCCGACGAACAGCGACATCATCACCAGCACGGCGCCGCCGGCGGTCATCCAGAAGCTGAAGTTGTTGAGAAACGGAAAGGCCACGTCCCGCGCGCCGATCTGCAGCGGCATCACGAAGTTCATGATGCCGGTGACCAGCGGCATGGCCACGAAGAAGATCATGATCACGCCATGCGCGGTGAACACCTGGTCGTAGTGGTGCGGCGGCAGGTAGCCCATGGAGTCGCCGAAGGAGACGGCCTGCTGCAAGCGCATCATGATCGCATCGGAGAAGCCGCGCAGCAGCATCACGATGCCGAGGATGACGTACATGATGCCGATCTTCTTGTGGTCGATACTGGTGAACCACTCGCGCCAGAGGTAGCCCCAGGCGCGGAAATAGGTCAGTGCGCCGACCAGCGCCAGGCCGCCCAGCGCGACGGCCGCGAAGGTCGCCAGCAGGATCGGTTCGTGGAACGGAATCGCCTCCCATGTCAGGCGGCCGAAGATCAGCTTGGTGAAGTCTAGGCGCTCAGGCATATTGGTCCGCACCGGCTAGGCACGTTTAAGGAGAACAGGGAGGCGTCTTGCGGTTCGTCATTGCGCCCGCTCTGGGACGGGCGCGCCGGCCGTGCCGGCAGGGTCGCTGGCAGTGCAGACGGGGCCGGCGTAGGTGCGCGCCGGCATGTCCGACAGGCCCAGGCTGGTACGCGTGGCGGCCGCGGGCACGGCGAAGCTGTCGGCGCCGGCTCTGCCGCGGCCGTTGCGCTCGTCCACGGCCATCATGTCCTTCATGCACATGCGGTTGGCTTCCACGCAGCGATTCAGGATCGCGTCGTACAGGCCGGACGCCACGCTGGCGTAGCGGCGCACCGGCTCGCGCTCGCTGGGCTGCTCCAGTTTCAGGTAGGCGTCGCGCGTCAGTGCGGTGCCGCCGGCCTTGTTCTGCTGCACCCATTGCTCGAACTCGCGGGTGCTCATGCCGTGGAACTTGAAGTGCATGCCGGAGAAGCCCGCGCCGCTGTAGTTGGCCGAGAAGCCGTCGTAGATGCCAGGCTGGTTGATGACCGCATGCAGCTTGGTCTCCATGCCGGGCATGGCATAGACCTGGCCCGCCAGGGCCGGGATGAAGAAGGAGTTCATCACGGTGGAGGCGGTGATCCTGAAACGGATCGGCCGGTCCACGGGAGCCGCCAGCTCGTTGACGGTGGCGATGCCCTGCTCCGGATAGAAGAACAGCCACTTCCAGTCCAGCGCCACGACTTCCACGGTCAGCGGCTGGCTGTCCGGTGGCAGCTCGCGCTCGGCATCGAGCTGCGCCAGTGGCCGGTAGGGATCGAGCTTGTGCGTGCTGACCCAGGTGAGCGCGCCCAGCGCGATGATGATCAGCAGCGGCGCCGCCCAGATCAGCAGTTCCAGCAGGGTCGAGTGATCCCAGTCGGGAGCGTATTCGGCTTGCTGGTTGGAGGCGCGGTAGCGCCACGCGAACAGCAGGGTCAGCACGATCACCGGCACGATGATCAACAGCATCAGGCCGGTTGAAATGATGATCAGATCACGTTGGCGAACCGCGAGGTCGCCGGAAGGGGAGAGGAGGACGGCGTTGCAGCCGGTCAACAGTGCAACGGCGGGAAGTAACAGCAGTCCGCGCTTGGCTTGGAGAATGGGCATTGCCGGCAAGGGGTAGCGTGACCGTCACGGTGACCGCTGACTCTACGCCGCCGATTTTTTTGCGTGCATTGGACCTTTTCCCTATGGCGCATCGGCATCGCTCTCGCCTATTCTTATGGTTGCAATACGAAGCACGATCCCGACGACTCACGAGCAGGGACGATGATGCCAAGCGTCACACAGCAGCACCACTCGCCTTCCGTACCCCCGGCGCCTGAAGTCGCCTCGCACCGCGCCCACGTGGCGCCGACGGAGATCGCCGCCGGTGTCGTCATAGGCCGGGCGTCGGAGTACTTCGATTTCTTCGTCTACGGCATTGCCTCGGTGCTGGTCTTCCCGTCCGTCTACTTTCCGTTCGCGGACCGCCTGGAAGGCCTGCTGTATGCCTTCGCCATTTTCTCATTCGCCTTTATCGCCCGGCCGTTCGGCACCACGCTGTTCATGACGATCCAGCGCCGGTGGGGGCGCGGCGTCAAGCTGACGGCGGCGTTGTTCCTGCTTGGCACCGCCACCGTCGGCATTGCCTTCCTGCCAACCTACGCCACGCTCGGCGGCGCATCGATCGTACTGCTGTCGTTCTTCCGCGTGCTGCAGGGCATCGCCTTCGGCGGCTCGTGGGACGGGCTGCCTTCGCTGCTTGCGCTCAACGCACCGCCCAACCGGCGAGGCTGGTTCGCCTCGCTTGGGCAACTCGGCGCGCCGATCGGCTTCCTGGTCGCCAGCGCCCTGTTCCTGTTCCTGCATACCAACCTGGACGGCCGGGACTTCCTCGACTGGGGCTGGCGTTATCCGTTCTTCGTCGCGTTCGCCATCAATGTGGTGGCCTTGTTCGCGCGCCTCAGGCTGGTGCTGACCGAAGAGTACACCCGCTTGCTGGACGAAGGCGAACTGGAGCCGATCGAAACCATGACGATCGTGCGCGGGCAGGGTTACAACGTCTTCCTGGGCGCGTTCGCCGGGCTGGCGAGCTATGCGCTGTTCCACCTTGTCACGGTGTTTCCGCTGTCCTGGGTGGAGCTGAATACCAATGAGGATGTCAACAGCATCCTGGTGATCCAGATCGTCGGTGCCGCGGTCGCCATCCTCGGCACCATTGCCTCCGGGCGGATCGCGGATCGTATCGGGCGGCGCACCACGCTCGGCGTGCTGGCGGTCCTGATCGGCATCTTCAGCCTGTTCGCGCCGTTCCTGATGGGCGGCGGCCTTGGCCGGCAAGGCATTTTCATCGTGGTCGGGTTTGGCTTGCTGGGCTTGTCGTACGGGCAGGCGGCGGGTGCGGTCACGTCGAACTTCGAGACGCGCTTCCGCTATACCGGCGCGGCGCTGACTTCCGATTTTGCGTGGCTCTTTGGTGCGGCTTTTGCGCCGCTGGTGGCGCTTGGATTGTCGTCCAGGTTTGGCCTTGTCGCCGTCAGTCTTTACCTGCTTTCGGGCACTGCGTGCACTATGTTGGCGCTGCGGATCAATCGGGTGCTGGGGTCGCGGGACTGAGGGGCTGTTTTATTCAGGATGGAGTGATGGGGTTGGCGCTACCGGCGCCAACCGGGCTCACGCGCGTGGCTGCAGTTTGCGGTACCGGTTGAAATGCCGGATCGCTCGCCGCGTGTCGCCCAGTTCCTGGTGCAGGCGCGCGGCATTGAAGTGGGCATCCGCGAAGTCAGGCTGCAGGGCAATGCAGCGTTCATAGCTGGCCAGTGCTTCCTGCCTGCGGCCGTCGTCCTCTTGTGCCACTGCCAGATTGAAATGGATCAGCACTTCGTCCGGCAAACGCGCCAGCGCGTTGCGGTACAGGTCCACTGCGTCGGCGTACCTTTTAGCGTCGCATAGCATGCAGCCCAGGTTCAGGTAGGCATCGAGATAGCCCGGATCGGCGGCGATGGCCTGGCGATAGACCGCCTCGGCTTCGGCGGGAGACGCGCTTTCCAGGTCGCAGGCCGCACGGAACCAGCCTGCCGCGCTGTCGGTCTGGGCTTGCCGTTGCAGCGGGGCCACAGTCGCGCTGGCTGTGCTGCCAGCCTGGGCATTGAAATCCATCAGCTGCTGGCCCGATTCCACGTGCCATTGCCGGTTGCCTTCTCTCACCACCACCTCATTGCCAACGGCGACGATGCGTACTCCGCTCAGCGGCTGTTCGCTGCCCTGCGATGTTTTCAGCCGGGCCAATGCGCGAAGGATCCGCCGGCCCGGTATGTTTGCCGCGCGCAGGGAATGGGCCGTGCGCAGCATGACCACATCGCGGAACGTGAACAGGAACTCGCGCCGCGGCCCCCTGGCCGGGGTCACGATCCCCGCCGCAATCAGCCGGGAGGCAATGCCCCGGGAGATGCCAAGCATCGCCTGGATTTCCCTCAGGGTATAGGTATAGGTCGGCATCCGCTGGTCACTTCTTCGACGCTGCGCGCCGTGCGGGGGCCGGTGCGGATGTCGCCGGCGTGGCGCGCTTCGCGCTTTTGCGCTCCTTGGGTTCGAGATGCGACGTGGCGGCCGCGCCGGCCGCCCGTTTTTTCTGTCCCACGCTCGCGCGAAGGGCTGCCATCAGGTCGATGACCTCGGCGCCGCCGCCTTCGGCCCGGTGCTCTTCGGTAACGGTGATCTTCTTGCCGGCGATCTTCTTGTCGATGGCGGCGAGGATGCGTTCCTTCTCTTCGTCCGCGTAGGCCGTGGGGTCGTAGCCTGCCACGGCGTTCTGTTCGATCAGCTGCCGGGCCAGTGCCAGTTCCGCAGCTTGCAGATCGGCCTTTTCGACGTGCAATTCGGCCATCGGCCGCACCTCGTCGGCGTACAGCAGTTGCTGCAGGACAAGGCCGTCCTCGCCGGTGCGGACCTGCACCATGGCCTGCTTGCCTTTCCATACCCACCTGGCCAGCGCGCAGGTGCCGGTCTGCTTCATCGCCTCGGCCAGCAGGCGGTACGGCTTGGCGCCCCGCTTGTCGGGCCCGAGATAGTAGGCCTTCTCATAGTAGATCGGGTCGATGGCGCTGGCGGGCATGAAGGAAACGATGTCGACGGTGTGCTGTGCCGACGCTTCGAGCGCGTCGAGTTCGTCCGGCTCGAAGACTACGTAGTGATCCTTCTCGAACTCGTAGCCCTTGACCATGTCGGCGCGCTCGACAACCACGCCTTCGCGCAGGCAGACGTATTGCTGCTTCAGGCGCGAGCCGCAGCCCTTGTGCAGCAGGTTGAAGCTCACCCCGGCTTTGCTTTCGGTCGCGGAATACACCTTTACCGGGATCGAGACCAGTCCAAAACTCAGGGAGAGGGAGGCGATGGAGCGCGCGGCCATGGCAGTCCCCTTGGTAACACGAACGATATTGACCAGCTTATACCGTGCCCGGGGCTTGGAAAGCCCGCTTGCCATGACGTGGGGAGCACTCCTGTCCGTGCCTGGAAAAACCCGGCCCGAAAAAGAGGCGCAGGCGCCGCCGGGGAACTGGCCACGGAGGTTTCACCCCGGCCCGCCGGTCATGGCGAAATCTCGAGTCCGGCCCGCAGTTCGGTGACGTCGCAGTTGTGCCCTTCGCCACCCCGGTCCACGACCACGAAACGGGCGTTGCCCTGAGTCACGATCAGCGAGTGGTGCCAGATGCCGCGCGCGTAGTTGACGCCCTGCCTGCCATTGGTGACGAATGCCCGGATGGCGGTCTCGTCGAGCTGGTCGCCCGCTGGCGCCACGACCACCAGGAATACCGCTTCTCCCATTGGCACGAATGCCTGGCTGCCCAGCGGATGCCTTTCCATCGACGCGATGACGAGCGGCAGCGCGTAGGGCTGCGCATCGAAGAAACTGATCAAGGCGCGGCCGCCGCCCGCGCCGACGTCGATCCCGGCCAGGTCGTTGTAGCGCAACGTCATGCCGCCATTGATGACCATCGGCGCACGCCCCTCGCTTTCGATGACATCGCCAAACGCCGCGAAGGCGGCTGCGCTCAGCGGCTCGACCGGCAGGCGCGCCGCCGGCGGCCTGGAAGGCGTTGGGCGATCGATCGCCGTTTCGTCGGGAGGTGACACGTTATTTCCTCTTGGTTCCTGATATTCAACGGGCGCCCGGAAGGGCGGCTATTGGTCTGGTGCAGATCTGTATATTTCAACTGGTAGTACCAGTAATGTCAGTATCGGGTCTCGTGCCGACATCGTCAAGTCGGCAAAAATACAGGGTTTACGCCGGTTTCCTGAGATTCTTGGTGGACGTATTCTCCTTCATCGCTAACAAATCATACTGGTAATACCAGTAGAGTGGCTCGCCACACCATCCGAGGAGGAAACCGCAGTGTCCCTGACCACCGCCCCATCGCTGGCCCCCGAGCCCGCTGCCGCCAGTGCCGCCGCGGCACAGGAGAACGCCGTCTACCGCAAGGTAGCGTGGCGGCTGCTGCCGTTCCTGATGCTGTGTTACGTCGTGGCCTATCTGGACCGCGTCAACGTGGGCTTCGCCAAGCTGCATATGCTGGCCGACCTGCAATTCAGCGAGTCCGCTTACGGGCTGGGCGCGGGCCTGTTCTTCATCGGGTATTTCTTCTTCGAAGTGCCGAGCAATGTCCTGATGCACCGGATCGGCGCCAAGGCGACCATCTCGCGCATCATGATCATGTGGAGCGTGATCTCCGCGGCGATGGTGTTCGTGCAGACGACCACGCAGTTCTATGTGCTGCGCTTCCTGCTCGGCGCGGCCGAGGCCGGCTTCTATCCCGGCATGATCCTGTATCTCACCTACTGGTTTCCGTCGCATCGCCGCGCCCGCATGGTGGCGCTGTTCATGTGCGCGATCCCGGTCTCCGGCATCTTCGGCGGGCCGCTCTCCGGTTTCATCATGGAGTCGATGCAGGGCCTCGCCGGCCTGCGGGGCTGGCAATGGATGTTCCTGATCGAGGCGCTGCCTTCGCTGCTGGTCGGCATTGCCGTACTGGCCTATCTCGACAACAACATCCGCTCGGCGCGCTGGCTGACGCAGGCCGAGAAAGACCTGCTCGAGCGCAACATCGCCAGCGAGAACGCGGCCAAGGACGGCCACATGTCCCTGCGCCAGCTGGTCTCGGACAGCCGCATCGTCAAGATGGCCTGCATTTGCTTCTGCACGGTGATGGGGCAGTACGGGCTGACGTTCTGGCTGCCCTCGCTGATCCGCCAGGCCGGCGTGACCGGCGCGCTGAATATCGGCTTGCTGACGGCGATTCCGTTTTCCGTCGCGGTGTGTTCGATGATCCTGGTCAGCCGCAGCTCCGACCGTATGCGCGAGCGCCGCTGGCACCTGATCGTGCCGTTCTGCTGTGGCGCCGCCGGGCTCGCGCTGAGCGCCATATTCAGCGACAACGTGGTGCTGTCCCTCGCGGCACTGGCGCTGGCGGCCGGCGGCAGCCTCGCCACCTCGCCGCTGTTCTGGAGCCTGCCCACTGCGCTGCTGTCCGGCGCCGGCGCCGCGGCCGGCATCGCCATGATCAACTCGTTCGCCAATCTGGCCGGCTTCGTCAGCCCGTACATGATCGGCCTGATCAAGGACGCGACGCAAAGCACGAACATGGCCATGTTCGTGCTGGCGGGTGTGCTGCTCTGCGGCGCCGCGTTGACCTATACGGTGCCGGCACGGCTGGTGAACAAATAAGGGGAGGGGGCGCGGCGGGCGGCCGCGCCCGCCGCCGGCAGGCGGTCGAGTACAATTTGCCGTTGCTTTTGCGGCAGCGCTTGCGCCCGATGGCGCGCCCGGATTGCCGCTTGTTGCCATTTGCCGCTCGCGGCCGTTGGAGCCGGGCCTTTTCCGGTCTTCCCCGCCTTACCCACCGCAGGACTACATCGCCAGACAATGGTCACAGCCACCGCCATTTCCGCCAACGCCGCCACCCTGATCCGCGAGTGGATCGAAGGCGGCAAGTATCCGGCCGGGTCGCTGCTGCCGTCGCAACGGGACCTGGCGGAGCAGCTAGGCATCAGCCGCACCTCGCTGCGCGAAGCCCTGTCCACGCTGCAGGGGCTCGGGCTGGTTGTCTCGCGGCCGGGCAAAGGCGTGTACGTGGCGGCCGACGCTGCCAGCGGCGCGGCGCCGCAGTGGCGCTTTTCCACCTCCCATGCGCTGACCGATATCTACCAGCTGCGCTTTGCGCTGGAAGGATTCACCGTGGGGCTGGCCGCCGCGGCGCTGTTGCCGGAAGACATCGAGGCCTTGCGCGAGAACGCCGAGGCGATGCGGGGCTGCATCGATGCCTCCGACTTCACGCAGGCGGCCCGGCTGGATTTCGATTTCCATATGCGCATCATCGCCATTGCCGGCAATCGCGCCATCGCCGATATCCTGCGCAACAGCACGGACGTGATGCAGGAAAGCCAGCGGCTGCCGTTCTACCAGCGCGGCAGCCGCCACGCCACCTATACCGAGCATTGCGCCATCATCGATGCGCTTGCCGCCGGCGATGCCAGCCTTGCGCAGCGCGCCATGTCCGATCACATCGTGCGCGCGGCGCAGCGTGCGGGCGTGCATTTTCCGGCCGGCGCCCGCGCTGGCGATGGCGCAGCGCCGCGGGATCCGCAATCGGTCTGAAGCGAAGCACGGCTGCATCCGGCAGCTCCCTAAAGTTCTTCCGCGACCTGCCGTTAGCCGAATGACGAAGCAGGCGGAGTCCAAAAAAAGGGGAGATGCAGCAATGACGTTACTTGCCAACCTGAGTACTCGTGCGCGCCTTGGCGCGGGTTTCGCGGTAGTGCTGCTCTTGATGGCCGCAGCCATCGCCGTCGGGCTCAGCCAGTTGCCGGGCACGGCGGGTGGCAATGCGGAACAAGCCGCGGACTCCGCGCGAACCCTGATGTTTGCCCTCTGGCTGGTAGCCCTGCTGGCCTGCGCCGCCTTTACCTATGGCATTGCGCGCGGCGTCGAGCAACCACTTGGCGAGGCGGTCTATATTGCCGAAACCGTTGCATCCGGCGATCTCAGCCAGGAATTCGAAACCGAGCGGCAGGGCGAGTTCGGCCGGCTGCTGCGCGGCATGGGCGAGATGGAAGACATGCTCACCGACCTGGTGAGCCGGATCAAGGAATCGACGGACTCCATCACGGATGCGTCGAAACAGATCGCCGCCGGCAATACCGACCTGTCGCAGCGAACCGAGGAACAAGCCGCCGCGCTGCAGCAGACCGCTTCGAGCATGGGCGAGCTGACCGCCATGGTCAGGCAGAACACCGAACGCGCGCACGCGGCGAACGAGCTGGCGGCCAACGCCTCGCATATCGCGCAGCGCGGCGGTACGGCGGTGGGGGAGGTCGAGGAGACCATGCAGGCGATCAGCGCCAGTTCGAAAAAGGTCGTCGATATCATCGATGTGATCGAGGGCATTGCATTCCAGACCAATATCCTGGCCCTGAATGCGGCCGTGGAAGCGGCGCGCGCGGGCGAGCAGGGGCGCGGCTTTGCCGTGGTGGCGGGCGAGGTGCGTACCCTGGCGCAACGCAGCGCCGCGGCGGCCAAGGAAATCCGTGGGCTGATCGGCGACTCGGCGGATCAGGTGCGCAACGGCTCGGTACGGGTGGAACAGGCCGGCCAGACCATGCGCGAGATCGTCACGGCCTCGCGGCAGGTCACGACCATCCTGGGCGAGATCGCGGTGGCATCGGCGCAGCAGGGCAGCGGGATCGAGCAGGTGAACCAGGCGGTAATGCAGATGGATGCCGTGACGCAGCAGAATGCCGCGCTGGTGGAGCAGGCTGCTGCCGCTTCTTCGGCCCTGGCGGAACAGGCAAACCAGCTGCAGGGTGCGGTCGGCGAATTCAAGCTGGATGCCGTCCCCGCAGCCAATGCCCCGGCGCAGGCCCGCTTCGCCGGCGGGCTCCGTGGCGCGCACGCTTGAAAGCGATCCGCTAGCGCTCATGCCGTGCGATGCGGGCTTGGCGGTTTCCCGCCGGCGCCCGGCGATGGCATCGGCGTATCGCGCAGCACGGCTTCCGGTGTGATATCGGCGGCATCTCCTGACTGCCGTCCCGACGCGCCAGTTTTTACAAGACCGGCGGAGATTTCCCTGCCGGCCAGCTCCCTGCTGTCTCTTTCTGTCCTCACCGGCCGAGGCCAACATCCTGGCGGGCGCCCGATCCGGCGCTTTCCGACTCCATGCCGCCCGCAGATGCTATCCCAGCCACTATCCTTAAGTCGGGCGTCGACGTTGCGAGCCTGCTTGTCGCGACAAGTCATTCGCGTGGATTGCTGACGGCGTGGCGCTTTGTCTTTGTTGGAACGACCGTTCAGGTGCCAGGGCCGTGGCGGCCAATCAAAAGGAGTGCTCAATGACAAGAACCGTAGGAAACAGATTGCTGCTGGGCGCATTGCTTGCCGGCGGATTCCTGGTCTCGGCTTCGAGTTTCGCGCAGCCGGACCGAGATCGCGACCGAGGTCCCGACCGCGGTTATCAATACGGGGCCCAGCATCGGGATGACCGTGGCGACCATGGCGACCGCGACAACGCGCGGGGCGGGCCCGGCCATTGGAACCGGGGTGACCGGCTTCCGCCGGAATACCGCGATCGCCAGTACGTGGTGGATGACTGGCGTGGGTATGGCTTGCCGCCGCCGGCGCGAGGCCGCCATTGGGTGGGGATCGGAGCCGACTTCTACCTGGTCGGACCCAATGGCGCGATTGTCGAGATAGGCGAACGGCGCTAGCACCGGCTTGCGCCATGAATCGAGGCCGCCTTTCCCTGTACGAGGGTGCGACGTAAAGTCGCATGAGCCCGCGCAGCAGCGTGCCTGCCGGCGCCAGCGCCGACAGGCACGGCTTTCGTTCGTGCCTCTTTGGCCCATATCAATGCCGCGCGAGTGCACCGTCGGCTAAACTCGATCCGGACCCGCGCCAATCGACCGGCGGCGTGTCTGCCCTTTCCTTGCACGCTGTTTGCGCACTGTTGCGCGAGCAAGGTCCGGGCCGGTATCCAGGCGCGCGCTTCCATGGGCGCGCCGATGATTGACGGATGGTGCGGCGCAACATAAGCGTACCCGTCCAGCTTGTCCCCCCCCCCACAAAAAGGATTAAAGATGTCAACTCGTCGTAATTTCTTGAAGGGCATTCCGATCATTGCGGCGGCAGGTGCCTTGGGCGTTCCCCTGGCATCGCGAGCCCAGGGCAGCGGCCCGATGGTGGATGAGAAGGATCCGCAGGCCGTCGGCCTGGGCTACAAGGCGGATTCGGCCAAGGTCGATAAGGCCAAGTACCCGAAGCATGACGCCAGCCAGCACTGCGGCAACTGCCAGCTCTTCCAGGGCAAGGCGACCGATGCCAGCGGCGGCTGTCCGCTCTTCGCCGGCAAGCAGGTCGCGTCCAAGGGCTGGTGCAGTGCATGGGTGAAGAAGGCCTGATCGTCCGGATGGTGTGAAGGAGACGGTGGGCGTGGGGGTCTGGACACTGGCCGCGCCTGCCGCAAGAAGGTTTCGCGTCCTCATCTCATCTCGTCAAGTTGCTGGAGACGGACGCCCTGCCTTATCGCAAGACGGGCAAACATCGGCGCGTGCGCTTTGCCGATCTGATGCGCTTCAGGAACGCGGTCGCGCGAGCAGGCGATGGAGGCGCTGGCCCAGCAAGCTCAGGCGTTGAGGTTGGCGCTGTCGGGGCGGTTCAGGGCTCGATGGCGCGCGCAAATTCATGACGAATGGAAACGTTATCTCCTGAAGAGCCGAGGCGACCTTGCCGGCGCGACGAATCTCGCGCCAGCGACAGACCGAGGGCCGCGCCCGCGACGCCTGCGGTCAGCATCAGCGCGCTCGCGGCCGACCAGCCGAACGTGCCGACGAGTGCACCGATCAGGAGTGGCCCGAGCACCTGACCTAGTCCATCGCATCGTTGAAATGGCACCCCATTCATCCATGATGGATGCATGGGAAAAATGAACTTGGACGAGCTCGAGCGAGAGCAATTGTTGGCAGCCACGCGCAGCGGATGTGCGTCGGGCCAGGTTGATCCTGATGCTTGAAGACGGGGAATCGCGCGACGCGATCATGCAGCGGCTCGGTTGCGATTCGCGCTTCATCGCGCGTTGGTCGCGCCGGTTTCTGGCCGAGCGGCTGGCGGGTCTGTACGCACGCCATCCCGGCAGAGTGATAGAAAATCAGCCGTTCGTGATGCGCGGGAACGAGGCGCCGCGAGCGCGAAGGCGGCTCTACCACGCTGGCGTGGCGGTTGCGCGAGATGACGTGATGACGAAAACGAAATCGCTCTATCATGGCCACCGGTTTCCGGCGGCTGTTATCTGGCCACGCGGTGCGCTGGTATTTTCGCTTCTACCTGAGCCTGCGCGGCATCGCGGAGTTGCTGTCCGAGCGCTGCGTGGCCGTGAGCTACGAGACGATCCGTCTCTGGTGCGACAAATCAGCTACGCAGCTATCCGGCCGCGAAAGCCGATATTCCGGAACTGGCGAACGTCAAGCATGTGTTAGTCAAAGCCGGCACTCGCGTCAACAACCGTGCTGAGAACAGCCACCAGCCGACGCGGGAGCGCGAGCGGCGCATGCGCGGCTTCCGCCTGCCTTTGCTTTGTCTTGCTATTGGCAAGCTGACCGTGCCCTCGCCATCGATCCCGACCGCTCGTGTGGCTACGCCCCCGGCTGGCAACAGATCCGGGCATGCCCGACGTCATCGTCACCCGGGGCGCTTCACAGCGGCGTTTCCCGCGCTATCAGATCGCAGACGGATGGCGTGCAAGCGGCGTGACCGAGATTTTCATGAACGGGAACAACGGCAACTGACTTAACAGCGTATGCAGTTCGTCATTGCTTTCCACGTCGAAAATGCTCACGTTGGCGTACTGACCCACCACGCGCCAGATGTGCGGCCATTTTCCCGAGCGCTGCAGCGCCTGAGAGTATGCCTTCTCGTCGGCCTTGATCCGCGCCGCTTCCTCGGCAGGGACCGAGTTGGGAATATCGACAAGCATTTCAACCATGAACAACATTTCATTTTCCTCGATATACGCATGAGACCATGCGAATTACAGATGTGGCCATGCAGAAATGACCGTAATGTAAATTGCGCCCACCAGGAACATTGATAACACCGTATAGCCCATTATGTCCTTCAGTTTGAGCCGCGAGAGCGCCAAGGCGGGGAGGATCCAGAACGGTTGCACAAGATCGTTCCAGGCATTGCCCAACATGACCGACATGGAGGTTTGGGCCATTGAAGCGCCCATCGCAGTCGCAGCATCTATCATGAACGGCCCCTGGATTACCCAATGCCCCCCTCCAGACGGCGCAAAGAAGTTGATGATAAAGGAGCTGATCAGCCCCCAAAACGGCAACGTCATTGGGGTGGAAATGTCGATGAAAACGTGTGCGATCGTCTTGACCAGACCGGACGAGGCCATGATTGCCATGATGCCGGCGTAGAATGGGAACTGAAGAATGATGCCGCCGATCGTCTTGACGCCCTCGTTGAGCTTCTCGACGTAGTTGATCGGCGTGCCGAGCAACAGGATACCGAGAAATAGGATAAAGAAGTTGATCATGTTGAGGTCGAGCGCTCCGCCTTGCACGAAGTGCTGCGCGACATACAACATACCCAGCCCACCGATCAGATAGCTCAAGATGCGGCTATTGTTAAGCTTCGATGCAATCGTGTTGTCACCAAGCAGATTTTCCGCGCCTGTGTGCTTTTGTTCCGCATCGTCCAATCGTGCGTCGATTTCCGTAACCGGTTCCCCCGCCTTCGGGTGCATCGCGGCATTGAGCAGCGGAAGCAGGATCAGCACGGCAAGACTGGTCAGTAGGATTGGCGCGGAGAAAATGGTTTCGGTCAACGGCACAATCCCCATCTTGCCCTCGAAAGCATGCCCCTTGGTCGAGATCAGTACCGGGATCGTCGCGGACAGGCCCAAGCCGTACATCGTGAATCCACTGTAGGCGGCGGCGATGATCAACGGGTAGTGCACCCCCTTGACGTTGCGCGCCAACTTCTTCGCGACAATACCGCCGATCACGAGGCCAAAGCCCCAATTCAGATAGCTACCGACACAGCCGACCAGCGTGGCGACAACCACGGCGGTTCGCGGCTGATTGACCCGAGACACGATCCTGTCGAGCAGGCGGTCCATGATCGGCGCGGTGGCAAGTACATAGCCCATGGCAAGAATGACTGCCATTTGCGTCGTGAACGACAGCAGGCTCCAAAACCCTTTTCCCCAGTCGACGTTTGTCACCAGAGGCATACGTCCTTCAGTAGCAATGGCGAGCACCATAGTAAGTATGGTGAGCAAAATTGCAAAAACGAACGGATCAGGCAAATAGCGCCGCATCAGTTCCGTAAAAAAACCTGTGATCTTTGTCATAAACCTTGTCTCTGGGCGCTGTGATTATTAATCGCGTAGTCGGACCGCGTTTAGAGGATTGAGTTTAGAGGATGGAAGCAACCGCACTTGCGGGAAATCGTGCAGTGGTCTCGTTTTCCAATGCTTTGAGTTCGTCGTCAGATAGACTATGTCCCATAACGCAGGTATTTCGCCAGCAGATGATAAATACGCGCCCGCACAATCAGGCGCGATGAACGGGGACAGATTTGATGAATCGTCTGGTAGCTCCGTGATTATTCCTGTGGTATCGCGCCACATCCGGATAAGAATGAAATAATGGCTGCATTGAACTGCTCGGGTGCTTCAAGATTGGACAAATGCGATGCCGGAACGGTGGCAATGCGCGAAAACGCAATCGCTCGTTGCATGGACTCAGCTTCGGCCACTGTCGTCACCGGATCCGCCGCGCCTGCCAACAGTAGAGTCGGAACCGAAATACGGTCGATCTGCGTCCACAAATCCGACACCGCCAAAGCCTCGCAGCATGCGGCATAACCTTCGGGGCTGAGCCCTGCAATCCACGACTGCGCGCGCGCTACGAGTTCGGGCGCGCGCCGAGCGAAAGCGTCAGTGAACCATCGCGAGGGCGACGAGGCAGCCAGATCCGACATCGCAGCGCCGCCGCCTTCGCGCACCTGTGCCGCACGGCTGGTCCACCCGTCGCGGGTACCGATCTTTGCCGCGCTATTGCAAACCGCGATGGCGTCAAAGCGTGCCGGCGCATTGATGCCGAGCCACAAGCCCGTGTGCCCCCCCATCGAAATGCCGCAGAAGCTGGCGCGGGGTACATCTAGTGCGTCAAGCAGTGCGATGACGTCTTCCCCCAGTTGATCAAACGAATAAGGACCGGGCGTCACGACGCTGCCGCCGTGGCCGCGCGTGTCATAGCGCACAACCCTGTAATCTCGCGAGAACGTTTCGGCCTGCACGTCCCACATTTCCAATGTGGTGCCAAGAGAGTTGCTGAAAACAAGTACTGGCGCGTCGGTTGGGCCAGAGAGTGCGACACGCAAACAACCGGTGCGGGTGTCGATGAATTTGATGCTTCCGGACATGATCCTTTTTCTCAAACCCGTTCGCTTACGAAGCGGGCTCATGGTCCGCGCTTTTGCTCAGGTTGCAAGCGCGCAGGCCGTTGGGGATGCAAGGTGCCGCTGGGCGTCCAGCGGGTATCCCAGAGTGGTGGTGCGCCGTTCGGATTGGGGCACCGGGTGGGCCCGACGCGAATGACGCGGCCAAGCCTTGGATGCCGACGCTCCCTGAATGCCTGTTGGGCAGATTCGGCTGGGGATTACCCCGATCCCGGTGCGCAGCGCATATTCACCGGAATGTTCTATAGACGAACAATGGTTCGTTGCAAGAACGATACGGATTCTAGTTCCATGTCTTTGCGCGTGCCAGCGTCGTTTGGTAATGGTTTACCCCACCCTCAACGATCAGGTCAGTCAGATCAGGTGCCCGATCGCGATAGGAATACCCATTCCTGGCTCCCCCGCACAGCTCCCGGCGAGGTTCATGCGGGTAGTCGTCCGCGCTCCCGCAACTCGCGCGGGAACGAACGGAATACGGCAGGACGCGGTCGGCACGACGACTCCAGCAGTCCTCGCTTGCCCAATATCCGGAGTCGTTGAGGTGCAGGGGGGGCCGAGCGGGCATAGGCCTTTACGCGTTCGCCGGGCGACCGCGCCGCGCAAAGAAGGCCGGCCGCTGGCCAGCGCCCCAAGAACGGCAGGGAGGAAGGAAGGGGCACGCCTGGTGCAGGGATCGCGCGGCCGGAGGCTTCGCGCGCAATATTCGCCGTTTCCCAAGGCGAACGCCCGGGTGTCTCCCAGTTCGAATTGAACGGATAAGGGATGGCGTCAAGGCGTCGACGATGGCGTTTGCCGGGCGCTCCGTTATCCTGTGTGCCTTTCCCGCTTCGCCGGCCCTGGCGGCAGGGCCGGCTTCCCGCAACATACTACGCAGTTCTTGAACTGGCACGCATGCAAGAAAGAGAGTACCCCGCCCTGGCCGGGGCCGTCGGGCAGTATAGCGAGACCCGGCCAAGGCAGGAGCTGCGAGAGCATTTCCAGTGCATGTGGACCAGCGTGCTGCCGGCCGGCCCGGTACCGGAAGTGGCCGTGGTGCCGGATGGTTGCGTGGACCTGCTGTGGAGCGCTGGCCGGTTGCTCGTGGTCGGGCCGGATATCACGGCGGCCAGGCCCCAGCTGGCGCCCGGCGCGGCGGTGCTGGGCGCGCGGTTTCAACCGGGTGCCGCGCTGCACTGGCTGGGCGTGCCGATGTCGGACCTCGTCGGCAGGAAACTCGACCTGGCCGATCTGTGGGGCCCGCGAGCACAGGCGATGGCCGGGCAACTGGCCGAGGCGGAGGCAAACGGCCGGCAGGCGGCGGTGTTCCAGAGCGAACTGGCGAAGCGGATTCCGCTCGTCGCACCCCCGAGCCAGGAAGCGGCGGCGATCTTCGCGCTGGTGCAGGCCAGCGTCGGCACGGCGGGCGAGGCGATTCCGCTGGTGCTGCGCCATCTTGGCCTCAGCGAGCGGACGCTCAGGCGCCGCAGTCACGAGCATTTCGGCTACGGTGCGAAGACGCTTGAACGGATCCTGCGGTTCCAGCGCGTCCTGTCGCTGGCGCGAGCGTCGCCGGAAGCCGGCCTGGCCGCCATCGCGGCAGACGCGGGCTACGCCGACCAGGCGCACCTGAGCCGCGAGATCCAGTCGCTCGCCGGCATGACGGCGAAGGTTCTGCTGGGCCAGGTACGCGCCTGAGTGGCCGTTTTATTCAAGATTTTCGTTGGCCGCCGGGCGAACATGGTGTCCATCGTCAAACAACGTCAACCGGCGTCAATCAACGTCAACCAGCAAGGAGTGGTAATGGGAACCAGGGGCCAGGACCGGCAGATCGACAATATCGAGTTCAACGTCAGCGACATCGCCCGTGCCAAGGCATTCTACGGCGCGGTCTTCGGCTGGACCTTCACGGACTATGGGCCCGCCTATTGCGAATTCAGCGATGGCCGGCTGACCGGCGGCTTTACGACCGGTGAAGAAGTCCGGCCTGGCGGACCGCTGGTCATCCTGTACGCCGACGACCTGGCGGAAACGCAGCGGCGCGTGGAGGCAGCCGGCGCTACGGTGGTCAGGGCGGTGTTCTCGTTCCCGGGCGGCCGGCGCTTCCACTTCCAGGATCCGGACGGATACGAGCTCGCGGTCTGGTCGGCGGCATAGGGTGTTTCCGGCATCCGCCCGCCAGCCTCGAACCCGTCGCCAGCAAACCTTCGCGTTTTCCCTTATTGTGTCGGCTTACCGTGCGCAGCATCCGTTTTTTCGATGTGCGCCACGGTTCATGTATCAGACAACTCAAACAATAATCGGGCAATAGCGGCGGGCGCAAGAGCGGATGGGCGGCAACGCTTCCCGGCTGCCGCCCGGCCGGCGGGAACTGGTAGATACAGTGTCGAACACAGCGGATTCCAACCTTGCACCCCTTGCGGCGGACGCCCCCCTGACGTCGCAGCAACGCCGCGGCATGGCCGCCATCCTGCTGGCGGTCTCTCTCGCCACGCTCGATACGGCGATTGCCAATACCGCCCTACCGGCCATCGCCGCCGACCTGCACGCCACGCCGGCGGCATCCGTGTGGGTGATCAATGCCTACCAGCTCGCCATGGTGGCCACGCTGCTGCCGTTCGCGGCGCTCGGCGGCATCGTCGGGCACCGGCGCGTTTATCTTGGCGGGCTGATGCTGTTCCTCGGCGCGTCGCTGGTCTGCGCGCTATCCTGGTCCCTGCCCACGCTCGCTGCAGCGCGCCTGCTGCAGGGCGTCGGCGCGAGCGCCATCATGAGCGTGAACGCGGCGCTGATCAGCGCCATCTATCCGCCGCACCGGCTCGGGCGGGGCGTCGGGCTGAACGCGCTGATCGTCGGCGTGTCGTTCGCGGTCGGGCCCACGGTGGCGTCGATCATCCTGTCGCTCGGACCCTGGCCATGGCTGTTTGCCGTGAACCTGCCGATCGGCCTGCTGGCCCTCTACATTGCCTGGTCTGCGCTGCCGCAGACCGCACGCGGCTCGCACCGCTTCGACCGCGTCGCGGCGGGCTTGAACGTGGTGATGTTCGCCGCGCTGATCTTTGCGCTGGGGGAGGGCGCGCAGCGCGCGCCGCTGCGCCTGTCGCTGGCGGCGCTGGCCGTGTTCCTGGTGGCGGCCGTCCTGCTGCTGCGCCGCGAGCGCGGCCATCCCGCGCCGATGCTGCCCATCGACCTGATGAAGCGGCCCATGTTCGCGCTGTCGACCATGACCGCGGTGTGCTCGTTTGCCGCGCAGGGGCTGGCCTTCGTTTCGCTGCCGTTTTATTTCGAAAGCGTGCTCGGGCGCAGCCCGATCGAGACTGGCTTCCTGATGACGCCGTGGTCGGCGGTGGTGGCGCTGATGGCGCCGCTTGCCGGCCGGCTGTCGGACCGCTATCCGCCCGGTTTGCTCGGTGGCGTCGGGCTGGCGGTGATGTGCGCGGGCATGGCGTCGCTGGCCTTGCTGCCGGCGCATCCCAGCGCGCTCGATATCGGCATCCGCATGGCGATCTGCGGCGCGGGCTTCGGCTTCTTCCAGTCGCCCAACCTGAAGGCCTTGATGTCGAGCGCGCCGCGCGAGCGCAGCGGCGGCGCCAGCGGCGTGATCGCGACCGCGCGCCTGCTCGGCCAGGCGACCGGCGCGGCCCTGGTCGCGCTCAGCTTCGGCATTGCGGGGCGGCACGGGCCGACGCTGGCGCTCGGGCTTGGCGCGGGCTTCGCGGGCGTGGCCAGTATCGCCAGCGGCTTGCGGCTGATCACGCGCGATGCCGGCGCCGCCGTCTTGCAACCGGCCGGAGACCGGCCGGCCGCCTGAGGTCAAAACCCGACGGGCCGGTGCGGTACGTATGCGGATCCCGGCAGTGGATCTGGTACAGGTCCACATGGCCGGTGCCGAGCCGGCGCAGGCTGTTGTCGATCTCGGCCGGGATGGCGCGCCGGGACAGGCCCGCGCCGTTGGGGCCGGGGCGCATGCGCGGGAAAAACGGTTGCAGGGCCGCCGTCAAGGCAGCACGTACCCGCCATCGACGAACAAGGTCGATCCCGTCATGTACCCGTTGCCGAACAGGAACAGCACGGCGTCGGCCACTTCTGCCACGGTGCCGACCCGGCCCAGGGCCGTGGCGCGGCTGTAGCTGTCAAAGGCGGACGAGCGTTGCCTGGCGGGACGGCGCCGCCACAGGTCGCTGTCGATGGTGCCGGGCGAAACGGTGTTGACGCGCACCGGTGCCAGGTCGATCGCCAGCGAGCGGCCCAGGCCCTCGATGGCGGAGTTGCACGCGGCATAGGCCGAGGCGCCCTTGACGGGCCGTGCGCCCGCCGCGCCGGACATCAGCACGACGGCGCCGTCCGGCGAGAGTTTTGGCGCGGCCTCGTGCACTGCGTAGTACTGGCCCCAGAACTTGCTGCGGAAGGGGCTTTCCACCGCGTCGTGGTCATCGCTGTGGATGGAGGCGACCTGATAGGCCGCGCCAGGCGCGAACAGGTAGTCCAGGTGGGGCACCCTGGCGAAGAATGCGGCTATCGATTCCCGCGCGGCCATGTCGACCACGTGGCCCGTGGCCGTGCCGCCGGCTCCGGCGATCCGGGCCAGTTCCGCGTCGAGCGTTTCTTGAGAGCGCCCGCCGAGGATCACCGCACCGCCCGCCGCGGCAAAACGGTCCACCACGGCGCGGCCGATGCCCGAGGTACCGCCGATGATGACGGCGGTCCTGCCTGCCATTCCTATACCGGTTTGATGCGTTTCCATTTTTTAACTCTGATCTGCGTATTCATCGGTCGATGCTTGCCTGATAAATCCGACTGAAAACTAATTTCAAAAAGAGAATGCGATAGCCAATATCACAATAACCCGCGCCCGCACGGCTGGATGCAGATGAGGCCGACGGCCGCAACGATTGCGCAGACCCAGACCATCCAATCCGGTGCCACCGCGCCCACGACGAATCCAGCAAGGATCGCTTTATTTTGGTTAATTTTATTTACGAGCGGGTAAATATAGATTCATGAATTTGAGTTTGCGTAGTTATAGGTTTTTTATGCTTAATTATTTAGGATTGCAGGGCCTAAAGGCGGAGTGGTGTCAGGCTCTTGGGCACATGGAGGTGTCACTTTTCTTTACTCGTAAAGAAAAGTAACCAAAAGAAAGCGACCCCTTGCAGGGGGGCTGGCTTATCAGGATCGG
>NZ_JBYOJU010000033.1:0-122551 GCF_057798855.1 Cupriavidus sp. 96C5-1 | reverse complement strand
GGTGTCATCGCTAGATCAGCGGTGTTTCAACGTTCCGTCGATGTGGCGAGGTGTTCGCCACGGCGATCGGAGACGGCTGCATTTGACTACTACTTGACTATTACTTGAGACATCTGCCATGAGCAACTCGTCAGATTTTACGCTTGCCAGTGCCAATACTTGGCAGGGCGCGATCTTCAACGGCGACTGGGTCCGCGTGTCCAGTGTCCTGGACGTCGTCGAGCCGGCCTCCGGCCAGCCGCTGCACCAGGTCGGCAGGGCCGCGCCGGAAGACGTGACCGCTGCCGTGCAAGCGGCACGCGCGGCGCAGCGCGCCTGGGCTGCCACGCCGCCGCGCGAGCGGGCGTCCGTGTTTCACCGTGCCGCGGCCCTGCTGCAGGAACAGGCGCCTGTCGCCGCGGCACTGATCGCGCGAGAAACCGGCGGGATCCTGCCGAAGGGCGAGCATGAGGTGCGAGAGGCGATCGTGCTGCTGCAGCGTGCTGCGGCGATGCCGCTGGAAGCCAACGGCCGGGTGCTGCCGAGCGCGCCGGGCCGGCTCAGCATTGCCCGTCAGCTACCGCTTGGCGTGGTCGGTGTGATTTCTCCGTTCAATTTCCCGCTGGTGCTGTCGCTGCGCTCCGTCGCGCCTGCGCTCGCGGTGGGCAACGCGGTGGTGATCAAGCCCGATCCGCGCACGCCATACGCAGGCGGTTTCGTGATTGCGGAAGTACTGGCCGCCGCGGGCTTGCCGAAGGGCCTGCTTCACGTGCTGCCCGGCGGCGCGGACGTCGGGCAGGCGCTGGTCGAGGCGCCCGGCGTGCCGATGCTTGCGTTTACCGGTTCGACGGCCGCCGGCCGCAAGATCGGCGAATTGGCGGGCAAGCATCTCAAAAAAGTGTCACTGGAGCTGGGCGGCAAGAACTCGCTGATCGTGCTCGACGACGCCGATCTCGACAAGACCGTGTCGGCAATCGCGTTCGGTGCCTGGTTCCACCAGGGGCAGATCTGCATGGCGACCGGCCGGGTGCTGGCCCACCGCAGCATCGCGGCGGAACTCACGCGGCGCCTGGCCGACAAGGCGCGCCACCTGCCGGTCGGCGATCCGGCCGTGGAGCACGTAGCGCTCGGTCCGATCATCGACCGCCGGCAGTTGCAGAACGTCGTTGACATCGTCGATGCCTCGGTGGCGGCCGGTGCCGTGGTCGAGGCGGGCGGAACCCACGAGGGACTGTTCTACCGGCCGACCGTGCTGTCCAACGTGAAGCCGGGCATGCGCGCTTTCGACGAAGAGATCTTCGGGCCCGTCGCGAGCGTGATCCCGTTCGATACCGACGACGAAGCCATCGAGCTTGCCAATCGTACCGACTACGGCTTGTCGGCGGGCGTGATTTCGGCCTCTGTGGGCCGCGCCATGGCCCTCGGCGAGCGGCTGCACACGGGCCTGCTGCATATCAACGACCAGACCGTCGCCGACGAGGTGATCAACCCGTTCGGCGGCACCGGCGCATCGGGCAACGGCAGCAGCGTGGGCGGCCCCGCCGACTGGGAGCAGTACACGCACTGGCAATGGGTGACGGTCAAGGACGCCGTTCCGCAGTATCCGTTCTGAACCCGGGCGGAGCGTCCGCGCGGGCGCTCCGGCCGATCTCTTCATTCTTTTTTCATCAAGGTGCAGGCCATGAGCAATCAAGCAGAGGAACAAACCGTCGTTTTCAGCATCGAGAACGGCGTGGCATGGGTCAAATTCAACCGCCCGGAAAAACGCAACGCGATGAGCCCGGCGCTGAACCGGCGCATGATGCAGGTGCTCGACGAGCTGGAGTTCCATCCGGAGGTCGGCGTGCTCGTGCTGACCGGCGAAGGCACCGCGTGGACGGCCGGCATGGATCTTCAGGAGTATTTCCGCGACACTGAAGCGCATGGCCTGAAGGGCACGCGCAAGGCACAGCGCGAGAGCTACGGCTGGTGGCGGCGCCTGCGCTGGTACCAGAAGCCTACCATCGCGATGATCAACGGCTGGTGCTTCGGTGGCGGCTACGGTCCGCTGTTCGCGTGCGATCTGGCGTTCTGCTCCGAGGAAGCGCACTTCGGCCTGTCCGAGATCAACTGGGGCATTCTGCCGGGCGGGGGCGCGTCGAAGGTCGCCGCAGAACTGCTCTCGTTCCGCCGTGCGATGTATCACGCGATGCTCGGCGAGAACATCGACGGCCGCAAGGCCGAGGAATGGGGCCTCGTCAACGAGGCGGTGCCTGCCGCGCAACTGCGCGAGCGTGTCAGCGAAGTGGCCCTGGCGCTGCTGAAGAAGAATCCGAGCGCCTTGAAAGCCACCAAGGACGCCGTCCGCCGCGTACGTGAGATGACCTATGACAACGCCGAGGATTTCCTCGTGCGAGCCCAGGAGGCGGCCAACAGTTTCGACGACGACGGCCGCAAGGAAGGCCTCAAGCAGTTCCTCGACGACAAGACCTACAAGCCTGGTCTCGGCGCCTACGATCTTAACCGCAAGCGCTGAGCGCCGGAGTCCGCCGATGAATACGACCCAATCCACGTCGCGGCCGGGGGTGAGCCGCGCGGCCATGGCGCGTCTGCTGAGACCGGCGTCGATCGCCATTGTCGGCGCCTCGCCGACGCCGGGCGCACTCGGCGCTTCGGTACTGGCTAACCTCCAGCGCAACGATTACGGGGGCAGGATCTATCTGGTCAATCCGAAGCGCGATGAGATCAATGGCCGGCCGTGTGTGAACTCGATCGAACAGTTGCCGCCAGGCGTGGATGTCGCCGTGCTGGCAATTCCACAGGCGGCGGTGCTTGACGCCGTGCGCCAGCTTGCGGACCGAAACGTGGGGGCCGTCGTGATCTTTTCCGCCGGTTTTGCCGAGGCGGGACCGGAAGGGATCGCGCAGCAGCACGAGATCGCGCGGATCGCAGCCGAGACGGGCATGCTCATCGAAGGGCCGAATTGCCTCGGTTGCATCAACTATCTCGACCGTGTGCCGCTGACGTTCATCGAGACCGACGTGAGCGCGGTGCAGGCGCAGCGCAGCCGCAGCGAGCCCGCGATCGGCATTCTGTCGCAGAGCGGGGCGATGATGGCTGTGCTCAACACCACGCTGACGAGCCGCCATCTGCCGCTTTCGTATGCCGTATCGACCGGCAACGAGGCGGCCAGCCATCTCGAGGACTATCTGGAATTCCTGCTCGACGACCCGGGCACCCGCGTCGTCGCAATGATTGCCGAGCAATTCCGGCAGCCACGCCGACTGCTCGACGCTGCGCGGCGCGCGCGGCGGGCGGGCAAGCTGCTGGTATTGCTGCATCCGGGCAAGAGCGCCGCCGCGCGCGCTTCGGCGGCCACGCATACGGGGGCGATGGCGGGCGACCATGCCGTGATGCGCACCAAGGTCGAACGCGCGGGCGTCGTGATGGCGCAGACGTTGGAGGAACTGGGCGATATCGCGGAGATCGGTTTGCGCTGCGCGAGCCTGCCTGGCCGCGGGACGGCGATCCTGGGCGAATCGGGAGCGTTCAAGGCGTTGTGTCTGGATGTGTGCGAGGCGCTCGGCCTTGACTTGCCCGTGATCGACGATGAGAGCGCGCCCGCGTTGCGCGCGGCGATGCCGCCGTTCGTCGCGGTCGCCAATCCGATCGATCTGACCGCACAAGGGCTAGTCGATCCGGACCTGTACTACCGCACGCTCTCGGCGCTGTTCGACGACGCTCGATTCTCGGCCGTCGTGGTCGGCCTGATCCAGACCGATCCGGTTACGTGTGCGATCAAGATGCCGCCCGTGCTGCGCGCAGTGCGGGAGCTGCGACCGCAAAAACCTGTGATCTGCGCGGGGCTCGACGAAGGGGCGATCGTGCCGGCCGAGTACATCGATCAGATGCGCGAACTGGGCGTGCCGTATTTCCCGAGCACCGAGCGTGCTTTGCGCGCCGTTGCCCGACTCAGCGAACTCGGTACGCGCGACTTCGCCGAGTCTGCGCATGAACCGGTTGCAGCCGACCTGCCGCGGCAAGGGGACGTTGTGCCCGAATACCGCGCCAAGCGGATCCTCGCACCACTCGGCATTCCGTTTGCGCCCGGCGAGCTGGCCACGAACCTCGATGCCGCGCTGACGATCGCGGATCGGATTGGCTACCCGATCGCGCTAAAGATGCAAGCGGTCGAGTTGAGCCACAAGAGCGACGTCGGCGGCGTGATACTCGGTGTCGACTGCGCCGACAATCTGCGCGCAGCTTGGATGCAGCTCGACGACAATTTGAAGCGACATGCGCCGGACGTGGTGCTCGACGGTGTGCTGGTCGAGAAGATGGGCAGCCGCGGTCTTGAGATGATCGTCGGCGCGCGTAACGATCCGCAATGGGGGCCAGTGATCCTGGTTGGCCTCGGTGGCGTCACGGCGGAGATAACGCGTGATGTGCGTCTGCTGGCCCACGATTTGCCGATGGAAGCGGTCGTGCACGAGTTGAGGCAATTGCGGGGCGCTGCCTTGCTGCAAGGATATCGGGGAGAGCCGCCGCTTGACGTGGACGCACTAGCGCGGGTGGTGGTAAACCTTGGCGCGCTGCTGCAATCCGAACCCCGCATCCGTGAGATCGACCTGAATCCGGTGATTGTCTATCGACAAGGTTCCGGCGTACTTGCATTGGACGCGTTGATGCTCGTGAAGCCGTGCGAATTGTCAACTTGATTGTCAATGGCTGCCAGCCACGCGCAGCCAAACGTTGCGTGTGGCGGATGTGCGTCGGGCCGGGTTGATCCTGCTGCTCGAAGACGGTGAGTCGCGCGACGCGATCACGCAGTGGCTCGGTTGCGATTCGCGCTCTATCGCGCGTTGGTCGCGCCGGTTTCCGGCCGAGCGGATGGGGGACTTGTACGCACGCCATCCCGGCAGAGCCCCCGGGCGCGCCGGAGAAGCTCGAGGCGTGTGTGTTGAGCACCACGCTCAAGCGCAAGCCCGCCACGCATTGGAGTAGTTGCAAGTTGGCCGCAGAGTTGGGCAGCATGTCGGTCTCGACCGCGCAACGTATCTGGCGCAAACATGGTTTGCGCCCTCATCGACTGGCGATCTGCTGCGACAGCGACCCCTCGGACAGCCGGATTTCTGCCTCAGGTTCTTCCTGCCAGCATCTCGCCAACAAGGCGGGCAGACGCGATGGCGCTCCGGGAGATCGCCGTCATCTTACCTGGATGCGCTGGGCAGAAGGCGCGTGAAGTCAGGCGGCTGGAACTACGCGCGCAACGCGTCATGTTGCCGGGCCGCAAAGGACTGTCGCTCACCTGCCTGGTGGCAGAAAAGCGCGGTGCGCGGGCCGGCGTGAAACCTGTGGTGTGGAGATTGCTGACCAACCGGGAGGCGCAAGACCTCTATGCCGTGATCGACATCATCGATTGGTATCGGGCCAGATGGGAGATCGAGATGCTCTTCCACGTGCTGAAAAACGCCTGCAGGGTGGAAACGTTGCAGCTATCGCACATGGACCGTGTCGAACGTGCGCTCGTCCTGTATATGGTGGTCTCGTGGCGAATTGCGAGACTGATGCGTTCAGGTTTTGTTGGCCGCTCTAAAACACAGAACTTCTGACAGGCCCCGACCGATCAAGATCAAGGCATTCAATTCGTGCGCGATCGTTTCCGGACTGATCTCTCGGCTCCGCTCACTGAGCCGCAAATATCGACACAATTCAGTACAAATGAAGCGAGGGGAATCCATTAAACTCCGCCGCTGAAACATCGACGCTCCCACTCGCCTGCCGCATTCGGCCGAAGTGCCTATGCGCGGCAAACACGCTTTCGATTCCCATGCACGAAGCAAGTAAGAATCTGTATCCCGTCCCTCCATTCAACAAGCGCAGGCGCCTGACGCAAGCGCTAGCGGCGCTGCCCTTCACGCTACCGATAGCAGGCCTTACTGCCTGCGGCGGCGACGACAGGGAAGATGCGTCAAACTTGCTGCCCACGGTAACGGACCGGCGCGTAGCGCTCTCAACTGGCGTGACATTGCACGTAAGGGACTGGAACGCAGCGAACGCTCGGAGGGTCGTCGTCCTGCTGGGAGGCCATGGAGAGAACGCCCAGTATTTCAACGGCATGGCGGCCGAACTAGCTCGACGTGCCCGAGTTATCGCGGTCAGCCGGCGCGGCTACGGGCAATCGGAAAAGCTTATGCCGAGTACCGTACAGCGATATGATCCGGATACGCTTGTCAGGGATCTCGAGTCACTGCTGTCCAGGTTGGGCGTTGGCAGCGCGGTCCTGTGCGGCCACTCGATCGCCGTCAATGAACTGACGCTGTTCGCTGGCCGCTATCCCAAGCTCGTGCGCGGGATTGTATACATGGACACCCCCTTCGACTACACACGCAAAAATCGGCTCGAAGATGAGGTGGCGCCGTCAGATCCCGCCCTGATGACGCCACCGCCACAGCCGTCGGACGGGGCGTCATTCGCTGCGGCCGTTGCCTACGCCAAGCGTATTAGGAAGGTCTGGACACCGGCCACAGAGGCCAACCTGCGGGATAGTCTTCACGTGCTGCCAGATGGCAGGGTGCGTCCAAGTACGCCGGAGGCGGTCGACAAATCAATGCTCAGCGAAGCGTTGTCCTTCTCGCCAGATTACGCGGCGGTCAAAGCGCCATCGCTCATACTGGCGGCGAACCCAACGAGTCCGCGCGACCTGTTCCCCTGGCTGATCGAACCCATTTCTTCTCAGATCCGGCAGGAGGTGGAAACGCTATTGCTCTATTCCAGTCGGAGACGGTCGCGCACTCTCGAGTGGTTCAAGGCCGCATTGCCGGATAGCCAGCAAAAGATCATCGCAAACAGTAGCCACGCCGATTTCTTCATCGAGCACCAAGCCGAAGTGGTACGCGCGATCGAGTCGACGGGATGGTACTAAATCGACGGCGGACCGTCGCATTGTCCTACATGCTGGTGGCATGCGGCGGCGATGACGGTGGCGCTACGCACGCGCCGGCGGTTGGATGCAACGTCGGAATCCGACATCCATCCTACGACTTTCCGCAACTCCTTGCGATGAACCAGCGAGGGCTTGGCTATGCCAGATTGGAGCCGACACTCATGCGCGAGGCAGGCCATATGGGCCGCTTGCCCGCTGTCGTGCGAGCCCATTGATACTTTACCGAGAAAAAAATGAACGGGAATCCGATCCGTTTCGATACCCAGCATGTCTTGAAGCTGTTGCCGCACCGCTATCCCTGGCTGTTGATCGATCGCGTGCTTGCTTTGGAGCCGCGCAAGGCCGTAACCGCGCTCAAGAATGTGACTGTCAACGAACCCTATTTCGTTGGCCATTATCCGGGAAGCCCCGTGATGCCTGGCGTGCTATGCATAGAGGCACTGCTGCAGACCGCCATGATCCTGGTATCTGTCGAAGGGGAAACTGGCATCGAGAGTAACTTGCATAGGGTGATTGAGATCGAAAGGGCGCGCTTCAGGCGATCGGTCTACCCTGGGGATCAACTGCTTATCCATGTCGAACTCAAGCATGATCGGGACGGAGTCTGCCGGTTCCAAGGTTCGGCCACGGTGGACGGCGCCATCGCCGTCGAGGCAAAGATTTCCCTGACGCGTAGCAAGAAGGATCTCTGCTGCTGAGCAACGAGCCCGCAACGCTACGGCAATCACCACTGCCGCTGGCTGCCATCATCCCTCGCAGCTTGAAAGTGCTGTCGCGCCCTCTCTCGCACACAATCGCCAGCTAGCACCTCTTGGATGTGCTACCCAATCTTGGCGGACGTGCACGCAATCGCCACGGCAAGCTCCTAGCGCGCCGTCGCGAAGCCGGGCTTGGTCTGCGACGACGTCCGCGAAGATCCTATGGCGTCGACGCCGGTGTCGACGAGCTTTCCCATCCCTCCTACTTCGCCATTCGGTGCTTTTCCGCTCAGTATGGGCGCTGGCTAGCCGTCCATACAGTGCCTATTTCCGCAAGTTCACGCACGTCCGCCAAAGCATCTGCAATCTCCATTTCCCGACATCATGGCACCCATAGGCTGGCCTATGTCCGCAAGGATTGCCGCAGGGGCGCGTTGACGGATGCAGTGGACGGGAGCGGGGGGCGTCCATTATAGCGACGGGCTGGCGGCCTGGAAGGCTGCTGAAGAAGGGTAAGCGAACTGTGCACGGGCCGGGACCACCCTCGCTCCGACCTTGGTAAAACAGGAAGCGAAGCGCGACGGCAACAATGCTGCTGCGTGTATTGGAGCACCGGCATGCAATCCGCCGCCGCCGCGCAGCCGCGCGAATAGAATTCGCGCCTCCTCGATGCGCCGAAGGCTCCTGCAGCTCCGATCAACGTGGGCCAGATCGGTCCGAGATCAAGTCCTCGACGCGACCGTCACACAAAGCGCGGAAGACCCATCATTACTACATAAACCTCACGTCAAACGCGTTTTATGCAAAAAGAACCGCAGTGAGATGGCAGTGATCGTTTTGATCTGAATCAAAGCCGATGGTCATTCCAACCCGAATCAACGCTGTCCTCCAAAAACTGGTAGCTCACAACGGCACCGCGATCTCCTATAGTCTCGCCCACTCTGACGAAAGGGAATGACGTGAAATTCGTAGCGGCGACTTTAACGCTCCTATCCATCCACATGGGTGACGAACATTTACCGCTATTGCCGTGAGGTGTTCGCCAAGAAGCCGACCTGTGGCCTGTCGTGCCAGGACGGCTTTAAGCGCGACGAATTCTCGGTGACGTCGTCGTAAGGACCCTGGGAGTCGTCGCACCTCTTGGCGCTCAATCCGTGGTCGAGCTGGCGGGGCACCGAAAAAGCGTAGGCGCGCCACGCGTTCAGGTTGACAAGAAAGGTCATTTCGGTGGCGAGGAAGCCTGTTCGAGATGGGAAGAGAATTCCTGTTGTTGTTTTGATCGTCAATATATGAAGAGCCACAGTCAATGAATAACGCATTTGAATTCAACCAACCGGTCGCAATCGTCAGCGGGGGCTCGAGGGGCATCGGACGGGCTGCATGCGCGGCCTTGGCCGAAGCAGGTTACGCAATTTCCTATTGTTACCGCTCGCCAGGCGAAGCTGCGCTCGAGACGAAGGCCAGCATCGAGGCAATAGGAATGCCTTGCCTCGCGCTGCAATGCGATGTCTCCGACGCCGGAGAATGCGACACGTATTTCAAGACGACACTGAAACACTTCGGGCGGGTCGATGTGCTCGTCAACTGCGCGGGAATCACGCGCGACGCTAGCCTGCTATCGATGAGATTCGAAGATTGGAGCGATGTGCTGAACACGAATCTGACGGGCACATTCAATCTTTGCCGATCCGCCGCGTTTCATTTTATCAAGAGAAAATCCGGCACGATCATCAATATTGCCTCGGTGGCCGGGGTGTTTGGTAACGCGGGGCAGACGAACTATTCTGCGTCGAAAGCCGGCATCATCGGCTTCACCAAGGCCTTGGCCAAGGAGGTAGCGTTGCATGGCGTTCGCGCCAATGTAGTGGCGCCGGGCTACATTGAAACTGATATGACCTTGGATCTGGGCGAGAAGATCAAGACGGCGATGCTCGAGCGCATTCCGCTGAAACGTTTCGGTCGCCCCGAGGAGATCGGCGCGATGATCCGCTTCCTTGCTTCCCCGGACGCCGCATACATCACTGGGCAGGTCTTCCAGGTCGATGGCGGAATCATCATTTGATGCCACACGCGTTTCCCTCCCGGAAGATCAGATCATGAACCTGTTCCCCAACTCGGCTGCCGGCATGCGCTTGCACGATCAGGCCCACGCGCTGTCCGAACGGCATTGGGTTTTCATCTGGCATTTTTCCCAGACCGATGCCGTGTTCGACGGGCACTTTCCGCATCAACCAGTGCTTGCCGGAGTGTTCCTGATGGAAATGGCGCAACGTGCCATGGCGCATGCGGTGCTGGCGACGGATGGCCGGGCCGTCCGTCTACGGCGGGTGAGTCATCTGCGTTTCTTCAACGCAGTGTTTCCAGGGGAGACCTGTGCGCTTACCGTGACATGGGAGTCGGCCGCAGGTGATGATGGGCGAATCGTGGCCGAAGTACGCTTCGCCAAGGGAAGGACGAAGGTGGCCGCTGGGCTGCTGGAGTTGGCAGTCGTCGCGGAGCAGGTGTCGGCGAATGAAAGGGAGGGCGCAGATGCGGTTTGAGCCCATGGAGATCCTGCGTCAAATGCCGCATCGAAATCCGATGCTGCTGGTGGACGCGGTGGAATTGGGAAGCGATCCGGCCACGGCGCGCGCCTTCAAGAACATCACCTTCAGCGAACCCTGCTATCGCAGCGCCGACGCCGCGCAGCGTGCCGATCAACTCGCTTATCCGGTATCCCTGCTGGTGGAATCGTTCGGGCAGACGGCCGGCGTGCTGTTGGCGCGGCGCGGCTTCCTCGTTGCGGGCGACACCAGTCGCGCCGTCGTGTTTGGCGAATTCTCGGACATTGAGTTTCTCGGCGACGCCTTCCCCGGCGACCGATTGCAGCATCAGATCAGGCTCGATTTCATCGGCACCAGGCTGGTGAACCTGTCTGGGAGGACGGAAGTCGATGGCAGGCCGATAGCCACTTACACGAACCTGAAAGCGATCCTGGTGGACGTCACAGATCTTGCGAGGAATCCATGAGCGACGCCGTCAGACCGGATAGCGTGCGACATGGCCGGGCGGATGGCCGTGCGCGCGCTATTGACATCTATATCATCGGCCTGGGTGCGGTATCGCCGCTCGGGCACGGCGTCGCGGAACTCTGGCAAGCATTGTTCCGGCCGCCGCCGGCGCCTGCGCGCAACGCCATTGCCGGATTTCCTGATGGGGATGCTTCTTGGCGTCACGCCTATGCTCGCCCGGGAGAACTGCCATCGGCGCCCGGCGAAGCGCTCGGAACCTTCGAGAAAATGGCGCTGTCGGCAATTGAAGAGGCCTGCGCTGACTGCGAGTGCATGGACGACGGCCTGGCCGCGCTGCTGGATGAAGACTTGATAGTCGGGATGGCGATCGGCACTGCGGCGGGCGACTCCGAGCGCGCAGAGGCGCGTCGTCTCGCCGGCGGGTTGGACCGCTTGGCTGACTGCAATCCATATCGCGTGGCGGATGATCTGCCGAGGCGCACCGGTCTTCCGCTGAGTGGTCCGGTGTTGACCATCGCCAACGCATGCGCGGCGTCGCTGTACGCGCTGACCGAGGCAGCCGATCTGATCCGTGTCGGCGCGGCCGACGTCATGCTGGTGGTGGGGGCCGACTTGCTATCCCGCGTCACGCAAGCGGGATTCCAGAAGATGACGGCGCTTGACCCAGACCGTTGCCGGCCGTTCGACACCGAGCGCAATGGAACGGTCCTGGGCGAGGGCGCCGCGGCGCTGGTCCTGGCATCGGCCGAGGTCGTGGCTCGCTTGCCGCGATCGCCATACTGTCGACTGCTGGCATCCGGAACCAGTTGCGACGCTTTTCATCCCACGGCGCCGCAGCCGCAGGGGCGCGATATCCGCGGTGCGGTGAATCGCGCGCTGACGCACGCGGGTCTGGATGCGCGACAGATCGGCTTGGTCGTGCCGCATGGCACGGGTACGCCGATAAACGACCGAATCGAGGGCGAGATGCTGGGCGAGACGTTTGGCGCGGCGGCGGCGGCCTTGCAGGTCATGCCGATCAAGGCTCATCTCGGCCACAGCGCCGGTGCGTCCGGCGCGTTCTCGGTGCTGGCCGCGGCGAAGGCACTGGCCAGCAGACGCGTTCCGCCCGTCCTGTATCTGCGAGAGCTCGACCCGATGGTGCCGCTATGCCTGCACGCGGAGGCCGCCGATCTGCGGACCACCGCATGCGACGATCCTCCCCGGGCATTGGTGAGTGCCTACGGCTTCGGCGGCAACAATCTTTCGGTGGTGCTGGAGGGCATGTGCGATGGCTGATGCCTTCCTGACCGCCTTGACTACGCTCACGCCGAGGTTGCGCAGCGACTGGTTGCACGACGCTGGCATGCCGATGCGGCTACCGTTCCCGGGCCGACCCGTGGCTAACCTTGCCGCGATGGACCCATGGTTCGACGCCGCACGCGACCTGCCTGGGGTCAAGCATCGCTATCTGAACAACACCACGCGCTACGGACTGGCAGCGACGTTGGCCTGCCTGCGCATGTCCGGAAATACCCATTGGCGTGATGCGGACGAAGAGCGGCGCGGGGTGTATCTCGGCACCGCCGTGGCCGACTATGCGGTGCGCCGGCAGGTCGACCAGGCGGTGCTGGCGGCAGGCGCCAAGGCGCTCAACACGGTGTCCGCGCCGAATATCTCGGCCAACATCGCCGCCGCGCATCTAGCTATCGCCAGCCGCAGTCGTGCATTTGCCACAACCCTGCCATCGCCGCTGCTGGCGGGATTCGAGGGCCTGTACTTGGCCGTGCAGGCCTTGCAGATGGGCCGGATCGATACGGCGCTGTCGATTGCCGCAGAGGAAACGGTCTCCGACGCGGACGGCGCACAGGTCATGCCAGGTGCCGTGGTGTTGCAATTGCACTCGGGACATTCCGGCGGCGGCCGTCGCATCGCGGCGACAGCATGGGGTTCGCTGGATGATCCTGCCCTCGCCGCACGCGGCAGTACGGGCCGCCTGCTGAAGCAGGCAGGCGCGTTCGCGGGCATCGCGCAGCTCGTTGTGCTTCGCGATGCGTCGGAGACCGGCGCGGCTTGCGCCACCTGCTGGCTGCGCTGGCTGAACGCCGCTGGTATGTCCACTTCTTCCCGTGTCGAACTCGCGTTCAGCAGCATCGGTGCGGTCGAACCGCTGCTTTGGGCCGCATATTGGCTGACGCAGGATCGTCCAATCCTGTTGATCGCCATTCATCAACGCCGCTACCTGGCATTTTTATCCACTCCCTGAAGTCTTGTATATCGCCATGAACAAACTCGTCAGCAAAGAAGAACACCTGTCCCTGATCAAGCAGATCGTGTCGGACATCCTGGAGATCGAGCCGGCCGAGATGACGCCGGAAAGCCTATTCAAGGAAGACCACGATGCCGACTCGCTGCGCGCGATTGAGATCCTGGCCAGCCTGGAGAAGGCCTTCGGCGTCGAGATTCCGCAAGAGGCGCTGGCCAGAATGGTCAACCTGCAAGGCGTCTACCAGGTCGTGCAGGAAGCCGCCGGCTGGGAAAGCTGAGCGCGCTTGAGCCGATCTAGATACTGCAGGACCGTCAACCCATCATCCGTATGAATCCTCCCGCGCCACGGGAGCTATCCGATTAGGAGTCGAAGATGAACAAACTCGTCAGCAAAGAAGAACACCTGTCCCTGATCAAGCAGATCGTGTCGGACATCCTGGAGATCGAGCCGGCCGAGATGACGCTGGAAAGCCTATTCAAGGAAGACCACGATGCCGACTCGCTGCGCGCGATTGAGATCCTGGCCAGCCTGGAGAAGGCTTTCGGCGTCGAGATTCCGCAAGAGGCGCTAGCCCGAATGGTCAACCTGCAAGGCGTCTACCGGGTCGTACAGGAAGCCGCCGGTTGGTCGGAATAAGGAGTGATGACCGAAGATAAAAACAGGGCGAAAGGGAGAGCGTTCATGCGAAGAGTCGTCGTAACGGGCATCGGCGCCGTCACGAGTGTCGGCCTGGGTGTCGAGGCATTTGCCAAAGCCATGCGCGATGGGGTTTCGGGTGTCTCGGAGATTACCTCGTTCGATACTGCGGGCTTCGCCACGAACAAGGGGTGTGAAGTACGTGGTTTCGAGCCGCAGCAGTGGGTTCATCGGCTCAACCCGGCCTCGCTTGGTCGCAGCGCGCAATTTGCCGTGGCAGCCGCGGTCATGGCGGTCAAGGATGCTGCGATCGACCGGAAACAACTTTCCGCAGGGCGATGCGGCGTCTCGATCGGTACCACCGATGGCGAATCGCAGGTCATCGACCGCCTGACCGAACAAGCGGTCCGCGGCGGCTATGCATCGATCTCCTACGATCTGATTCGACAGGTGCCGTCGCACCACATCTCCTTCGCCATCTCCCGTGAGCTGGAACTCGACGGTGGCGCCGTGACCATTCCGACGGCCTGCTCGGCGGGGAACTACGCCATCGGTTATGCCTACGACAGCATCAGCCTGGGCGATACCGACTTCATGCTATGCGGCGGCGCCGACTCGATATGCCGCAAGACGTTCGCGGGGTTCTATCGCCTCGGCACGATCGCGCCAGAGGTCTGCCAGCCGTTTGACAGTGCCCGCAAGGGCATCCTGACGGGGGAGGGCGCTGGCGTGATACTGCTGGAGTCGCTCGACAGCGCCTTGGCGCGCGGCGCGCGCATCTATGCCGAAGTGCTGGGCTACGGCCTGACCTGCGATGCGGACCACATGGTGGCGCCCAACAAGTCCAGTATCGCGCGCTGCATCCGTCTGGCGCACAAGAACGCGGGCATCTCGGCGAACGATGTCGACTATGTCTGCGCGCATGGCACTGGCACGGTGGCCAATGACATCACGGAGGCCGGCGCGATCCATGAGGTGTTCGGCGAGCGCATGCCGCCAGTATCGTCGATCAAATCGATGATAGGCCACACCATGGGCGCGGCCAGCGCGCTGGCGAGCATCGCCTGTGCGGTCGCTGTCGAGGAAGGCTTCATTCCGCCGACGATCAATCACCGCGAAACCGACCCCAGCTGCGATCTGGATTGCGTGCCGAACCGGTCGCGCGAGGCGGAGCTGCGCATCGTCCAGAACAACGGCTTCGCCTTCGGCGGCAACAACGCCATCACCGTCTACGCGCGCTACGCACATTGAAAGGAATTCAATCATGGCATCACTAGGGATTGCCGTAGCGGGCTGGGAAGCGATCTCATCGCTGGGCATTGGCGCCAAAGCGTTCAATCAGGCCGAAACCCCGCTCTCCGAGGAAGCGGACGGGCATCCAATACATGACGCGGACGCAGCGTTTCCGCGCGACGTCGACTATCGGCCAGCCCACTTCAAGGTGGCCGCGCTGCTCGGCGGCAAGGGTATCCGCACCATGGACCGCACCACGGCGCTGGCGGTGTGCACGGCCAAGCTGCTGCACGAGCGCCGCCCGCCGATTGGTGACGAATCAGCATCGGAACGGGTCGGATTTGTGATCGGAACCAGCACCGGAAGTATTCGCAGTACCAGCGATTTCACCCGCGATTCGCTGGTGCAAGATCGCCCGTTCCTCGTGAACCCCGCACTGTTTCCCAACACGGTGATGAACTGCGCGGCTGGGCAGTGTGGCATTTGGTTCAAGGCGCGCTGCATCAACGCCACCATCTCCGGCGGTCGGCTGTCTGGCCTGCTGGCGATCAAGTACGCCGCGCAGATGTTGCGCCGGCACTATGCCGATACGTTGTTCACCGGCAGTGTGGAGGAGCTGTGCCCGCAGACCGCGTGGGCACACCGGATGCTGATCGAAAAGGGGCGCCGCCACGCGGTGCCGCTGGGCGAGGGTTGCGCCATGTTCACGTTGGAGCGCGCCGCCGACATGCAGGCGAGAGGCGAGACGCCGCTGGCGGAGATTGTCGCGCTGCAGTATGGCCGCTACTTCGATCCGCCAGACGGCGGCGAGGCCGACCAGGTCGAAGGAATTTCGGCATGCCTGGCGGAGGCGGTCGCGCAATGCGGAGTCGCGGCAGGCGACGTCGCCGTTTGCAGCTTGTGCGGCGCCGCGGACGTTGGCAGCCGGGAAGCCGAGTTGCGCGCGGTCACACAGGTATTCGGCTCGAACGTACGCGTCCACTGCGATGACCTGACCGAGTCAATGGGTGACACCTACAGCGCCACCTTCTCCCTGGCGCTTGGCCGCCTGCTGGTGAGCTTGAGGGACGGTGCGGACCGGCCGCGCATCGGGATCGCGCTGGTCAGCGGCGATGACGGGCATGTCGGCTGCCTCGTGGTGCGCGCCTGATGCTTAGGCCACCATTCCTGCGAAACTTTGGAGAAAGGGTATGAAACTAGCCGTTACCGGTTCGGCGATGGTGACCAGTGTCGGGGAGGACAAGCACCGCTCGTTCGAGGCGCTCTGTGCAGGTCAGTCCGGCAGAAAGCCGCTGCAATCGTTCGACGCCGACAGGTTCAACGTCAGCTATGCCTACGAGATCGCCGACCGTCCGAACCGGCAGGATCGCGTGTTGCGGGCTTCGGAAATGCTGGCGAAGGCGGTTGCTGCCGCGGTCGAGGAGGCACGCCTGTCAGTAAGGGACGCCGCGATCGGCATCATCGTTGGCACTGGCCTGCGTGAGCTGCGCTCGCTGGAGTTGTTCTGGACGACGGGTGAGCCGCTGACCATCGACCAGCTTCACTTCGAGCGGATACTGAACGAAACATTGGGCAGCGCACTGCCGGTCATCACGGTGTCGAATGCGTGCTCCGCGTCGAGCTTCGCATTGGCGCTCGCCGAAGACTTTATCAGCGATGGCACGTTCAGCCACGTGATCGTTGGCGGTTGCGACGCGATTACTGAAAGCATGTTCGGTCTGCTGGATCGCGTGAATCCGCTGCACCCGGACCGGGTCCAGCCATTCGAACGAGACCGTAAGGGTGTGCTGATGGGCGACGGTGCGGCTGCAGTGGTGGTGGAAAGTGTGGAGCGTGCCGCCGCGCGCCAAGCCGACCTGCTTGCCGTCGTGCGTAGCGTAGGCACCAGTTGCGATGCCATTCATGAAACGGCTCCCGACACGGGCGGCCTCGTCCGCGCAATTCGGGACGCCTATGCACGAGGCGGCGTGGCGGCCAATGAAGTCGATCTGGCGATGGTGCATGGCACCGGTACCAGCCTGAACGACGAGGCGGAGGCCCAGGCCATGCACGAAGCGATGGGCGAGGCGGCCAATGCGGTGCGCGTCTCGGCGCTTAAGTCGATGACCGGGCACACCTCCGGCGCATCCGGACTGGTGGGTGTGGTGACGGCGATCGAAGCGCTGAACAACGGCGTGGTGCCGCCCACGATCGGGCTGGTGAACGTCATGGACGGGGCACGCACAATGAACTTCGTCCGCGAAGGATGGAATTCACTTTTCAGCGGAACGATTGCGCAGGTCAACGCCTTCGGCTTCGGTGGCGTCAACGCGGTGGTGATCCTGGAGAAAGAGGCATGAGTACGAACCGCGCACCGATCGCGATTACCGGTTTCGGCTGGGAGATCCCCACCTTTGGCGTTCAGCCGTCGCTGACGGAGGCGTTGCAGCACGCACAGGTGGACAACCCCGTGTTTTCCCCCGAATTGACGCTGGGCAAGAAGGGATTGCGCTACAAGGAGCGCTCAACATTGATGGCCATGTGCGCGGCAAAGCTGGCGCTGCAGCATGCCGGTCTGGTCGATGATGCCAGTCGGAAGCTCGATGACCCGGGCTTCGGTGTCGCTGTGGCGTCGAATACGGGCAATCTGGATACGGTCTGCCGCGCAGCGGAAACGATCCGGCGGGAGCATGTGAACGCGACCAGCTCGATGGATCTGCCGAACGCGTCGAGCAACATCGTCGCTTCAACGATCGCTATCCGATTCGGCCTGAAGGCGTTGAATCTGATGATCTGCTCCGGGGCATCGGCATCGCTGGATGCACTGATCGTCGCGGCCAACGCGATTCGCAACGGCCGGGCCCAGCGGATGCTGGTGGCCACGGTGGAATCCGGCGGCAGCGCGCTTTGCAGCTTGCTGGCCGGGGGGCGGCAGGAGCTGGACGAGGCGGAGGCGCCGTTGCTCGAAGGCGCGGGCGCCGTCGTGCTCGAGGCTCGCGACTATGCGCTAGACCGTGGCGCCATCATTCACGGCTATCTGTCGGATCACATGTACGCTCATGCGGATGCGCACGACGCACAGCCCGCGAGCGACTGGTTTGCACGCCAGCAGAGCAAGTCCATATATCTGCCAGGTGGATCCTTTCTTTCCCGAATGGCGAGTGGGCACGATCAGGTGATCGACCTGGGCGGGCCGATCACCCGTTCGTATGGTTCGGCGGCATTGCTTCAGCTCATACATGCGTGCGAGCAGCTGCGCGGCGCCGCGCCGGTCAGGGGCTTCGAGCCCGCCGGGGACGGTGTTGTGATCGTGGGCGGCGGCAACTGGATGGATCGTCGCGGCGGGGCTGTGGTGGTCGATGCCCCTGGGCGCGCCGATGGGACGGCGCGATGAGAGATGGTACCTGCCATATTCACGGCTTCGAGGTCACCGCGCGCGTCTATGGCCCGGACGACGACGCGCCCGTGGTGGTGCTGGTCCACGGCATGATGGAGCCGCCGGAAGTCTGGAGCGGTGTGCTGGCACGGTTGCGCGACCGCTACCGCTGCGTGGTGCTGGATTTGCCGTGGAATGGCCGGCAGGGCGGATTCTGGGGGGAGATCCTGCGCTCGGAAGACTGGTTGCGCGAGGCGCTCGACGCCTTCCAACTGCAGCCCGATGCCTGGGTCGCCCATTCCTTCGGTGCGAGTACCGTGCTGGCACTGCTGGCGCGGGATGCTGCGTTCGACCGTGTGCCGGTGGCGCTGATCTCGCCTTTCTACAAGGTCTCGCCGCAGGACGTGACATGGCCCTTGTTCCAACGCTATGTCAACGAATTTACCGACTTCGTCGAGCTGAGCATCCGCCTGCGCAGGCGCCGCGCGGCGCTAGATCCAGACGTTCTGCGCCGCATGACCGAAGCCGCGCGCGATAGCTTCGGCTGCTATGTATGGATGAACTTCTGGCAACTATTCGCCCGCATGCCGTTCCTGCCGTTGCGCCATCTGACGCAGCCTGTGCTGGTACTGAGCGGTGATGAGGACTTCTCTTCGCCGCTGGCCGATGCGCAGGCGCTGCGTGCCGCATTGCCGAACGCAGCGTTAGAGGTGCATCGCGGATGCGGTCATTTCTTGCTCAGTTGTCGCGAGCAGGAAAGCGCCGTCGCGATCGATCGATTTCTGGTCCGCACATGCCAGGCGCCTGAGGTGTTCTCCGCTGCGGCCTAGCCGGACCATGTCCAACCCGTTTTGTTCAATCATCCTTAATAGGAAACCACATACCATGAATGATGTGACCGCCACCTACCAGATCGCGATGGAACGCACGACCCATTTGGTCAAGCCTCGTTTCGAGGGATCGAATATCTGCACCTGGATCGGCTTCAAGCACGTGATGTATTGCGTCGAAGAGGCCGTTCTGGAGCATTTCCGAACCCAGGGATTGTCGCCGCGCCCGCTCTACGAGGAGAGCGGTCTCTGCCTCGAAATCGTCAACTCGAACGTGCGAATCCTGCACGCGCTGCATATGGACGACAGCGTCAGCATCCACGTTATCCCGAAGACCAAGCCGGCCGATACGGAAATGGTGATGGGCATCGAGCTGATGGTGAATCGCGACGGCAAGGAGATCAAGGCGCTGACCGGCACGGTCAACGTCATCTTCCGGCTCGATGACAGCGTCGTCACCGCGCACGCCGGCACGGCCCGGCACGATGCGCGCATCGAACGCTACACGGTCTCGCGCATCCAGCGTGGCGAACGCAAGTCGATCGACGGCCTGAACTTGACTCGGGAACCCGGCGTGGTGCCGCCGGACGTGCTGGCCGCGCTGGGCGCGGACCAGACCAATTCCTTTGTCTGGAAGTGGCACGTGCCGTATTTCTACTGCCATTTCAACGACCGCATGCAGCATTCCGGCTATCTGCGATTGATGGAGGAGGTGCTGGATCTGTTCGTCGCCGACCGCGGCATATCGATCCGCACGTTGCTCGAGAACAAGAAGTGGATTCCGGTCGTGCCGGCCGCCAATCTGCAGATGATCGACGAAGCCATGATGGAGGAGACCATCTACACGGTATTCACGGTCGAGGACATCTGCAAGGACACTACCTACAAGTCTCGGATGGACTGCTATGTGGAACGGCATGGCCGCCTTGTGCACACAGCTACCGGCCATATTACCCACGGTTACGCGGTAGTGAACAGTCGCCGCGACTGGTCACTGGTGCAGTTCGATGCCGAAGTCGTCGCCGCCATCCGCGGGGACAAACGGCTTGGCAAATGAGGGGACTCCTTACGTGCCCGGACGGTTCGCGAACGGCACCGCCGGGTGTCGCGCGCGCGCCGGATTCCGATCAAAGCACGATGCATATGTCCGAGCCGGTCTTCTATTTTTCCCTGCGCAGCCCGTACTCCTGGCTGGCGATCCACGACCTGAAGACGCGATATCCGAAGTTGCTGGAGCGGCTTGCGCTAAAGCCGTTCTGGGAGCCTGACGAAGAGCTCCGGGGAGCGTTGGGCAAGCATGGCGAAGCGTTCTTATACACCGCCATGTCCAAGGAGAAGCACCTCTACATCTTGATGGATGTCAGGCGTCTGGCACGCAAGCGCGGCCTGACGATCGCCTGGCCTCAGGACAAGTCGCCGCGCTGGGAGGTGCCGCATCTGGCCTACTTCGTCGCCGAGCGGGCGGGCAAGGCACTGGAGTTCATCGAGGCCGTCAAGGATATGCGATGGAAGCTCGGCCGTGATATCTGCGATCCCGGAGCGATGCAGGAGGTGGGCTGCGTGCTCGGCCTGGACCCGATCGAACTGCGCGATGCACATCTGGATCCGCAGATCCGCGCCGAGGGCCTGCAAGCCCTGCGCGCGTGCATCCGCGCCGGCGTGTTCGGCGTACCGTTCTTCACGGCCGGACGGGAGAAATTCTGGGGCATCGATCGTTTGCACGAGTTCGCCGGTAGCGTCGGGCAGGAGGCCGCGCCCGTTGAAATGCCCACCGCGATGACGGGCAGCGCCCTGCTGGACCACGCCGGAGGCTGCGGATGAACACCGTCTCGAACGCACGCCCGGGGACGGGTGAGTCGCCGCTGATGCTGCTGGTGGAATCCCGCTCGCCTTGGGAGTCCGGCGACGTTGGGGATTTTCTCGATATGGCGCGCTGCCTGCTTGCCAGCGGCAACGCGGTGCATCTGCACCTGATCCAGAACGGCGTGCTCTGGCTGCGACGCGACGCCAACGCGCTCCAGATGCTACGGAGCGACTCTGCCGGGCGTGTGCGGATCTCGTGCGATGAATTCTCTCTGGCGCAGCGTGGAATCCCGCTCGATCTGGCGCAGCAGCATGGCGACGTGTGGGCCACCGACGCGCTGGTGGCCGAGATGGCGGGCCGAGGCGTCAAGACCATATGGCATTCGTGAGCGGGAGCCCCTAATCCAATGATCCAAACGCATCTAACCGATACCCGGGCGGTCTGCGATGACGAATCGTCATGCGCGCCTCGGGAGTCCGTTGGCGGACGCCCCAGCTTCTTCTTCGGCATGATGGGTACGCCGTTTCAGACGGACACCGTGACGTCGCTGTTCCGCATGGTCGAGTCCGCGCTGCGGCAGGGCCACAATGTCACGGTATGGAACTGCGGGCACGCGACAGGCCTTTCGCAGAGCACGCTGGTCCGGCCTCGGGATTTCTTCGCGGCGAGAGATGCCGGAGACATCAATCCGACTACTGCGGAGCTGATCCAGGCCCTGTTCCGCCGTTACCCGGGTAGCGGCCAGCTCGAATGGCTGGTGTGCCGCTACTGCATGGAAGAACGTGGAACGACCGCTCAGATTCCGGAGATCAAGGTGAAGATTCCCTTCTCATTCCAGCACTACCTCAGTGCCGCCGATGTGTCTCTCGTACTGGGGGTCAAATCGTGAGCGCAGGAGCGAAGACGAAGAGCGCCGGGAAGGCGGGCGGGCCGCGCAAGGGCCGCTCCAAGAGTTCGCTGACCATCATCGAGCGCGCCTACCGCGGCGGCCTGGAGGAGCAGTACGGCCATATCCTTTGGCTGACCCGGATCATGAAGGCGATGGGTGCACCAACCGCGCTGCTGCTGAAGGGAGATACCGTGAACTTCGCCCTCCGCGAGCAACCCAGGCTGGTACTGCGGATCGGCGATGCGAACGTGAGCGGTCTCTCCCACCACGAAAGCGGAGTGGTGGCACTGCTCGAAGCCGGCGTTCCGTTGTACGCCTGGCATGCCGACATCGAACGCTTGCATCTTGCTGCGGATGACTTGCTGCCAGGCGTCTCGGTGCTGCACGAGGCGGAATTGTCGCCCTTGATGAACCAATTCGATTGCGTCTGGTACTGGTAACCGTTATGAACACGACACTGCAACTTCCAACTAAGGCCCGGGACGCCGCTGTCGGCAGCGAAATCCACGACCACTTTCTGGTCAGCGGGACCGACATCTTCGCGCTTGGGCACTATCCGGGCAATCCGATCTATCCGGGGGTCTTGATCGCAGAGCGGCTTTGCCGCCTGGCCGAGACGCTGCTGCATGGCGAGACCGGCGAAGTCATGTCGGTGGATGCCATCAAACGCATCCAGTATCTCGATGCGGTGCTGCCGGGAGACCGTGTCGAGCTATCCGCCAGCCTCAGAACGATCACGGAGTCCGGGATGGAAATAAGCGCGACGGCCCGCGTCGGAGACAAGCTCAAGGCACGGGCGACCCTGCGCTGCATCGCAAGGGGCAAGGCCGCCGCCGACGGGGGCGAGGCACAACGATTGGATCCGGGCGGGAAGGCCGGCAGGGCGATGAGCCATCGGCAGATAGCAGGCGTGCTGCCACATCGCTACCCGTTCCTGCTGTTGGACACCATTGAGGACTATGAACCGGGCGCCTGGATCCGCGCCCGCAAGGTGGTGAACCGGGCATCGCCACTATTCCTCGAGCAGCCGCCGCCGTGGTATCCGCAAGGCCTGATCATCGAATCGATCGGGCAGGCCGGTATCGCCCTGTTCTTCATGTCGCGGGACGCGTCGGAGCCCCAAGACATTGTGCTGGGCTCGGTTGGCGATACGACCCTGCAGCACCACGTTCCGTTCGACGTGGCGCTGACTATCGAGGCCAGGATCGACCGCATGCTGCAGAACGGCGTCGTGTTCAGTGGTGAAGCGCGAATCGGGAACCAAATCGTCACTCGGGTTGGCAGTCTGGTTGCCATGATCGATCCGCGCTGATCCCGGCCAGACCAGCGCCTTAATGGGCCCTCCGGGTCCTTCTAGTCCCAATCATTCAGGACAACTGCTATGCGTATCGAAGGCATTTCGTTTCTTCCGGCCTCGCGGAAGATGAGCAACGCCGATGTGCTCGAGGAAGTGAGAAAGAACAGCGCCCAGCGCTTCGAAGGCGATCTCGACAAGGCGCTCAACTACATCAAGTGGATGCTCGATGGCACCTCGATTGAGAGCCGCTACTGGTTCGCCGACGATGAGCGCCCGCTGGATCTGATGGTGAGGGCCTGCCGCGACGCGATGAATCAGGCGGAATGCGGGCCCGAGGACATTGACCTGCTGATCTACACCGGAAACTGCCGGGGGTTCATCGAGCCGGGGGATTCCTACTTCGTTGCCAATGCCCTGGGCATGGACCGGGTGGACTGCTTTGACGTTCTGGACGCCTGCATGGCGTGGACCCGGGCCTGCGACATTGCGCAGAGCCACTTCGTGTCCGGACGTTACAAGCGCGCGCTGATAGTCAACGCCGAGTCGTATTTCGTACCGGGTGGAGTCGCCTATCCCAGCAACTTCCAGCTCACGAATCTGCGCGACATCGCCTACTGTTTCTCCGCCTACTGCGGCGGCGATGGCGCATCGGCGACGATCCTGTCGGCGGACGATGACAACCGCTGGTTCTTCAAGTACCTGTCGGTGAAGACCGGGGTCGATCTATGCACTATTCCGCTAGGCGGTTACGAGAAACGTTCGCCGCCGAGCAACAAGATTGGTCTGAACGGCATCGGTGCGTTTACATCCTTCAGCTCGCAGGTGTTCAACTACTCTGCCTATATGGAGGAAAGCCTGCGGCTACTCACGCCATACCGCGACCAGATCAAGATGGTCTTCCCGCACACCGGTGGATCGGTGCCTGCTTACCAGAAATGGGCGGATACCTGCGGTTTCGGCGACCGTATGCGCTACATTTTTCCGCAGTACGGAAACGTCGGCTCGGCGTCGATCCCGGCAGCGATCGCCGTGCACGCCAGCAACGGCGAACTGCAGCGCGGTGACCGGATCGGGTTCTGGGTCGGCAGTTCAGGCATGTCCTTCGTTGCCTCGACGTTCCATTTCTGATCCGCTCGCCAGCATACTCACCACTACGGAGCTTCACGATGATTGCAGGTATTTCCCTGGTGCCGGTCGGATTATGGAATGCGGCCGCCTATTACATCAAGTCTGCGGGCAAGCCGCAGGCGGCCCGAGACCAGCTCCTGGGCAAGCGCATCGTCAGCTTCTGCACTGCGATGGGACCGCTGTATGTGAAGTTCGGTCAGATCATGTCGACGCGTTCCGATGCCTTCAGCGAGGAGACCATCAAGGAGCTGCAGCGTTTGCAGGACGATGTGCCGGCGACTTCGCAAGCAGAGGTGCGCCGCGTCCTGCGCGACGAATTCGGTGACGGGTACGAGAGCATCTTCGCCGAGTTCAACTACACGCCGCTGGCCAGCGCATCGATCGCGCAGGTTCACGAGGCCCGTCTCAAGACGGGGGAGCGGGTAGCGGTCAAGATTGTCAAGCACAATGTGCCGCGCCGCCTGCAGGCCAACCTCAACTTCCTGGGTGGCATGGTTGGCCTGATGCATGCGCTGGTGCGGCCGATTCGGCATTTCAACGGCCCGGCGCGGATCGCCGAGCTGCGCAATCTGCTGCTGCCGCAGCTCGACATGCGGCAGGAAGCACGCAATATAGAGAACGTTGGCAGAAATTTCGCCAATCATCCCTTTGTCGTTATTCCCAAGGTGTATGGCGAATACACCCGGAACAGCGTGCTGGTAATGGAGTTTGTCGACGGCATACCGGGCAAGCACTTCCATAAGGTTGACCTGCCGCGACCGCAGTTGTCGCGGCGCCTGCAGGATGCCGTCTACACCATGCTCTACATGCACGGCGTGGCGCATGGTGATCCGCATCCGGGCAACGTCAAGTTTACGCAGGATGGCAAGATCGTCTTTCTCGATTTCGGCATCACCGTCTACGTCACCGAGGCGGAAAAATGGGGACTGGCGTCGTTCTTCTTTGCATCGATCCGGCAGGAATGGGATCTGGCGACGGAGCGATTCCTGACGTACTTCGTGCTGAAGAAGGAGCGTGCCAAGGACTATGGCCGCTTCTTCGGAGAGGTGAAGGCGGTGATCTACCGATATTTCTTCGAGATCGCCGACGAATGGAAGACGGCCGATTTCTTCCGCGACGTCACCGCTGTTCTGAAGAAGCACGGCGCGGAGTACACGCCGAACTTCACCAAGGTCGAACTGACGTTGGCGTCCTGCGAAGGCTTCGGCACGCAGATCGACCCTGATATCGACGTTTGGGAGAACTCCCGCCGCTTCTCGGACCGCTACTCGCCGTACATGAACGAGGACGTGCGGCAACGGTTCGACGACCATTTCAAGCGCGAGACTCCGCAGGCGCTCGCAATGCGCAGCGATGCCGAGCGTTTCATGATCGCGTCGATTCATATGAACCGCTACTTCTTCCCCTGCACCTATCCGATGTTCGCGCAGAAAGGGCAGGGGTGCCGGATCGAGGATGTCGACGGCCATTCGTACATCGATTTGACGGGCGGCTACGGGCCGCACATTCTCGGCTACGCGCATCCCGAGATCGTCAAGGCGCAGCAGGCGCTGGTAGCAGATGGAAGCCTGAATGCGATGGGCAACCGCTCCGAGGTGGAGCTTGCGCGCCTGCTGGTGTCGGCGTTCCCCGGGGCTCACTATGCCTGTTTGTCCAACTCGGGTACGGAGGCGGTCATACATGCGCTGCGGATCTGCCGGGCTTATCGCCGGCGGGGCAAGGTCGCCAAGTGCGAGGGCCATTATCACGGCTTCTCCGACCAGGCGATGGTCAGTTCCTGGTTCCAGCAACGGGGCCCGCTCGAGCGTCCCGAACCGGTAGCCGGCTGCCCGGGGACGCCGCAATCGACGGTGGACAACACGATCGTGCTGCAGTACGGCCACCCGGAAAGCCTGAAGATCGTACGCGAGCGCGCGGAGGAGATCGATTGCGTCATCCTGGAGCCGCTGCCTTTCTCGATGGGGCGCCTGGATGTCGATTTCCTGCGGCAGATGCGCGCCTTGTGCACGGAATTGGATATTCCCCTGGTCTTCGACGAAGTCGTCAGTGGTTTCCGTGTGTGCTATGGCGGTGCGCAGATCCTGGCCGGCGTCGTGCCGGATCTGACCGTGCTTGGGAAGATCATTGGCGGTGGTATGCCGTGCGGCGCGGTGGTTGGTTCGAAGAAGCTGATGGAGATCGCGCGAAGCACCACCGATCCGTTCCGTGACTATGAAACCCGCGTGTTCCTCGGCGGCACGATGAGCGGAAACTCGCTGTCTGCTGGCTCTGGGGTCGCGATGCTGAACTACCTGAAGGCACATCCGGAGGTCTATACCTCGTTGCACGAGCATACCGAATGGCTGCGTACGCGCCTGGTAGAGATTGCGCAAAGACTGCAGGTACCCGCCAGGATCAAGGCGGTCCGCTCGATCTTCACGGTCAGCTTCTCGCATCGCGAAACCCGTTTCTATCGCGAGATCCAGGGGGGCAGCGACTACAAGTCAAGCATTGCGCTGGCGTACTACATGCGCAAGCAGGGCATATATATGCCGGAGCTTCATTTCCTCGCACTGTCGTATGCGCATACGCGAGAGGATCTGGAGATCGTCTGCGATGCGTTCGAGAAGTCACTGGGTGAGATGAAGGCGGATGGATTCTTCGTCAACTAATGGTACGCCCTGCGTATGTCTCGAGTATTTGGCAATCAACCAGAAGGGCATGAATCCGGTGGCTTTGGTGAACATGGAAAGAAAACGGAGGGACTGCGTCTCCGACGCTACGAGGAAACAAGGCGGTGGGGAGAGGCAGTCGCGCACCGAGTGCAAGGGCGGTGCTTTTCCCTATGCGATCGGCGAGGTCTATCTCGCGGCGTTGCCTGAATTGCGGGAGGTCGAAATCGAGGACATCGCCCCAGCCGCCTCGGCAGTGAAGATCAAGCGCGAGGGATGGATGGATCTGGCCGCGCTCCGCGATGTCGTCAAGGCGAAGCTTGGGCGAGCGGAGTACTCCGGTGGCTTGCTTGGCAATCAGCGCAAGGTGGTGCGCGAGATTTGAGCAAGGCAGGTTCTTCGGTGGCGCATGTCTCGATAGGCTGGCGCCGCCATCAGATTTTGGAATGACAGGCAAGGGAAGATTATGGTGAAGTATGCAGACTGGATTATCCGCTGGCGATGGTGGGTCATCGCCGGCTCGGTATTGGTGACCCTGGCATTCTGTGCGGGTCTGGATAAAGTCAGGTTTAGCGGCGACTACCGGGACTTCTTCAACAGGAACGATCCGCAGTTGAAGGCTTACGAGCTGGTGCAGAACGCGTATTCGAACGACAGCACTGCCTTGGTGGTGTTCGCCCCTAAGGGGGGGACGGTGTTCGAGCCGCGCACGCTCGAGGCCATCCACCGGTTCACCGAGGCTGCGTGGACGTTTCCGTTCGCGCGTCGGGTAGATTCGCTGACCAACTTCCAGCATGCCGAAGTGCGGCAGGATGACCTGGTGGTGCGCAACCTGGTAAAGCACCCGGAGCGACTAGGTCCGGCGGAACTGCAGACGATCTCCAAGATTGCGTTGAATGAACCTTTGCTCGTCAAGAAGCTCGTGTCTCCAAGCGGCCATGTCGCTGGCGTGAGCGTCAGCTTCACCTTGCCCAAGAAGTCTGAGAGCGAGATCCCGACGGCGGTCAAGGCCCTGCGCGAGCAGATCTCGACGATCAAGGCGGACTTCCCGGAACTCCAGATCACCGCGACCGGCAGCCTGTTATTGGACAATGCGTTCGACGAACAGGCACAGGCGGACATCCAGACGCTGACCCCTGTGATGTACCTGTTCATGATGGTGGTGATCTTCTTGTCACTGCGCAGCGTGCTTGGCATGCTGACGACGCTATTGGTGCTGACCTTCTCGGTGCTGGTGGCGATCGGCGCGGCCGGTTTGCTGGACGTCAAGCTCACGGCGGTGTCAGTGACTGTGCCGACCATCCTGATGACGATCGCCGTTGCGAACTGCATGCACATCCTGCTCTACGTCGTGCAGAAGATGGGGGCGGGGGAGAGCCGTCGGGATGCGGTCCATCAGGCGATCACGATCAATCTGCCACTGATCGTTGTCGCATGTGGTACGGACGTGCTTGGCTTCTTCAGTATGATGCTGACCGACGTGCCGCCGATCGCTAACTTTGGCCTGCTCCTGGGTATCGGCTCGATCGCGGTGTTCGTCTTCTCGGTTACCTTGCTTCCTGCACTGGCCGCGGTTCTGCCTCTGAAGGGGCGCCCGGAGTTGCATGAAGGCGGCCTGTGGCTAGGCAAGGCGGTGGTGCGGCTGGTGGATCGGCGTTACTTGATCTTTGGCATCACGCTGTTGATCAATGCGGCCGCTGTCTACTTCGTGCTGCAAAACAAGTTCGAGGACAACTTCGTCAACTACTTTAGCGAGAAAATCGCATTCCGCAGCGATACCGATTTCATCTCACATAACCTGTCGGGCGTTCACGAGGTACTGTACTCCGTGCCTGCGGCGAAGGGGTCATCGGTCTCCTCTCCGGAGTACCTGCGTAATCTGGACAAGTTCTCAACGTGGCTGCGTGCCCAGCCCGAGGTCTTCAATGTCACTTCCTTGAGCGATATCGTCAAGCGCATCAATCGGACGATGAACGGCGGGGACCCGGCCGCATTCCGGGTCCCCGCGGCAGCGGATGCTTCGTCGCAGCTCCTGCTGCTGTTCGAGATGTCGTTGCCGCCCGGGTTGGAACTGAACGACCAGATTCGCATCGATCGCTCTGCCAGCAAGCTGTCGGTAGTGGTCAAGGATATCTCGTCGGCCGAGTTGCTTGCGTTTGACCAGCGCGTCCAGCAATGGGTGGGGCAAAACATGCCGGCTTATATGAAGACGGAAGGCACTGGCCCATCGATCATGTTCTCGCGGATCGGCGAAATGAACGTATCTGGGACGATGGAAGGTTATGTTCTCCAGATCCTTCTGATCTCGGTTGTGATCGGCGTGCTGCTGAAGAGCTTTAAGATGGGGGTGATCTCTCTGATCCCCAACGTGATCCCGAGCCTGCTCGCCTTTGGACTCTGGGGGGCATTGGTCGGTCAGATCGGGCTGTCGGTGTCTGTCGTGGCGGTGCTGACCTACGGGATCATCGTCGACGACACCGTTCACAGCATCTTCAAGTATCACCGCGCCCGATGCGGGCTCGGCATGGAATCGCGGCGGGCGATCGAGTACGTGTACAGCACATCCGCGATCAGCATCTTCGCAACCACGCTAGTGCTCGTGCTGGGGTTCGGCGTACTGATGTTCTCGAACTTCGATCTGAACGCCGATCTCGGCATCATGTCCGGGCTGACGATCGGTATTGCTGCCTTGGTCGATCTGCTGCTGGTGCCGCCGTTGTTGTTCGCGTTCGACAATGAGTGGCAGCAACGCCGCGCGCAGCCGGACGGCAAGATGGCGGTTCCTTCGATCGATTGACGGACGGTTGGCCCGCATCATCGCTAACGCTCACGCTTTTTTTAACTATGCACCCATGAATCCTATGAAACGATTAGTCAAGCTTTGGTCGGCCATTGCCTGCGTCTGCGCGGCGACTGTGGTCGCCGCCTCCAACGACCCGGTACAGCGCGGCTTGCAGATTGCCGAAGAGATGAAGCGCCGTGATAAGAGTTTCCAGAACTACAAGATGAACATGGAAATGGTGCTTCGTGACAAGCAGGGCCAGACCAGCACCCGCCAGATCCGTGGGTCGGTGCTGGAGGTGGATGGCGATGGCGACAAATACCTGATGGTGTTCGATACGCCGGCCGACACGCGTGGCACGGCATTCCTCAGCTACTCCCATTCAACCAAGCCGGACGACCAGTGGCTGTACCTGCCGTCGCTGAAGCGCACCAAGCGGATCGCGTCGGAGAGCAAGGCCGGTTCTTTCATGGGCAGCGAATTCGCATTCGAGGACATGACCTCGCAGGAAGTGCAAAAGTATGACTACAGGTATCACGGCGACGACAAGCTCGGCGATCGGCCGACTTTCAAGCTGGAGCGCGTACCGAAGTATGAGGGGTCCGGATACACGCGCCAGATGGTCTGGGTCGACAGCGAGAACTATGTGCCGTTGAAGATCGAGTTCTACGACCGCCGCAGCGAGTTGCTGAAGACGCTCAAGTTCGACGGCTACAAGCCATACGTCAACAAGTTCTGGAAGGCGGGCAGCATGACGATGGAAAATCACCAGAATGGCAAGTCCACCGTCATCACCTTTTCCAGCTACCAGTTCCGGGCGGGCGTCTCCGAACAGGATTTCGACCCGCAGCGTCTAGAGTATGTCCGTTGACGCGGAGTATGGTCTGGCATTTTTTCCGCTCGCAAGCGGTCGCGCGCGCAACGGGATGGGATTGAGGGAAAGGCGATGTCATTTTGCCTCGCGGCGGCACGGATGCAAGGAGCACGGGGCGCCCTCCGGCACCCGTGGTGGTGCTTGCCTCGCCTGGGTGCTGGCGCTGTGGTCCGGCGCGGCAAGCGCCGACCTGCCGGCGTTGCAGGGATCCGTTGCCGTCGAGACACGCGTGTTTGCCGAATCGCCGGAGGATCCGAACCAGGCGCGCGATACAGCGGCAGTGCTGTTGAATCCGGTCTGGAAGGCGCGTTTCGGCAGCGAGGAAGCCTGGGAGCTGGAAGTGTCTCCCTATGCGCGCATTGATGCACGCGACAAGGCGGCGCGCTACGTGGACCTGCGGGTGGCGAGTCTGGAGTTCCGCGAGCGTAGCCAGATGTTCCGGGTGGGTTTCGACAATGTGTTCTGGGGCGTGGCGGAGTCCAACCATCTGGTCGACATCATCAATCAAGTTGATCCGCGTGCGGATGTCGAACTGGAAGCCAAGCTCGGGCAGCCGATGGTGTCATACACCCGCTTCCTGGACAGCTATGGCCGGGTGGAGGTGTTCTGGCTACCTTACTTCCGTCCTCGGCCGGGGATTGGCGAGAAGGGGCGGCAACGGCTGGAGGTGATCCCCGAGAGCCAGCAGACCCATGGGCTTGGCCGACTTCTTCGCAGCGACGATTGGGCAGTTCGCTGGTCGGGGCAGATCGCCAGTGCCGACGTTGGCCTGTATTTTTTCAAAGGCGTTGGGCGTGAGCCGGACTTCAGCCGGAGCACGGAAGGCGACTACCATGCGACCCGGCAGCTCGGGATGACCCTGCAGCTGCCGCAGGGCAGCATGCTGTGGAAGCTGGAGGCATTGCGGCGTTCTGGGCAAGGCAGGACTTTCAACGCCTATGTGGCGGGAGGCGAATACACCATTGCGCGCCCGTCGGGCGACCTGGGACTGCTGCTCGAATGGTCGCAGGATTTTCGCGATGGATCGGCGCCACCCTCACGATTCGCCCGCAGCTTGTTTGGCGGGGTCCGGTACCGGGTCAGCGAAAGCGGCGATGGCGAGATCCTGTTTGGAGTTCTGCACGATCTGCGCCACAACACTCGGTCGTATAAGGTCGAGTTCAGCCGCCGCCTGAGCGACCATGTCAAGCTGGGAATGGTGGCGCGCAAGTTCGTTGCACCCGCCGACAGTCCCTTTGCGGCATTGCGGCGGGATGCGAATGTGCAGATGACATTGAGCTGGAGTTTTTGAGATCGGTGCCACGCTTGACGGGCATCGTTGGAAACCTTATCGAAAGGAGTGGGTATGTTGATGAGTATTTGGGCACCGTTCGCTGCATGGTGCAGCGTCGCGGTTGCGTTGCTTCACGTCTATGTCATTGTTCAGGGCCCCTGGGCGTATCGATTCTTCGGTGCTGGCGAGCAGCTCGCTACGATGGCGGAGCAGGGTTCTTGGGTTCCGACCTTGCTCACATCCGGCATTACCATTGTCTTCTTCGCCTTCGCCGCGTACTACTTCGCGGCCGCCAGTTGGATTCCGAGACTGCCTTTCTTCAAATGGGCATTGATCGGTATCGCAGCCGTCTATACCTTGAGGGGCGCCATGGTGATACCTGCATTGCTTGTCGGCATGAAGATCTCGCCGTTTGATCTCTGGTCGTCGCTAACATCACTGGCCATTGGCCTGATTCATTGCCTGGCGGCCTGGCAAGCCTTGAGGCGCGCGCTCTGATCAACCGGTTGCGGCCCATTCGTGGCGTGGAGAGAGTCATGGAATTTCGGATTGCACATGTTTTCCCGGGACAGGGGTCCCAGGCAGTGGGCATGCTCGACGCTTGGTCGGAGTGGCCTGTCGTCAGGCACGCAATAGAGGAGGCGTCCGACGCGCTAGGCTTCGATATGTGGAAGATGGTGGCTTCTGGCTCTTCCGCACAACTTGCTGATACGGTCAACACGCAGCCGATCGTTGTCGCCGCGTCGGTCGCATTGTTCCGCGCCTGGTCGGATTTGGGTGGTCAGATTCCGATGCTGTCTGCCGGTCACAGCGTAGGTGAAATCGCCGCGCTCACCGCTGCCGGAGCGATGACGCTGACGGAGGCGATGCACCTGGTGCGGGTGCGGGCCAGAGCGATGGCCGAAGCCGTTCCGCATGGCGGCGGAATGGCTGCCGTCATCGGCCTGGAGGATGCCGTGGTTAGGCGACTGTGCGAAGAAGCCGCGCTTGACGACGTGCTAGAGCCGGCCAATTTCAACGCGCTTGGCCAGGTCGTCGTTGCCGGGCATCTTCGGGCCATTGAGCGTCTGAAGCCCAGCGCCAAAAGGGAAGGGGCGAAGATGGTGATGAATCTGCCTGTCAGTGGCCCCTTCCACAGTTCAATGATGGGCAAGGCTATGACGACGGTCCATGCCTATCTCAGCCATGTCTCCTTCTCGAAGCCCGCGTTTCCTGTGATTCACAATGTCGATCACGCGCCTGCCGACACCAAGACGATGGTGCGGTCGCTATCGCTTCAATTGATCCGACCCGTAGATTGGGTAGGGACGATGACTGGCTTCCAACGCCGAGGCGTGACTCGGGTATTCGAGATCGGTCCGGGCGAGGTACTGACGAACCTGAACAAGCGGATATCTCCGACCATGCTTTCGGTGGCATTGAACACGCCTGCAGCGATGGAGAAAGCGATGAAAACACTCTTGTAAGTGTATGCATAGACACGAGCGCAGCCGTGCTGCGCCAAGATTGATTCCATCACATGGCCGAAAGTGAGATAGCTGGTTGGAAATCGGCACGATATGGTAGCTATGAATGCCGAGATTGCGAAGGTTGTTGCGATGGAACCACCGGATTTCGGTTCAGAGGCATGTGTCCCGGTAGGCCGGGATACATGTCGGACCGTCGACCATCAACGCCGCGGCGTAATCGGGCGGCATGTCGAGAATGGCAAGTGCCCATCGGCCGGGGGCTGTTTCGCCATAAGCACGCAGCAGGGTAGGTGGCCCTTCTGAGCCGGCATCGAACTCGATCTGATCCGGCGGTAGCGATAGGCCCGCGCCGATGGCCTTGACATAGGCCTCCTTGCAGGCCCACAGGCCAAAGAACATGCGTTTTCGGCCTGCATCATCGAGCGCCAGGAATCGCCTTCGCTCCGCTGCGGTCATGATGCGCTCGGCCAGCAGCGCAATCGTTGTCCGCTCATTCATATACTCCACGTCCAGACCGACATCCTGGCCACGCGCGATGGCGATCAGCACCCATGCACCGGAATGCGAAACGTTGAAACGCAGCGTATTCGCGTGCTCGGGCCGCGCCAGCTCAGGCTTACCGTGCGGGCCAAAGCGGAAGACCACGTCACGCCCATCGATTTCGAGGCGTTCGCCAAGGAGCTTGCGTAGTATGCCGCGCGCGAGGATGGACTGATGGCGGCCAGCCGCGCTGCGGAGGCGCGCGACACGCGCCTGCTCCTCGGCGGAAAGCAGGCCATGCAGGGCGTCGAGCCAGGGGAGGGCGTCGGGGACATGCACGCGCCACACTTGTGGATGGTCGGTTTCGGGTAGGTCTTTCATGTTTCTAATGTCGTTGAAATGGGGGTGACGAACGGGAAATTAAAGTGCGCCAGATAGGTGACGATAAAAATGAAAATCAGATGACGTCCGGCCATCTCACGACCGCAGTCCCCCTCAGCCCGCCCGCAATTCCGCCCGCACCGAATGCGCCCGCCGATGCGCGCCCGGCGTCTGGCCCGTATGGCGGCGCACTAAGTTGCGGAAGGCGGACATATCCTGGTAGCCGCATTGTTCGGCAATGGCGGTCAGGCTGAGCGTAGAGACTTCCAGCAGATGGCAGGCACGCTCAACCCGCAATCGGTGCAGGAACTGCAGCGGCGACATGCCCACTGTCTTCATGAAATGCCGCAGCAGCGTGCGTTCGCTGGTGGACGCCACCGCTGCCAGCCGCGGCAGGTCATAGGGCTCGGCCAGATGCTGCTGCAGATAGCGGCGCGCGCGCAGCACCACGCTGAGGCGCGGGGCATCGCCGGTCTTCAACCAGATGTTGACTGCCTCGCCGCGCTCGGGCTGGTCCAGCAGGACGTTGCCCAGCGTGCGGGCCAGGGGGGTGCCGGCGATTTGCGCCACTGCCTGCAGCAACAGCGCATGCATGCGATCCAGCGCGCGGGAACTGAGCAGGTTGCCGCTCTTGACCACTGGCTGGTCGGCCTGCAACCGTCGCGCGGGTTCGCTCAGCTGCAACCAGTTGGCAATCAGCCACGGCACCGCCAGCTTGCGCTGCGCCGGCAAATCGATGGCGACCAGAAGTGCCACTGCCGTGAACGGCGCGACCACCAGCGCGCCGCGCGTAGCAACTGCCGCAATGGCCGCGCGTTCGCGGCCCAGTTGCGACAGCGCATGTTCGAGCCCGGCGATGTGGTCAAACGACGGTGGCGCGATCACCACCATGGCGTCCTTGCCTGCGCCGGCCAGTTCTTCCAGTGGCACGCACGGGCAGCGCAGCACGCTGGCCAGCGCCTGCCAGCGTTGCGGCTCGGCTACCGCCAGCCGCCAGCGAAAAGGCGCCGCCGTGCCGCGCCGCCGGCTTTGCATAGAGGCCAGCATGTTGGCCATGTCCAGCATGTCGACCGCGGTGGAAAGGGGGGAGACAACGGCCGAGGGGTAGCACAGCAGATAGACGTCAGACATGGCGTGGCGGGTTGTTGTTGGGAAGGTGCCTGCCCGATGGCGGGAACGCCGCCAATTGTGGCGGAATCCGCTCTACCTGTCACGGGCCCGATGCCCGACCATGTCAGCGGCACAATGGCGCGTCGCCTGTCGGCGCGCAACATTCCATGGGCCCACAGACACAAGGACGAGGAGACAACACAATGAAGCAACGCATCGTGCGCGGCGCGACCGCACTTGGCGGCGCCGTGCTGGCGGCAGCCACCCTGGGCGGCTGCGCCACCGCAGGCAGCGACAGCGCCAACTGGAGCGAAAGCGGACTCAATGCCGAGATCCGTCGCACCGCCTACGGCATTCCCCATATCAAGGCAAACGACTACGCCAGCCTGGCCTTTGGCATGGGCTACGCATACGCGCAGGACAACGTCTGCCTGATGGCCGACCAGGTCGTTACGGTCAGCGGCGATCGCTCGCGCGTGTTCGGCCCCGACGAAAGTACCGAGGTGTCATTCAAGCGCATCAAGAACAGCGAATCCGACCCATTCTTCCGCGCCATCATCGACGACGACGCCCTGCGCGCCGGCTACGCGCAGGCCTCGCCAGAGGCGCGCGAACTGCTGCGCGGCTATATCGCCGGCTACAACCGCTACCTGCGCGATACCCCGCCGGCCCAACGCCCGGCTGGCTGCCGCAACGCTGACTGGGTGCGGCCCATTACCGCCATCGACATGTTCCGCCTGGCCGAGGAGAAGAGCATCCAAGCCAGCGCCGGCGCGCTGGCAGCGGGCATTGTCGCCGCTGTGCCGCCCAGGGCCGCGGGCAGTGCCAAGACCGCGCAACAGGCGGGGGCGGTGGACGTAGCCAGCATCGACTTCGAAGCCGTCAACAACGACCTGCAACTGCTGGATCCGCCCATCGGCAGCAACGGCTGGGCCTTTGGCAAGGAAGCCACAACGAACGGGCGCGGCCTGCTGCTGGGAAATCCGCATTTTCCGTGGACCACCACCAATCGCTTTTTTGAAGCGCACCTGACCGTACCGGGCAAGCTGGACGTCATGGGCGCGTCCATTGCATCGTTTCCCATTATCAGCATCGGCTTCAACAAGGACGTGGCTTGGACACACACCGTGTCCACCGCCCGCCGCTTCACGCTGTATGAACTGAAACTGGCCGAAGGCGACCCCACCACCTACCTGGTGGACGGCGCGCCGCGCAAGATGACCCCGCGCACCGTCAGCTATGCGGCAAAACTGCCCGACGGCCGTACCGAGCAGCGCTCGCACACCTTCTACATGACCGAATACGGCCCGGTGCTGTCCATGCCATCGGCCGGCCTGCCGTGGTCCGCGCAAAAGGCCTACGCGCTGCGCGACGCCAACCGCAACAACACGCGTTCGGTCGACACCTGGCTTGATATCGGCCGCGCGCGCGACGTGGCTGGCATCCGCACCGCCATTGGCCGCCTGGGCATTCCTTGGGTCAACACCATTGCCACCGACCGCGAAGGCCGCGCCATGCTTGCCGACGTATCGGTCGCGCCCAACGTGTCGGCCGCCATGCTCAAGCAATGCGCGCCGGCCGGCGACAGCGCCGCGCTGGCCGCCAAGCTGATGCAAGGCACGGGCATGGTCCTGCTGGACGGCACGCGGGCTAGCTGCAACTGGACGGTGGACGCGGCATCGCCAGTACCGGGGCTGGTGGCCCCCAACGCCATGCCCGTGCTGGTACGCGATGATTATGTCGCCAACAGCAATGACAGTTCGTGGCTGTCCAACCCCAGCCAGAAGCTGACCGGCTTCTCACCGGTGCTGGGTCCCACCGAAGTTGCGCAACGCCTGCGCACACGCGTTGGCCTGATGGAAATCGGCCGCCGCCTCTCGGGGGAGGACGGCCTGCCCGGCAACCGCTTTGACGTGCCCAGCCTGCAGGCCGTGCTGTTCCGCGACCGCAACCTCTCCGGCGAACTCGTGCTGGATGACCTGCTCAATGCCTGCCTCGACACCAAAGACGCCGACCTGAGCGACGGCTGCACGGCGCTGCGCAAGTGGGACCGCCACAGCAACCTCGATAGCCGCGCCGCACCGCTGTTCCGCGAGTTCTGGATGCGCGCCAGCAAGATCCCCAAGGTCTATGCCATCGAGTTCAACCCCACCGATCCGGTCAACACCCCACGCGGACTGCGCATGCGCGATGAGTCTGTGCGCACCGAGGTCTTCAAGGCACTGAAGGACGCCGTGCGAGCCATGCGCACTGCCGGCTTCGCGCTGGATGCGCCGCTGGGCCAAGTGCAGGCCGCCGCGGCGCCGACTGGCCGCATCGCCCTGCACGGCGGTGAGGAGTACGAAGGCGTGCTCAACAAGCTGCAAAGTACCCCGGTGTCGGACAAGGGTCTGCAGGTCTACTTTGGGACCAGCTACGTGCAGACCGTGGGCTTTGACGAGCAAGGGCCGGTCGCTGAGGCGCTGCTGGTGTACGGCCAGTCGGTAGATCAGCAGTCGCCGCACGCCTTTGACCAGATGGCGGAGTACTCCGCCAAGCGGTGGGTGCGGCTGCCGTTCAGCGAGCGGGCAATTGCGGCGGACCCGCAATTGAAGGTAACGCGGCTGAGCCAGTAAGCCGGCGGCGTTGGGAGCGGGGCCGCCAGCCCCGCGCCGCCATCGATAGGCGATGTCCGCCGCCCGTCTGTCGACGTAAGACGGCGATGCCTGTCCTGTCCGCTGGCAGGACAGGCTGACCGGCCAGAGACGTAAAACAAACTGACGAATGCCGGCTGCCGAGCAAGCCCCCGACCCGCCAGTTGCTCATGTCGAACGTTAGGCGTCTCACGCAATGCCCACTATGACCACTGCCACGGTCGGCGATGCAGTGTAAGCGTGCCCCGAAATCCACGCATCCAGCGCTTGATTTTGATCAGGGAACCGCTGCCTCGCAGCCCGTGCAGTGGATGTGAAAATGGAGCTTCCAAGAACTATATAGGCTCCCTCCAGGCCGAGGGCCTGATGTTCTGGTTCAGGTGAAAGAAATTGGCCGGGTCGTACGCAGCTTTGAGCGCGGCGAGGCGCGCGTGGTTTTCACCATAGGCGGCACGCACGCGGTCCTCGCCCTCGTCACCGAGGTTGTTCGCATAGACGCCTCCGGTCGAAAAGGGCTTGACGGCGCTCCACACGTCGCGCGCCCAGCGGATGGCCGCATCTTCCTCTGCCGGAGCATCCCAGATCGAGATGGGGAAGCAGTCGTAGCGCGCATCGCGATTCGCATAGGGCGTTGCCGATGCGGGAACGCGGGCAATGGCGCCGCCGACGTGCTGGAACACCAGCAGCGAGGAAGCCGAAGGCGCACGCGCATAGGTCTCGAGAAGGGTGTCGATCGCGGCGTCGGTGAGCGTGTGCAGATACTGCGCCTTCCAGTAGTAGCGGCGTCCGCGCGGAAAGAGACTGTCGCCGCCGGACTGGATCTGAAGGTATGGAACCCGGTCTAGCTTGCTCTCGAGCGGGGCGCCGTGCTCCAGGAGTGGACGGATGACGCGCTCGCCGGCCTCGTTCGCTCCGCAGTAGCAGGCCGAGATGTTGAAGAAGCGCTCACCCGACGGGGCCGTTACCAGGGCGGCGTCCACACTGAGTTCGTCCGGGGCCTGGGCGCAGAAATCATCGTAGAACCGCATCGCATCGCGCGCGCGGCCGTAGGGGTGGAGCACCGACCCGACCAGCAGTACCGGCCCGACCGGGTGAAGCTGGTATTCAAAGGTGGTGACAATGCCGAAGTTGCCGCCACCTCCGCGTAGTCCCCAGAACAGGTCCTCGTTCTCGACGGCGCTGGCTTTCACGAGCCTGCCATCCGCGAGCACGACTTCTGCGGCCAGAAGGTTGTCACAGGCCAGGCCGTGTTTGCGCCCCAGCTTGCCGAACCCGCCGCCCAAGGTCAGTCCGGCAATGCCCGTGTCGCTATTGACGCCCATTGTGGTGGCCAGTCCATGGGCCTGTGTGGCGGCATCGAACTCGGCGAGGCTCAGGCCGGCTTCGGCGCGGGCCACGCGCCGCGCCGGGTCGACGGCAATGTGCTTCATGCGGGACAGATCGATGACGATCCCATCGTCGCAAACCGACAGGCCCGCCACATTGTGTCCGCCGCTGCGGACCGCTACAAGGTGGTTGCCCGAGCGGGCGAAGGTCACCGCTTCGATGACATCGGCCGTGCTGGCGCAGTACACGACCATGGCTGGCCGCTTGTCCACCGCGCCGTTCCAGACCTTGCGCGCTTCCTCGTAGCCGGGATCGTCCGGGAGGACCACATCTCCATCGAGTTTGCGCCGCAAGGTATCGAGAACTGCGGCCGGCCGATCGGCCCAGAGACGGCTGACCCGTTGTCCAGTGTCCATACTTACCCCCATTTTTCGGTTCGATCGGGGGGGGCAATCCCATCCGACTGGGAGCATACTGTCACGCGCCCTTTCGCATGGCAAAATCAAAGAACTCAGCTCCAGGTGAGGAGAATTCATCTACATCCATGAGAAAGCTGCCTCCTCTGCGATCGCTGCAGGCCTTCGAGGCTGCCGCCAGGCTTGGCAGTTTCAAGGCGGCGGCCGCTGAGCTCCATGTGACGCCCACGGCCATCAGCCATCAGATCCGACTGTTGGAAGAGACGTGCGGGCACCGCCTGTTCCAGCGCCAACCGCGGCCTCCGGTGCTTACGGGTGCGGGTGCGAGGCTGTATCCGGCGCTGCGCGATGGTTTCGATGCCCTCCTGGGCGCGGTGGCCGGGATGGCTGAGTCCAGGGCGCCGAATCCGCTGCGCGTCACGAGCCCCAACGCGTTTGCGAGCCGATGGCTGGTTCCGCGTCTGCCGCAGTGGCGGGAGCGATACCCCGACATCGCGCTTGAGATCATCGGAACGGACGCGATCCTGGACCTTCGGGCGGGTGACGCCGATGTGGCGATCCGCTATGCCCGGACCATGCCGGCAGGATTCGTCGTGCGGGAAATCTGTCGGGACACGTTTTTCCCGGTCTGCAGCCCGGCGCTACTGCTCAAGGATGGACACGCCATCGAGCGCGCCTCAGATTTGATGCGCTTCCCCCTGATCCATTTCGACTGGATGACCCGGGATCCGAACGCCCCCACATGGCAGCAATGGCTGGCGACCGCGAGCCTGATCGATCCGAGCTTGAAGGCGGCCGACAAGACGTGGGCGCTGAGTTTCCGGGAAGAACTGCATGCCATCGACGCCGTGGTCGCCGCGCAGGGGATCGCGATCTGCAGCGACGTCGTGGTGGGCCATGAGCTGAGATCCGGGACACTCGTCAAGGCCCATCCGCTGTCGCTGCCAGGCTATGGCTTCTACCTTGTCGCCATGGCCCAGAACGTGAGGCAAGCGGACATTGAGGCTTTTGCAACTTGGATGCGGGCCATGGACTGAGCGGAGCCTGCATTCTTCCTGTCATTTCTGCCGCGCGTCGGCGCGGGGCGATGGAGCGGCAGGGGCAGCCAGGCGCGGTGATTCTCGACGGACGCACGCTTCAGTCCACGTGCGGGAGCGGGCCAAGAGCGGGCTACGACGGGTACAAGCGCACGCGAGGAAGCAAGGTGCATATGGCCGTCGATGGCGATCATCTGCAAGATCGCCAACGCGCTGGAGTGCAACGTGGCCGAATTGATGGCGAGCGTGGAAGCACTCGTCGAAACGAATCAGCCTTGATCGCCAGCGCGGATGTAAGCCGCCAACCCGGCCGCCAGCGCCGCGAAAGTTACCGCGCAGCGCGCGCTGGCCCGCAAATCCTCATGCATGGCGATCCAGGTATCCATCGTCAGCGAGAACTGGCTACGTAAGACCCGAACCAACTGCTTGTCCCTGGCGGCCAGCGCCGACTGGCAGATACCGATGCCGAAGCCTGCGCGGATCGCACCCAGTTGCGCCAGGTCGCTGTCAGCCCGAAACGCGAAGCGATCCCGCGACAAAGCCGGAACTTTCTCCTGAAGCCGGCGAATGTAGGCGTTCTCGTGGTCGAAGCCGATGACCGCGTGGCGGGACAAGGCGTCCATCGAATTGGGCATACCTCGAGCGGCCAGATAGCGCTCGTGTGCATGCAGACCCAGTTCAATCCCTCCCACGCGCTTGACCACCAGCGCCTCTTGCACCGGCTGGAACATGCGCACCGCGATGTCCGCCTCGCGATGCAGCAGATCGTCAGCCCGGTTGGACAGCATCAGTTCGATGACCAGTTCGGGGTGCTCGCTGTGCAGCGCCGCCAGGATCGGCGGCAGAACCTCGACGCCGATGACCTCGCTGGCCGTCAGCCGCACCGTACCGCGAACACCTGATCCGTGGCTGCTGGCAGCCCGGCGCAGAGCGGCCGCCGTGGCGGCGATACCGGCGGCATAGGGCCGCAGCTCCCGCGCGGCGTCGGTGGGCGCGAAGCCGTCGAAGGAGCGGGTGAAAAGCTTCAGTCCCAGTGCGGCCTCCAGGCTGTCGATGTGCCGGCCTACGGTCGGTTGCGTCAGGCCCAGCGCCCGGCCCGCAGCGGACAGCGAGCCCGTCTCCAGGACTTGGAGAAAGCTCCGGTACCACTCCCAATTCGGTTCGTTGTCGGCCATGGTATGCAAATTTCTATAGCTGCTAGCGGATTCTAGGCAATTTCCTTATTGCCTGTCCATCCGCAAACTGCAGCCATTCGCAGCAAAACCGCTCAACGCAACGGAGTCCACGATGCATCGAGCCGCCGCCATCGCCCAGCCTCGGGCGGGCGGCCTGGCTTGCCGCAGCCCTTCGCAAGTTGTTCCTCTGACCCTCTCACTGAAAAGAAACCACCATGTCCAAAGTCGCATTGTTCGGCGCCGCTGGCGTTATCGGCCAGAGCATCGCCGCCGCGTTCGGCAGCCAGGGCCGCCCCTACCGCGTCGTGGGCCGCAGCGAAGCCAGCCTGCGCAAGGCCTTCGGCCACGACCCGCTGGCCGAGATCGTCACCTGGAATCCGGACTCGCCGGCCTCGGTACGCGCCGCGGCTGAGGGTGTGGACACGCTGATCTACATGGTCGGCGTGAATTACTGGCAGTTCGAGCTGCACCCGGAGCTGATGCGCAAGACGCTGGATGGTGCGGTGGCCGCCGGGGTCAAGCACCTGATCCTGATCGGCACCGTGTATCCCTACGGCCGGGCGCAGTCCAACCCGGTGCGCGAAGACCATCCCCGCGAGCCGCACACTTTCAAGGGTCACATGCGCAAGGCCCAGGAAGACTTGCTGATGCAGGCCCACGCCGACGGCCGCATTCGCGCGACCGTGCTGCGCCTGCCGGATTTCTACGGCCCCGGCGTCGAGGCCAGCCTGCTGCACCGCGCCGCGCAGGCGGCAGTGAACGGTGGCACCGCCGACATGGTCGGCCCGCTCGACCGCCCGCACGAGTTCGTCTTCGTGCCAGACGTGGGGCCGGTGGTGGCGCGGCTCGTCGAGACGCCGGCCGGCTTCGGCAAGATCTGGCATCTCGCGGGTGCCGGCGCCACGAGCCAGCGCGAGCTGGTCGCGGAGATGGAGCGCCAGACCGGCGCGAAGCTCAAGCTGCGTGTCGCGGGCAAGACGATGCTGCGCCTGATCGGCCTGTTCAACCCCTTCATGCGCGAGATGGTCGAGATGAACTACCTGATGACCGAGCCGCTGGTCATGGACGACTCGGCGTTGCAGCGGCTGATCGGGCCGATCCACAAGACGCCGTACGTGGAAGGTGTCCGCCAGATGCTGGCGGCCATTCCGAAGACGCGCATTCTTTCCGCCGCGATTGCCTGAGGAAGATGGCCATGAACCACCCCACCTCCATCGCTTTCCAGCGCCGCATCATCAACGCTTGCGCTGTTGCCGGTCTCGTGCTCGGCGCGCTGTCGAGCGCAGGACAGGGGTCGTGCGTGCCGTTCTCGCCTTCGATCAGGCGGGCATGGACGGCGGCCGGGAACGAAGGATCGCCGCCGGACAGTAGCCAGCCGATTCCCGGCCGGAATCCGGTGACAATTGGCGTTTGTTCGACGGTATCGCAGTCGACGAACTGGCTATCGTCGCGTAACTCGCGGCACTGCGTGTACCAGGGGAAGCGCGTTGGAAGAGGTGAGCAATCCGGCTCTTTCCAGCCCATTCGCGATGCGAGCCAGGTCCGCCGGAATCCTGAAGGGCATGCAAGCAATTCGATCGGCGAACGAGTAGCTAGGGTTGATGGCGATGAGCTCGTTCCAGACGCCTCGCGCTTCGTCGAGATAACCAAGATTTCCCAACGCTGAAGCAAGATAGGCCCGGCTCATGTCTGTCTCAGGGACCAGCAGAATGCGTTCTCGCAGGATCGCGACAGCCGTCTCGTAGTCGCCGGAAACAATATGGGCTACGCCGAGGTGGTGCAGATAGCCCTGGGTGAAATACGGGTCAAGCTGCATGGCCCGCTCCAGATCGCGAATCGCCGACCGGGGGTGCCCCGAATAGATGTTCAGCGTCGCCCGCAGAGACAGCGCCGGGGCGAAGTTCGGGTTGAGCGAGAGCGCTTCTTCGACTTCGAGCGCCCAGCGACTGAAGTCCTTCCGGTACATCGCGACCAACGCAGCCACGCCATGCGAGAACGGTTCACCCGGATCACGCTCGATGGCTTTTTCGACCAGCGCTTCGGCTTCGGCGAGCGAGCGTTGGGGGTCGTCACTCCAGCGGTTGTAGTAGGCTTGGGCAAGGGCCATGCCCAGAGCGGCATAGGGCGACGGATAGTCGGGATCGAGAGCGATCGCCTGTCGGAACAGCTCGCACGTTCTCTCAAAGACGGCAATGTTCTGCGTCGCGCCCCGCTGCATCGCTCGGCCTCGCAGAAAGCACTGGTAGGCTTCCATATGCGTCGTCCCACCGGATACATCGCGAGGCCACAGCGCAACCTCAACGGGGTTCAACGCGGCGCTTAGCTCGGCAACGATCTTGCGAGCGACCTCGTCCTGCACCGTGAATATGTCATTGAGTTCCCGGTCATATCGTTCGGTCCACAACTGGCTACCGCTGATCCCATCACTCAATTGCGCGACCACGCGAATGCGGCCGCCGCACGTCCGAATACTCCCTTCGATGATGTAGCGGGTGCCGAGCTTGCTTGCGATACGTCGCACGTCCACGGACATGCCCTTGTAGGCAAAGCTGGAGCTTCGGGCAATCACGATCAGGCCCGGGACCTTCGACAACGTCGTTATGATCTCGTCCGCCAGCCCTTCGGCAAAGAAGTCCTGACCGGTATCGTTGCTGAGACTGGCGAACGGCAGGACCGCCAGCGACGGCTTGGGTGAATGCAGGCCGGCTGCCTCTTTAGGCGTTGCAACAGGGCTCTTGAAACAATATCCGATGCGCGGAACGGTGGCGATCCATGCGTCGCCATCGGGCGCGAGGCCAACCGCTTTTCGCAGTAGAGCGATCTGGACCGAAAGATTGCTCTCCTCGACAGGGGTCCGGGGCCAAGCCGCGTCCATGAGATCCGCCTTGGTGACGATCTCGCCCTGCCGCTTGAGCAGAGCGGCCAGAAGCAGGATGCCCCGGCGCCCGACCGCCACGCGCTCCCCCTGCCGCTGGAGCGTCCCGTCGTCGAGATTGAGTAAGAACGGACCGAAGGTGAAACGCTGTCCCTGCATATGGCTCCGTGCGGCAACGGTTCGGGAATTATTCGGACTTTATTCGGCAGCCCTTCAATACTCCAGCGCTGGCTATCACGATACTGCTCCCCACTGCAGCCCTTTGGTCCATGCTGCAGCCGCACAAAACCGGTCACCGTACAGGAAGGAGGGCAGCTGAGATGACAACATTATCATCGCCTACGCCGTCAGTCGAGAGCCAGGCGGCCATCGTGCTCGTGCACGGCGGCTTCGTGGATGGCTCCGGCTGGGAAGGCGTGTACAAGATCCTGAAGAGGGACGCCTACGACGTCCATGTGGTTCAGAACGCGACCCAGTCGCTTGCCGATGACGTGGCGGCAACCCATGCCGCCATCGACGCGCAGGGGAGGCCGGTCATTCTGGTCGGCCATTCCTATGGCGGCGCAGTCATCACCGAGGCAGGCAGTCATCCTAAGGTGGTGGGCCTAGTCTATGTCACGGCGTTTGCGCCGGACAGCGGCGAGTCCGTCGCGACGCTCATCGCCAACCCCGCGCCGGGCGCACCGGTTCCGCCGATCGTGCCCCAGCCCAACGGGACGCTCCTGCTGGACAAGGCGAAATTCGCCGAGGCTTTCGCAGCGGATCTCGACCCTGCCAAAGCAGCCTTCATGGCCGACGCCCAGAACCCGTGGGGCCTGGATGCGCTGAATGGCGTGGTCACCGCCCCCGCCTGGAAGACGAAGCCGAGCTGGTATCTGGTCGCCAAAGATGACCGGATGATCCCACCCGATGCGCAGCGCGCCATGTCAAAGCGCGCGGGTTCCACCACCGTGGAGCTCGAGGGAAGCCATGCGATCTACGTGTCTCAGCCCGGTGGCGTGGCCGAACTGATCGAGGCGGCCGCCGAAGCGGTCACAGCTTGCGCGAACTGAGTTCCACCGTGCACTTGACCGCTGGCAGCTGCCATACCCTGGGCGTACTCCCTTCCGTTGCACTTCATAGATGAGGTATCAGATGCAACCCACTACTTTCATTTCCTGGCGCGCCATGCTGGGCTTTGCTTCGCTGGCCATCGGCGTCATGGCACCGAACGCCGTTGTCGCCGCCGAGCGCATCAAGAACGTGGTGCTGGTCCACGGCGGCTTCGTCGATGGCGGCGGCTGGGAGCCGGTGTACAAGCTCCTGAAAGCCAAGGGCTTCAATGTCAGCATCGTCCAGAATCCCACGACCTCGCTCGCGGCCGACGTAGCCGCCACCAAGGCGGTGCTGGATGCGCAAGACGGCCCGGTGGTTCTGGTGGGCCATTCGTACGGCGGCGTAGTCATCTCGGAGGCCGGGAACGACCCCAAGGTCTCGCGCCTGGTCTATATCGCGGCGTTCGCTCCGGACAAGGGCGAATCCGTCCAGAAGCTGATCGCCAATCCTGCGCCCGGCGCCCCGGTTCCCCCCATCCTGCCGCCGGTCAACGGCTTCCTGATGCTGGACAAGGCAAAGTTCGCCGCGGCTTTCGCTGGCGACGTGAAGCCTGAACGTGCCGGCTTCCTGGCAAACGCCCAGGTACCATGGGGTGTGGACGCCCTGGCGGGTGAAGTCAGCACGCCGGCGTGGCGTTCGAAGCCGAGCTGGTACCTCGTCACCAAGGACGACAAGATGATTCCGCCGGACGCCCAGCGTGCCATGTCCAAGCGCGCCGGTGCGATCGTGGTCGAATCCGCGGGCAGCCATGCGGTGTACGAGTCGAAGCCGGCTGCGGTCGCGGCCCTCATCGAGAAGGCTGCGGTGTCGACAAACTAGGCGGCGCCGCGAAGCGCATGACGCCCTCCGGGCTCAGCCTGGAAGGGCGTTTTTCCGCGGACTGCCTGCGTCTCGCTCCAGGCAATCCTGCGGTCGACCGACAGCGATCATTTCGCTAGACTCGTCGACTCGGGCGCTCGTCGGCCACGCGATGCCATCGATGGTGCGAAGGGCCTCTTGAATGCGGGCCTGTGCCTGGAGCAATTTGTCGCGCAGCTCGTCAGGGTCATGGTGGATCCCATGTCCGTTTGTGCTCACCGAGCCCGGATGAGGCGTTGTAAGCAGCGTGCCAAGCCGTCTCGGCCGTCACACAACCCAAGTGGTGCCGGCAACTGAGAACCATTCTCCGTTACGTGAATGGTTTTCCTATTCACTCGGCCGGCGCGGCATCGCCCGCACGCCCCAAGAGGAAGCCGCCGAAAGCCGCTAGCGCGACGCCGAGAATGCGGCCGGCTGGAGGAGAAGCTGGATGGTGGACGATCGATCCCATTTTTCCCAGTTGTTCCAAGATTGTCGCAGTTCTAAGCTTCATATACGTCAACACACCGCGGAGCATGTCATGAACACCCCCCAATCCCACGAGCGCCTGACCCGCGACAACGCCGTCCTGCTGCTGGTCGACCACCAGGTCGGCCTCTACACCGGCGTGCGCGACATCGATACCCTGGCGCTGCAACACAACGTCGTCGGCTTGGCCAAGGCGGCGCTGGCGCTGAAGCTGCCGGTGATCGTCACCACGACCACCGAGGGCATGTGGGGGCCGCTGATCCCCGAACTCGCCGCTGCGCTGCCGGGCACGGAGCGCATCGAGCGCACCACCGTCAACGCCTGGGACGAGCGCCGCGTCGTCGATGCGGTCGAGGCGACCGGCCGCAAGCACCTGATCGTCACCGGCATCTCGACCGACGTCTGCCTGGCCTTCCCGGCGATCTCGGCCCTGGCCGGCGGCTACACCAGCTATGCGGTGATCGACGCCTCCGGCGGCTTCAGCAAGACCCAGGTCGAGATGGGCGTGGCGCGCATGCTGCAGGCCGGCGTGATTCCTGTCGGCTACTCGAACGTCGCCGTCGAGATCCTGGCCGACAACGCCGCGCCGGAAGCCGAGGCCGTCTACGCCGCGCTCGGCATTCCCTTCGCCGGCCTCGTGTACGGCCTGAAGCAGTACTTCTCGCGTGGCTGAGCCGGCGCGCCATGCGACGCATGCGGCCCTTTCTTTCCACCACCTGACCCATTGGAGAAACTGCGGGTGGCACCATCACCGTGCCGGCATGGAAGAGCAAACCGGGCTGGTACCTGGTGGCCACCGGCAATTGCATGATCCCGACACCGGTGCAACGCACGATGGCGCGACGGGGTAGCCCGCTGCGCTTTCCCTTGGAGGGCACGCGTGCAGCGCCGGAGGTACGAACATTCTCTGCCTGGCGTAGCAAAGCAAAGGGACGTCTTTCGACGCCCCAGGCAGGATCAGACCGCGAGTGGCTCGTGAAGCGTTCTTTCTATCCTTTGACGTACACCGATCAAATGTCGAGCTGACGCTCACTCATCCACTTGACCATGGCCGGGTCACGGTGTGAGAAGAAGCTGCTTTTGCCAGTTTCAAGCTGTGCGATGCGTGCCATGTCGGAGTCGTCTAGGGCAAAGTCGAAAACCTTCAGGTTCTCCTCCATCCGTTCCTTGCGCACCGACTTGGCGAGCGCCACGATGCCCCGCTGCACCACCCAGCGCAGTACGACCTGGCCGACCGATCGGCCGTGCTTGTGGCCGATGTCCGCCAGCACTTCGTTCTGGAACAGGTTGTTGCGGCCCTCGGCAAAGGGAGCCCAGGCCTCGGCCTGCACGCCGTTCTCGCGCATGAAGGCCACGCTTTCCTCCTGCTGGTGGAAGGGGTTGACCTCCACCTGGTTCACAGCCGGAACGACGTCATTGAAGCCGATGATGTCCATCAGCCTGTCGGGGTGGAAGTTGCTGACGCCGATGGCCCGCACCTTGCCCGCCTTCAGGGCGTCCCCCATCGCTCGCCACGACCCATGCACGTCGCCGAAAGGCTGGTGGATGAGATAGAGGTCGAGATAGTCCAGTTGCAAACGGCGCAGTGATTTGTCGATAGCTTGCTGAGTCCGTTCGTACCCGGTGTCTTGCACCCACAACTTCGTGGTCACGAAGAGATCGGTGCGCGGCACGCTGGCATTCTTGATGCCCCTGCCAACCGCTTCCTCGTTGAGGTAAGAAGCCGCGGTGTCGATCAGCCGGTAGCCGTTGCCGATGGCTTCGGCAACGCAGCGCTCGCACTCCTGGGGATCGGGGATCTGAAAAACGCCGTAGCCGAGGATCGGCATCACGACGCCGTTGTTCAGTGTGACTTGTTGCATGGTGTGTTCCTATTCAAGGCAAGGGGAGGGGGGGCGCCTCATCTGGCGGTGATGCCATTGAGCCAGTTCGTCACCTAATCGGCTATGTCGGCTACCCTGGATTGCAGGGCGGGTGCATACCCGGTTTCGCGCTCCTCGCGCGCCTGCTCCACTGTCTCCAGGTAGTCTTCGGGGTAAGCCGCCGCCGGCACGATCTCGAACAGATCGGTGCGCCGTGCGCGGCGGATCAGTCCGGCAACGACGCGCGTATTCCCCGATCGGGGGAAATATGCGAGGAGCGTCTTGGCGCACTGGCGTCGCATGTCGCCGCTGACAGGAAGTGCGGCGAGTGCCGTCTTCGCTGCACGTCGAGTCGAGTCGTGATCAATCGTGTGCGCTTCGCTGCGTTCTGGTTTGGGTTGCTGCATGGATGTCATACCTCGACCCAACAGAGGAGTTGCCAGACTTGGCGCCAGCGAATGTCCGGGCGATCAGTGCTGGAAACAGAGCGAAGAGTCGCTTGGTTCATGTTGGCGACTTCTTCCAATGCCAGTCGCTCGCGAGCAGCTCATAAGCACGGTCTGCTATGGGCAGCTATGAGTGTAGTCACTATCCAGGCATCTGATTAGATGCTAAATTCAGCAAGAACTTGTGAATTGGATTCAGTAATGCCGCGCGATAGCTACAACGACCTGCTTGCGTTCATCCAGGTGGCACAGCAAGGCAGCTTCACGCGAGCGGCTGCGCAAATGGGCGTGTCTCCATCCGCGCTCAGCCATGCCATTCGCGCGCTCGAAGCACGCTTGGACGTCCGCCTCCTGGCACGGACCACGCGCAGCGTATCCGTGACAGAAGCAGGCGAGCGGCTTCTGGCCAGTGTTGCACCGCACTTCGAAGACATCGATGCCGAGCTGGCGGCAGTAAGCGAGTTGCGCAAGAAACCATCGGGGCTGGTCCGCATCACGGCGGCGGAGTTTCCTGCCACTTACCTGATATGGCCCAAGCTATCCCAGGTTCTGCCGGACTATCCCGATATCACCGTGGAGGTGACGGTGGACTACAATCGCACGGACATCGTCTCCGAACGCTACGACGCGGGCGTGCGCCTGGGCGACGAGATCGCCAAGGACATGATCGCGGTGCGCATCAGCCCCGACATGCGCATCGCAGTAGTGGGCTCACCTGCCTACTTCGCAGGCAAAACGAAGCCAAAGAAGCCCCACGACCTGGCCGAGCACAACTGCATCAACCTGCGGCTACCCACCCACGGCGGGCTCATGGCCTGGGACTTCCGCAAGGGCAAGCGCGAACTCAAGGTGCGCGTGACCGGGCAGTGGATCTACAACAGCATCTCGCCCATCGTGCGCGCAGCGCTGGCAGGGCAAGGCCTGGCATTCCTGCCCGATGATGCGGTGGCCGAGCACATCGCCGAGGGGCGGCTGGTCCGTGTGCTGGACGATTGGTGCCAGCCCTATACCGGCTACCACCTGTACTATCCGAGCCGCCGGCAATCGTCGGGGGCCCTGGCCGTCATCGTCGAGGCATTGCGGCATCGCGAGCCTCCGCGCAAGACGGCGAAAACGAAGCGCCGCTCGGCTTCGTAGTCCGCATCCAGGCACCGGTTGCTCGCATTGCTGAATTCAACTCAAAACCGCATGCGGGATTCGGGACTTAATCAAAACAGTCCAGCCCTCTACGATTTCCTTCACTGACCCAGATTGGGCGCAGGCCATCCGCATGTTCATGCGGCAATTGGGTCTGTACAGATCACAGGAAGGAATCCCATGAGAAAGAACCTTGTCGCCGCAGGCACATCCCTGCTAATGAGCGCCACTGCCGTGCAGGCCCAGGGCATCCAGATTACCCCCGCGGGCACCCTCCCCACCACCTTGGGCGCGGCGCAGAACTTCAACGGCCACGTGGCGGTGGACATCAAGTCGGCGGGCGACAGCGGCAAGCACGGCAGCGTGGGCATGGTCGATTTCGCGCCCGGCGCGCGCACCGCATGGCACAGCCACCCGGTCGGCCAGTTGCTCATCGTCACCGACGGCAAGGGCTGGGTGCAGGAAGACGGCCAACCCAGGCGCGAGATCAAGACGGGCGACGTGGTCTGGATCGAGGCCGGCGTCAAGCACTGGCACGGCGCGGCGCAAACCAACGGCATGCGCCACCTGGCCATCGCCTACGTGCAGGGCGGCAAGAGCGCGGACTGGAAGGAACTGGTGAGCGATGAGCAATACAACGCACGCTAAGCGCGGTGCCACCGCGATCGCCCTGGCTCTTGGCGTGGCCGTGACCGGCTGCGCCTCACAGAGCATCGCGGAGCCGCCACCCATGGCGCACGCCCAGGCCCCTTCGGAAACGCTTTCGGCCAAGCAGCAGGCCATTCCGCTGATCGCCTCCTTCATGGCCGCCAGCGACATGCCCAGGCTGGGCGCCGCCCTGAACCAGGGGCTGGACGCGGGCCTCACGGTCAGCGAGGCGCGCGAAGCACTGGTGCAGCTCTATGCCTACGTTGGCTTCCCGAAAAGCCTCAACGCGCTGGGCGAGCTTTTGAAAGTGGTGGCGGCGCGCAAGCAGCGCGGCATCCAGGACGCGCCGGGGCGCGAGCCCAGCCGCACCATTCCCACCGGCGACGAGTTGCTCGCAGTGGGCAAGGCCAACCAGACGACTATTTCCGGTGCGCCGGTCAAGAACGCCGTGACGGACTTCGCCCCGGTCATCAACCAGTTCCTGCAGGCGCATCTGTTCGGCGACATCTTCGAGCGTGACAATCTCGACTGGCAAAGCCGCGAGCTGGCCACGGTCGGGGCGCTGGCTGCGGTGCCGGGCGTGGAGGCGCAATTGCGCTCGCACATGCGCGCCAGCCTGCGCGTGGGCCTCACGGCCGCGCAACTGAGCCAGTTGACCCGGGTATTGGCCGAACGCGGCGATGCAGGTGCTGCCAGGCGTGCCGGCGATGCGCTGGCGCAGGCGCTGGCTGCTGCCTCCGGAGGCCGGCCATGACCCCCGCAGGAACGCTGCCGGCTCTCGTCATGACTGCTCTACTTTCCGCCTGCGCCACCAGCCCCGGTGGCCCTGGCCATGCAAACGGCCCCCCCATGATTCAGGAGCAGGTCGGTTTCGCCGCCGGCGGCGCCATGACCACCGCGCCGGGCACGTTCGATGCGCGCAAGCCCATGGCACCGGACGGACAGACCTACCGAGGCGACCATGCCTAGGCCTTCATCTCGGCCGAGCTGGACTGACGCAATTCACCCCAAGGAGTATTTACATGAAGCGCACCGTACTGAAAGCCACCCTCATGGCCGCCATCGTTGGCGCCGCTGGTGGCGAGGCCCTGGCGGACGACTACCGGAAGAACCCGTTCACCTTGACCTACCAAGGCGCCATCACCAAAAACGAGCCGGGCAAGGTCCATATCCACCCGGTCAAGTACAAGCTGGGCGGCCTGGACATTGCCGCTAACGTCTACACCCCCGCGAACTACGACCCGAAAAAGACCTATCCCGCCATCGTCGTAGCGCATCCGAACGGCGGAGTGAAGGAACAGGTCGCGGGCCTGTACGCCCAGCGCCTGGCCGAACAGGGCTACATCACGATCGCGATGGACGCGGCGTACCAGGGCGGAAGCGGCGGCGAACCGCGCAACACGGACAAGCCCGCTTACCGCACCGAGGACATCCACGGCGCGGCGGACTTCATCACCCGCTACGCGGGTGTCGATGCCGAGCGCCTGGGCCTGCTGGGCGTCTGCGGGGGCGGCGGATACTCGCTGGCGGCAGCGAAAACCGATAAGCGTTTCAGATCGGTTGCGACGCTGAGCATGTTCAACTCGGGACGCGTTCGCCGCAATGGCTTCGCGGACTCGCAACTGGCCACCATCCAGCAGCGCCTGCAGCAGGCGTCGGCGGCCCGCGCGCAGGAAGCGGCAGGCGGTAAAGTCCTCTATATCGGAGGCGGCGCCGCAGCGACAGATGCGCAAATCGCCGCGATGCCGTTCGAGATGTACCGCGAGGGAACCGCCTACTACGAACGCACCCATGGCCATCCCAACTCCGGCGCCTACCCCGGCTCCGGCGGCGCCTACACGGTGAGCAGCTTGCTCGACCTGATGCGCTGGGATGCCACCGACCAGATCGCCCTGATCAGCCAGCCGTTGCTGATGATCGCGGGCAGCAAGGCCGACAGCCTGTACATGACCGAAGATGCTTTCGCCAAGGCCACCGGCACGCAGGACAAGGAACTGTTCAAGATCGACGGCGCCACGCACATCGAGACCTACTGGGTTCCCAAGTACGTGGATGCCGCGCTGGGCAAGCTGACGGCGTTCTATATGAAGACGCTGTGATACACGAGCGTCAATAGCACCATGCCACTCAGCCGTCGCCGACTGAGTGTGCTCCTGCCCAGCTTCGAGAACCCGCGACGCACCAACTCAGTTGCCGCTTAAGCAACGCCAATCGTTGCTCGTCGGCGTGCGGCAACCTCACCAGTGAAGCCAGGCGTTCCATCCTGGAATCGCGAATGCCGCTGGCTTGCAAGCTGTCATAAGTTCGGAAAAGGTATTCGGCAAAGCTTCCAAGTCCACCAGATGCTGTCGCCCGTCGACAATGAAGGCGATTGCCCAGCCGAAGGATTCCCCGTTGCGGTTCTTCAGCTCGACCCATCGCGGCACATACGCGCCGCACACCATTTCTGTCCGCCAAAAACAGATGCAGTTCTCTGCAGCAGACCGCGCCCTCGCGGCCGGGCATAGCTCACCGAGCTGGCTCCACCCGGCAGTCAGAGGTTGTCGTAGTGATGCAAACTGCAATCGAGCAGCTCTGGATCAATCTCGCGTTCGAGCAAATCGAACATCCCGTCGACAAAATCGATCAGCTCGTCGGACGCCTTGATCGCCTCCTCGACGTGACAGTTCGCCACCGCATCCAGCAACGCAAGGTGGACTTGGATGGTCTTTGACAATCCCACCTTCGGATCGACCTTTGTGTGATACAGCCAGCCGATGCGGCGAAAGATGGTGTGCAAGGGTTGCAGCGCCTTTTCGACGAATGGTTCACCCGCTGCCGCCAGGAAGAGTCGATCGAGCCTCCGGTCAATCAAGTTGAACTGATCGATCGTCATCGTTGCCTGGCCCTCGCGCAAATGGCGTTTCAGATGGAGCATCTGGTTACGATGAGAGGAGCTCGACTTCTCTGCAGCCAGCCTGATGACGAATCGCTCCATGTCGCGCCGTAGGCGCAGCAGCACGCGCTCACGGGCAAGGTCGATCGGTGAGACCTGTAGCCCACGGCGAGGATGGATGCGAAGGAGGGTGTCTTCGGCTAAGCGGATCACCGCCAGGTGGACAGGCGTGCGTCCCAGCTGGACCGCATCTTGAAGCTCCTGCATCGATAGGTAGCGGCCGGGCTGCAATTCGCAAGTCACCAGGCGATCTTCGATCGCTTCATACGCACGCTCGGAGAGATTCCGCGGATTGCGTCCACGCGCCGAGTCGTCTATCTGGGCGGGCTCCTCCGACTTCGCTGCGACAACTTGAATCAATTTGGGACGTTTTTGTGCAGTGCGGGGCACGGTGGATTCCAAGGTCAGGGTTGTATGCACTGATATTTTAGGATCAATTCCCTTCGAGCTGGTAGGAAAAGGATGACAAGCGTGCTGGCTGCTCCGAGATCCAGCATCCTGGGGTAAGGCCTCGCTCTCAAGGGATCTGTTTGGTTGAGTACGGGTAAACACCTGAGGAATTTGGTGAAATATCACGACATACTACGCGTCATGCATGCCTCTCATGGCGTGCTGCAGTGGCCGGAGCGCCAGGACGAGCGTAAGGCTTCTGAATCGCAAGCGCGCCTGGAAGCGCGCTGCTTCCCGACAAGGAGACAACCATGCAAAGCCGCAGTAAGCCGTCACGCCGTCGCTCTTTTTTCTTAGCCGCAGTGTCAGTTGTCGCTGCATTCAGTGTCGGCCATTCAAATGTGGTTCTGGCCCAATCCAGGGCGACTCTGACGTTTGCTGCCGTCACGTTCAGCGAGGCTGGCCGGGGCGACCGGCTCAAGGCCTGGGTGGAAAAGTTCAACAAGAGTCAGGGCGCGGTCGAAGTGCAGCCGATCGCCATTCCTTTTGGGACCTTTGCCAAGACGGTCTTCACGCAGATGGGTGGTGGGGCGGGGCCGGATCTCGTGCGCATGGACGTGATCGACTACTACGCGGCAGTGCAGAGCAAGCGCGTCTTGCCTCTGGACGACCTGCTGAAGGGCGGGGACTACAAGTTCTCGGCGGCCGACAAGTACATGGCCATCAGCGGCAAGCGCTACGGCGTGCCTTTCGAGATCAGCAACTACGTGCTGCTGTACAACCCGGCGCTGCTAAAGGGTGGCAAGCCGCCAGCGAACTTCGATGAGTTTCTCGCCAGCGCCAAGGCGGCCACCGGTAACGGCGTCTATGGTTTTGCCTATCGCGCCACCATGGCCGAAGGCACAGGCTTCTGGCAAGACTTGTGCAGTTTCGTCTACGGCTTCGGCGGCCGCTGGAGCGACGCGCAGGGCAAGCTGAGCTTGAACGATCCGAAGGTCATCGAAGGCGTGGCCGCTTACAAGAAGGTCTATGACGCAAGCGTGATCCCCAAGGGGGCAGACGCCGCCACCTATCGCCGCATGTTCTGGGAGCGGAAGGTGGCGATGGAGGTCGACAACGGCGGCGTCGCCGGCATCTTCAATCAGCAAGCGCCGGAATTGCCGTTCGCGGCCGTGCCCGCGCCCTTTCCGACGCGTGCGCAGGGCATGGTCTTGACGGCGCTCACGATCAACGCCAATACCAGGAACAAGAGCGCCGCCGAGGCATTCGTCAAATGGACCCTCCGGCCGGAGAACCAGAAAGAGCTCCAGGAACTCCTCGGGGCCAGCAATGTGGCGACCGTGGTCGAGCGCAGCCCGCAGGATCTGGCGAAGAAGCCATGGTTGACGGTGTACGACGACCAGTCCCAGTACGGCGTGCCGCACGTCGTAGCGGGTCTGGAGGTCAAGACGCCGGAGATCCAGCAGATCGTCCTGGAGCAGGTGCTCAAGGTCCTGCAGGGTGGCACGGATCCGAAGAAGGCGATGGACGATGCGCAGCGCCTGGCGATGTCGCGCGTGCTGCGTAAGTAAGCGTCCAGGAGATTTGCCCATGCATGCCTCTACATCGCAGGCGGCCGCCGTGGCGCCGCCGAGGACGGCGCGCGACTGGACGCCGTACTGGTTCGCGGCTCCGGTTGCCATCTATTTGCTTCTCTTCCAGGGCTATCCCCTGGTGCAGGAGCTGTACCTGAGCTTCACCTCGACCGCATTGCTGTCGCCCGACCAGCATACCTATGTCGGACTGCAGAACTACATCGATCTCGTGACGCAAGACGAGTTTCGGCAGGTTTTCCTGATCACCGCCGTCTATACGGTGATATGCGTGGTTGCCGCGATCGGCCTTGGTCTCGGCGCGGCGCTTCTGCTCGATGCACCCTTCCGTGGCCGTGGCCTGGCGCGTGCACTGGTCACGATCCCATGGGCCGCGCCGCCGGTGGCCGTCGCGCTGATCTTCATCTGGATCTACAACGGGCAGTACGGGGTGTTCAACCACCTGCTGGGTGCGCTCGGATGGCAGGTCGGCATGGAGAGCTGGCTCGACAGTCCGGCGCTTGCCCTGCCCGCCGTCCTGCTGACCACCGTCTGGCAGATTTTCCCGTTCGCCTCAGTCGTGATCCTGGCCGCGCTGCAAGGCGTCTCGTCGGAGCTGCGCGAAGCGGCCACGATCGATGGGGCGGACCGGCTCAGCATCTTTCGCGCCGTCGTATGGCCGACCATCCAGCCGTCGGTGGCGTTGCTCTCTCTGTTTCTGACGATCTGGTCCCTGCGCCGCTTCGACCTCATCTGGCTGATGACCCAGGGGGGACCGATCGGTTCGACCAACACCATGGTGATCGAGCTGTATCGCCGTGCGTTCGTCTACCGCGACCTGGGGCAAGGTGCCGCAGTGGGCATGGTGGGGCTGTCGATCGCGCTGGTCATCACGGTGGTCTATTTTCGCTATACGCAACGTGCCGAGCGGGCAAGGGGGCAACGATGAGCCGAACCGTTACCTGGAACCACGCTCTGCGCATCGTCCTGGTGCTGGCACTGCTTGGCGTCGCCGCCTTCCCGTTGTACTGGATGCTAGTGACGTCGCTGACGCCGTCGTCAGGCCTGTTCGCGGCGTCGCCCAGGCTGCTTCCTGACTTGTCGCAGTGGGCGGTCTATGGTCACGCCTTCAGTGCCACGGCGGTTGCCACCTGGCTGAAGAACAGCGCCATCGTTGCCTTCGGCACGGCCGCCCTGAGCATCGGTCTTGCGATCCTGCCCGCATACGTGCTGTCGCGCTACCGCATGCGGGCGGTGGCGGTGCTGGGCGTCGCGCTCTTCGTCACGCAGATGCTGCCCGAGGCGATGCTGGTCGTGCCGCTGTACGCGATCTTTGGCCAACTATCACTGCTCAACAGTCTCACCGGGCTGATCCTGGCCAATACGGCGTTCACGGTGCCGGTGATCACCCTCATCCTGAAGGGTGCGATCGACGGCGTGCCGATCGACATCGAGGAAGCAGCCGGCATTGACGGATGCTCGCGGCTGGGGATCGTGCTGACCGTGGTGCTGCCGCTCGTGGCGCCGAGCCTGGCTGCCGCCGCCGTGATCGCGTTCTTCCATGGCTGGAACGAGTATGTGTTCGCCCAGACGCTGATCAGCGATCAGGGGCTTCAAACCGCGTCCGTTGGCCTGGCCGGCTTCGTGGGCGAGCTCAGCACACCGATGCACACCGTGATGGCCATCGGGCTGATGTACACCTTGCCCGCCGTTGTCTTCTACCTCTTCGTGCAGCGCTACGTCGTCTCCGGCATGACCGCGGGCAGCGTCAAGGGCTGATTTATTTCGGAAACCCCACTATGGCATCGATTTCCCTCAAGGGCGTGACCAAGATCTTTGGCGGCAAGACCGCCGCCAACCGGATCACGTTCGACGTCGCTGACCGCGAGTTCCTCGTCCTGCTCGGCCCCTCCGGTTGCGGCAAGTCCACGCTGCTGCGCATGCTGGCCGGCCTGGAGCAGGTGACAAGCGGCGAGATCCACGTCGGCGCGCGTCGCGTCGACACGCTGCCGCCGAGCGCGCGCGACATGGCATTCGTGTTCCAGTCCTACGCGCTGTACCCGCATATGACGGTGCGTCGCAACATCACCTTCCCGCTCATCATGCGGCAGCACCGCTGGTGGTTCCACCTGCCGGTGATTGGCGCAATTGCCAAGCGGCGCATCGAGCAGGCACCGGCCGTTCGCGAGCTGGCGGAGCGCACTGCGAAAACGCTGGCGCTCACCCAGATGCTGGACCAGTACCCGCGCACGCTGTCGGGCGGCCAGCGCCAGCGCGTGGCGCTGGGTCGCGCAATGGTGCGCCAGCCGGACGTCTTTCTGATGGACGAGCCGCTGTCCAACCTCGATGCCAAGCTGCGTACCTCGATGCGCGCCGAGATCATCAAGCTGCACCGCGAGGTTGGCGGCACGTTCGTCTACGTCACCCACGATCAGATCGAAGCGATGACCATGGGTACCCGCATCGCGCTGATGCGCGACGGCGTGGTGCAGCAGTTCGGCACGCCCCGCGAGATCTACGCCGACCCGGCCAACACCTTCGTGGCCCGCTTCATCGGCACGCCGCCTATGAACCTGCTCGAAGCGGGCATCGAGCCCCAGCGAGGTCTCGTCGTCGGCGAGGCCGTCCTGCCATTGCCACCGCATCTGGCGGCAGCGGGCCAGGCGTCCACGCGCCAGGTGCTCCTTGGCATCCGGGCCCACGCGCTCGGCATTGGCGGCAGCGGCGGGCTGGCGGGGCAGGTGGCGCTGGTCGAGCACGTCGGGGCCGAGTCCATCGTGAGCGTCAGGCTTGCCCACGCCAACACGGCCCACCGGGACGACGGCGAAGGCAGCGCTGAAGTCATGGTCGTGGTGCAAGGCTACAGCGACCTGCGCGCGGGCCAGCCGGTGCGCCTGTCCCTCGACCTGAGCGAGGCCGTCCTGTTCGACCGAGATGGGCAGCGCATCGCCGTCCCGGCGCTCTCGCGGGTGGCCTGAGCCGCCATGACCACCCCGAACCGAGTGACACCATGAAGACAATCAAGATCGCCTTTCACGGCGAAAATGCCGCCAACTTCCGCAAGGGCTTCGACACGATGGTCGATCGCCGGCACCGGATCGTCGACCTCAGCGACACCCTGATGGGTCCGGGGGAGCGCGAGCACTATGAAACCGCCGACGTCATTGTTGGCATCAAGCTGAACGAGACCTTGCCCTCCCCAAGGCAAGTGAGGCTGTTCCATGCGCCGGCCGCGGGCACCGACGCGATCGACACGGCGTTGCTGCCGTCCGGTGCTGTCCTGTGCAACTGCTTCGGGCACGAGCATGCGATCGCCGAGTACGTGATGGCGGCGCTGCTGCAGCGCCATGTTCCCTTCGCCCAAGCCGATGCGGACCTGCGGCGCCAGCGGTGGACCTACTGGGCCGGCCGTCCCACCGCGCTGCGCACCGAGCTGGGCGACCAGACCATCGGCCTGCTCGGCTTCGGCCACATCGCCCAGGCCATCCTGCCACGCGTCAAGGCATTCGGCATGCGAGTCACGGTGGCCAATCGAAGCCCGGTCACCGATGCGCGGGTCGATCAGTGCTTCGGGCTGGACCAGCTGCCGGCCTTCATGGCATCGGCCGATGCCATCGTGGTCTCGTTGCCCCTGACGGCGCAGACGACAGGCATCGTCAGTGGCGAGGCGTTTGCTGCCATGCGGCCCGATGCCGTCATCATGAACGTCGGCCGTGGTGCGGTGATGGATGAACGGGCGCTTTTCGACGCCCTGGCGAGCCACCGCATCGGCGGCGCCATCATCGACACCTGGTACCGCTATCCGACGCCGGACCGGCCCGAGTGTGCGCCGTCCCATTTCGACTTCGCGTCGTTGCCGAATGTCGTGATGACCCCGCACATGTCGGGATGGACCGCCGGCACCGTGCGGCGCCGGCAGGAAACCATTTCCGACAACATTCGCCGCTGGCTCGGCGGCCAAAACCTCGTCAACGTGCTGTGGCCCGTGTCGAACTGACCCGGTGCCCCAGGCTTCAACGCATTCCAAGGAGTCGATGAAATGACCGAACGCTATCTTGCCCTGGTGCTGCACGCCCCCAAGGACCTGCGACTGGACAAACGGGAGGTGGGAGATCTCGGGCCCGGCCAGGTACTGGTGCGGGTCGGGATGGGCGGCATCTGCGGCTCCGACCTGCATTACTTTCACCAGGGCGGCTTTGGCGCCATTCGTATCCAGGAGCCGATGGCCCTGGGACATGAAGTGGCGGGCACCGTCGCCGCCGTGGCGCCGGATGTAACCGCGGTGCAGGTGGGCGAGCGCGTCGCGGTCAACCCGAGCCTGCCTTGCGGCCACTGCCGCTACTGCCTGGAGGGGCTGCCCAACCAGTGCCTGGACATGCGCTATTTCGGCAGCGCCATGCGCACGCCCCACATCCAGGGCGCGTTCCGCAACTTGCTGGTGTGCGGCGCCATGCAGTGCGTCAAGGTCGCTCCCGGGATCCCGATGTCAACCGCGTCGCTCGCCGAACCCTTCTCCGTCGGGTTGCATGCCGTCTCGCGTGCGGGTTCGCTGCTCGGCAAGCGCGTGCTGGTGTCGGGTTGCGGTCCCATCGGCGCGATGGTGGTCGCGGCCGCACGACTGCATGGCGCAGCCGAGATCATTGCGACCGATGTCGTTGATGAGCCGCTCGTGGTAGTCAAGGCCATGGGGGCCGACAGGACGATCAACGTGGCTACGGATCCCGGCTGGGTGCAGCGCTATGCAGCCGACAAGGGGCAGATCGACGTCATGATCGAATGCTCCGGGAACGAGCGCGCGCTGCGCAGCGGATTGGAGACGATGCGCCCGCGCGGTGTGGTGGTGCAACTCGGCCTGGGCGGTGACGTGAGCGTGCCGCAGAACCTGATTGTGGCCAAGGAATTGGCGATTACCGGCTCCTTCCGCTTCCATGCGGAGTTCGCCCTGGCCATGCAGCTCATCAACGACAAGCGGGTCGATCTGACGCCGGTCGTCACGTGCGCATTCCCCATGGATCGCGCCGTCGAGGCCTTCGAATTTGCCAGCGACCGCAAGCAGGCGATGAAGGTGCTGATCGACTTCGGTGCCGAGGCCTGAGATGGAGCGCGCCCCGGATATTGTTGATCGATACATGCGCCGATACCAAGGCATCGAAGCCAGCCCGAGGTCATGTGAGATGACGGCTCTCCCTTCAGAATAAATATCGACTCCTGCCGCCCATCACTCGCGATGAACGAGGCGCGCTCCCGCCTGCACCAGGCAGGGAGTCGGGGCGGGTTGGTTCCCTGGATAGTTCGCAAGTTCCCCTGCCGGGCCGGCGCGGGGAGGGGGGCGCACGTCCTCGAGACGGGCTTGTTTGGTTTTGCCGGCACCAGCAATGCATAAAAACACGACAGGAGAACTCTATGAAACAGAAACTGCTCTCGCTGCTCGCCCTGGGCGGTGCCAGTCTACCGGCGTTTGCACAGTCGGGGGTCACGCTATTTGGCCTGGTCGACACCAGCATCCGTTACAGCACGAATGAGAATGCGGCCGGCAACGGCAAGCTGCAGATGAGCGATGGTGCGCAGACGGGCAGCCGATGGGGGCTGCTCGGCAAGGAGGAGCTTGGCAACAACTACCAGGCGATCTTCGTGCTCGAATCCGGCTTTGCCCCCGACACAGGTCAGAGTCAGCAAGGCAATCGGCTCTTCGGACGCCGGGCATTCCTCGGTCTGCAAGGCGACTTCGGTACCGTTTCGCTGGGACGGCAATACACGGTAATTCACGAGGTCATGGGCAACTACAACGCGTTGGGGCTGCCCAATCTGGCGACGCTCGGGTACCAGGGGGGCAACTATACGGGCGGCGCTCGCCAGGACAATATGCTGAAGTACTCGGCCATCTTTGGCGGATTCAGCGTTGCCGCTCAGCACGCCTTCGGGGAGGTGGCCGGGAGCATTGCCCGATCCTCGTCGACAGGCGCCAGCCTCAGCTACGCGTCCGGCCCGTTCATGATCGGCGGCGGCTACCAGGTCATGCGAGACACGGCCAGCTTCTTCGGTGTTTCGGTGCCGAACAGCAACCAGAAGGTCTGGAGCCTGGGTGGCACCTATAGCGCAGGCCCCGCGAAATTCTTCCTGGGCTATACGGACAGCAACGTCGGCACCGCCGACTACCGCAGTCATTCCTTCTCTGCCGGTGCGACCTATGCTTTTGGCGGGGCATGGACGCTGACCGGCCTGGCCATCTACGACCGTCTGAAGCACAACGGGGATTCCGGCAATCGCATCACCGGCGGAGCCATCCTTGCCTATGCATTCAGCAAGCGCACGGATGTCTATCTGGAGAGCGACTATACGGGCATGTCGGGCGCCTGGCGCACGCTGGCCAGCCAGCCCAACTTTGTCACCCCGTTCTACGGCCATGGCAGCCGGCTCGGCGTGATGGCGGGGCTGCGCCACAAGTTCTGACGCCGCTCTCCCAACAATACACTGATGCCACGTTCCAGCGCGGATCGGATCAGGCCGAGCGGATCTCTCAGTCTTCGGTCTAGCCGATCTCGCTGGCATGCGAAGGCCAATCATTTCCATACACGGAGCACACGATGTCAACATTATTCGATCTGACCGGCCGTACCGCACTGGTGACCGGATCCGGCCGCGGCCTGGGTTTTGCTTATGCGCAAGGGCTGGCCGATGCCGGGGCCGCCGTGGTGATCAACGACCGGAGCGCCGAGCAGGCGAACGAGGCCGTGGCAAAGCTGCAGGCAATGGGCCACAACGCCCGCTGCTCGGCGTTCGATGTGACCGACGAGGCGGCCGTGGCCGCTGCCTTTGCCGCGCTGGATCGGGATGGCGTGGAAGTCGACATCCTCATCAACAACGCCGGCATCCAGTACCGCATGCCGATGGTCGAACTGGAACTGAAGGACTGGCAGCGCGTGATCGATACAAACCTGACCAGTGCATTCATCGTCGGCAAGGAAGCCGCCAGGCGCATGATTGCGCGTGGCCGCGGCGGCAAGATCATCAATATCGGTTCGCTGACCAGCGAAGCGGCACGCGCCACCGTGGCGCCGTACACCGCGGCCAAAGGCGGGATCAAGATGCTCTCGCGCGCCATGGCTGCCGAGTGGGCGCAGTTCGACATCCAGGTCAACTCCATTGGCCCCGGCTACATCCTGACCGACATGAACACGGCGCTGATCGAGAACGCCGAGTTCGATGCCTGGGTAAAGAGCAGCAATCCGGCCAAGCGCTGGGGAAAGCCGGAGGAGTTGATCGGAACCGCGGTGTTCCTGTCGTCTGCCGCGTCGGATTACATCAACGGCCAGATCATCTACGTGGACGGCGGCTGGTTGTCGGTGCTCTGACGCCGCCTCGCCCGCCTCCGGCCGATGTTCTTTTCCCGATATCCCGTTCGAATCCGACTACAGGAGACAACCATGAATTGCCTGCGCCGCTTCCTGCCTGCCCTGGCTCTGGCCATATCCCTTGTGGCCCCCGGCCTGGGCCTCGCAGCCGACTACCCGCAACGCCCTGTCGAGATTGTGGTGCCCTCGACCGCCGGCGGTGGCACCGACGTGATGGCGCGCGTGTTTGCCGACACCGCGAAGAAGTACGCTTCCCAGCCCTTCGTCATCAGCAACAAGCCGGGCGCGGGCGGAGGCATCGGCATGACCGAGGTCCAGCGTGCCCAACCGGACGGCTACAAGATCGGCGTGCTGATTGCCGAACTGACCATCCTGCCGCATCTGGGCATGACCAAGGTCACGGCCGCCGACTTCGTTCCCATCGCTCGGCTCAACGGCGATCCCGGCCTGATCGCGGTACGCGCCGACTCGCCCTGGCGATCCATCGATGACCTTCTGGCCCAGGCGCGCAATCAGCCCGGCAGCGTGGCGATGGGCAATGCCGGCAGCGGCACCATCTGGCATCTGGCGGCCGCGGCAGTGGAGGAGAAGACGGGTACGCGCTTCAACCACGTGCCTTTCCAGGGTGCGGCACCCAGCGTGCTCGCACTGATTGGCGGCCATGTGGACGCGATCACCGTCAGCCCGGCCGAGATCGGCCAGCATGTCGCCGCCGGCAAAGTCCGCGTGCTGGTGTCCATGGCCGACCACCACTTGCCGCCGCCGTACGACAAGGTACCGACCTTCAAGGAAAAGGGCGTCGACCTGGTGATGGGCACCTGGCGCGGTCTGGGCGCTCCGCTGGGGACGCCGCCCGAGGCGGTGCACTACCTGCGTGAGGTGGCCCGGAAGACTGCCGAAGACCCGGCCTTCCGGGACGCCATGGCGCGCGCCAACCTGCAGCCCGCCTATCTTGACGGCGAATCTTTCCAGCGCTTCATGAACGAGGCCTCGGCCAACTTCAAGAGACTGCTGGCCAAGATGAACCTGCAGAAGTAACCCTCCGTTTCTCCAAGCCTATCCAAGCGCACTCCATGACTATTCTGATCACTGACGTCCGCACCATTCTGACCGCCCCCGAGGGCATCAACCTGATGGTGGTGCGCATCGACACCAACCAACCTGGCCTGTACGGGCTGGGCTGCGCCACCTTTTCCTATCGGCAACTGGCCGTGAAGTGCGTGGTCGAAGATTATCTCAAGCCTCTCCTGGTAGGACGCGACGCGAGTGCCATAGAGGAGATCTGGCAGCTCGTGCACCAGAATGCCTATTGGCGCAATGGCCCGATCGAGAACAACGCCATGTCCGGTGTGGATATGGCGCTGTGGGACATCAAGGGCAAGCTCGCCAACCTGCCGCTGTACCAACTGTTCGGCGGCAAGTGCCGCGAGGGTGTCCCCATCTATCGCCATGCGGATGGCAGGGATGTCGAGGAGCTGAGCGACAACATCCAACGCTATCGAGAGCAAGGTATTACCCACATCCGCTGCCAGAGCGGGGGCTATGGTGGCGGCGGTTTCGGGCCGGCGCCGGCCTCGGCGCCCCGGGGCGCACCGGACGGGATCTATCTGGACAGCCGCAAGTACATGCGCGAGACGCTCAAGATGTTCGACGAGCTGCGCAGCCGCCTGGGCTTCGACATTGAACTGTGCCATGACGTCCACGAGCGGTTGAAGCCGGTCGATGCCATCCGCTTCGCCCGCGAGCTCGAGCCCTATGCGCTGTTCTTCCTCGAGGACGCGATGCCGTTGGAGGAGGGGGAATGGTTGCGTCAACTGCGCGCCAAGACGACCACGCCGCTGGCGCAGGGTGAGCTCTTCAACCATCCCTTCGAATGGCGCTCGTTGATCGCGGAGCGGCTGATCGACTTCATTCGCGTCCATCTGAGCCAGGTCGGCGGCATTACCCCTGGCCGCAAGCTGCAGCTCTTCGCCGAGCAGTACGGCGTGCGTACCGCCTGGCACGGCCCTGGCGACATGTCGCCCTTGGCGCATGCGGCGAACATCCATATCGACCTGGCCGCACGCAACTTCGGCGTGCAGGAATGGTCGGGGACGGAGCCGCCGAACTTCGTCATTCAGGAGATCAAAGGACCGAAGGAGGCGCTGCTCGATGTGTTCCCGGGACTGCCGGAATTCCGCCAGGGCTACGTGTATGCGAACGACAAGCCGGGCCTGGGTGTCGATCTCGACGAGGTCGAGGCCGCCAGGTATCCCTGCGAACACAACGTCACGACATGGACGCAAACGCGGTTGGCGGATGGCACGTTGCAGACACCTTGATGCGGCCGCAATGAGACCGGAGCCTTACGAGTTCACTTTTCAGGTTCGGCTCGTAGAAGCTGGTGGCCGGCAACGGCAAGCTGCAGCCCATGGACGTGTACACACGGCGGAAGGCGACCGAACAGATCAGACAGGGGCGCGACCAGGCAATAGCGAGCCGCACCTTTGGGATCATCCAGCATCTGGTCTTCCTGAACTGTTCGCGCCGGCCAGCGTGACCCGTTCGCCATGCTCGACGCGATAGCAAGACGAGGTCGGACCGAACGTGTGAGAACCCGACGATTCTGTTGGTGAGTCATCCTGTTCCCAGGCTCAGTGACCAAGACCGCTCCTTGCGATCTGCTGCTCCACGAACTGGGCGAACAGTGCATGCAGACGCGTCGTCGGATGAAGCTCGTCGGCGAACATGTATGTCTGGTCGGCATTGGCCGTCACGTAGGTAGCCGGTGAGCACAGCAAGGCCGTGTCCTTGGGCGTCTTCACAGGGTCGCAGGCGACGCCGGTGTTTGACACGACGAAGCCATTGGCCTGAAAGTTCGCGATGATCTGGTTCTCCCATGTAAAAGAATCGATCTGGATGACCTTGCCTTGCAGGCCATCGGCCTGCAAGGCAGCGTTCAAGCTATCGTTGAACATTTGCGATAGTTGCGTCAGGTTTGCCCCGCCGTCGGGCGAGGCGAAGCCTTTGGGCGATAGTCCGATATTTGGAACATTGACCACCACGACATGCGTGGCGCCGTTCTGGACGATCTGTGCGACAACTTGAGCCAGGGTGGTTGCCGCTGTCTGCACGGTCTGTGCCGCGGCCGGCAGCGCCCCGGCGCGAAGCACGTCGTTCGAGCCAGCAAAGACCAGCACCAGTTGATTGGAGTTGAAGCTCCCGTGAGCGGCCAAATGGCTCGAAACCTGCTGGTTGACGGGCATTTCGACGTTGCCGATCACGTCCGCAAGAAAATCGTACAGGTTTGCCGGCGTTGCCACCGTGGCGCCGCCCTCCGCATAGCCGAGGCCGCCTTGCGCACTCAACGCATGAGTGACATCGATCGTAAACGCAGCGGTGAGCGTATCACCGTAGTATTGCGCAACATCCTGAGTCCACACCTGCCCCGGATTGGTCGTGAAACGCCCCCCGCCGACTGCGCTAGCGATCGGCGCAAAAGTCCCAACGTCCGACAGACTGTCGCCGAACGAGACGACTTGCAGGTGAATGCCGCCCGATGGGGCGGCCGCGCCACCCGAGCCGCCTCCACCCCCACCGCATGCGGTAAGCAGTGAAATCACCATGGCAAAAATTGCAACACGTACCTTGTCATTGCTTCCTTGCATAGCGCCTCCACCGTTGGTCGGCCGGGCAGATGCCCGCATGCGGCGAGCTTATCGCCAGCCTGCATATCGCCTTGCAACTCTGGGACCGGACTCAGGACACTCGCCAATTTTCATTGTAGTTGCGCTGATCCGCCTAGCTTAGGGCGCGGCAGCGTAGCAGATGCCGAACTGCGCTCGCATCTGGCCCAGTTGGTGGCCGCCAAGCGCACTCAGCGCACACCGAGCCGGTCGTCTGCGATCAGGCAGCGGCTGATCGACGCCATCAGGCCCGTGCGCGCCTTACTGGTGGCCGTCGCCAAGCTGCCCTGGCAAGCCACCGGCGAACACACCCGGGAATTGAAGCTCCGGGCAAGCTGTGCCACCTGTATGCGAATGCCGTTCGAGGTTTACCCGATGATGTGACCGCCCCTCGCCCAGGGCCAGCCTGGCTCGATGCGATCAGCGGTGCCGATCGCGAGCGCGCCTTCCGGGCACCTTCGATCCACCTTGAAGTCCAGCGCTCAGGAGACCGCGCCAAAGCGGGGCGGCGGCCGACAAGACATTTGAACGCAAATGAATTGTATGGAACAATTCGCTGACCATGCCGCCGCCGACCGCTGCGGACAAGGCAGCATGGCCCTGGGCGCAGCATATCGATGCCGACGATGCATATGCCGATGTCCCGAGTCCGCGCATTCTTGTGCCAATCGAAATACTGCCGCGAGGGCCGATCGATGAACCTGCCGGTGTTCGACTACGCTAACGCCGCCGATGTCCGTCAATTGTTCGGGGCGCCTGCGCTCCAGTCGAGCGAGCACAGCAGATGGGATGGGCTGTCCTTCGAGTTGCGCAGCGGCGAGGCTGCCTTCTCGACGGTCGAGCATGTTGTCGAGAACCACTACTTCATGGTCAAGCTCGATCCCGGCACGCGCGCCGAGCGCCGCCTGGATGGCAGGTGGTACCCGGAAACGCAGCGGCACGGGTTCACCGCCTTCGTCCCGCATGGCTGCCCACACGAGACCCGCTATCCTCACAAGCTCGGCAGCCTGTACATGATCACCGTCGGCCGCTCGGTCGTCGACTCAGTCTGCGCGGAACTGGGCATGCCCGGCTTCCAGGGCGTGCCGGCGCCGGCGCTGTGCGCCGACAGCCTGTTGCTGGCGACGGGACACCAGATTGCCCAGGAACTGGCGCGGGGCAACCCTTGCGGCCAGCTCTTCGCCGACATCACCGCCCAGTCGCTTGCGCTCTATCTCGTCTCCCGGCAGCTGCCCGCATCGCGCCCGCGCCTGCCGGTCGAGACCCTGGCGGCGCATCGCCTGCGCAGGGTCGACGAGTATATCGAGGCGAACATCGACGCCCAGATTACGCTGCAAGACCTGGCCGAAGTGGCGGGACTCAGCGTGTTCCACTTCAGCCGGGCCTTCAAGGCCGCGGCTCAACGCACGCCCTATCAGCACGTCCTGGCGAAAAAAATCGCGCGGGCCGAGCACCTGCTGGCGTTCTCAGAACTGCCGCTGGTGGAGATCGCGCTGGCAGTGGGCTTCGTCTGTCAATACACGTTTACAAGGCAATTCCGCAAGTCCACCGGCATCACCCCGGCCGCCTTCCGGCGCGGCGGAAAAATCATTCGCAAGATTTGAGTCTTTCAGCAAGATATGACATCTGCCTGATCCGGCGTCTCATCTAGACTGCTTCTGCATTCTATTCGCTCCATACACCAGCTTAGGAGACAGGAGGTGGCAATGACAGGCACAGCAGAGACGATCAAGGTCCGTGCAGCGCGGCACTCGGTGCAATCGGCCGAGGCCTTCCACCAGATGCCCAACGAGTACCAGGCGCTTGCCACGCATCTGATGCTGGTCCACACTGAAGGAGAGTTGACCGGCGCCGATGACTACACGCGCATCTTCTACCCGCTTGCGCCGACGGCGCTCGAGAAGTTCGTCTGCTGCGAGCGGGCCGCCGAGGAGATGAACCACTACATGCTCGGCGCCGCCGTGCTGCAGGAACTGGGCATCGACACCAGCCATATGCTCGGGCAGGACATGATGGAGCGCCCGCTCTACCCGAACGAGCTGGTGCGCGGGGTCGAGACCTGGATGGAACGCGGCATCTTCTCCTTCCTTGGGGAGGCGGTGGTGCTCGACCACCTGCTGGAGTTCGCCGAGTCCAGCTACCAGCCGTTCGCCAAGATATTCATCGACCAGATCATCAAGGACGAGCACATCCACGTCGCGCACGGCTATCGCATCGTCAAGCAGGCTTGCGAAGCGCCGGCGGGCCGCGCCGCGGCGCAGGAGGCCTTGAACCGCTTCTGGCCCATCGTGCTCGATCTCTGCGGCAAGACCGATTCGGTGCGCACTCCCCTCTACGTGGAGTGGGGGCTGCGCCAGACCACCAATGCGGAACTGCGCGACCGCTTCATCCGCAAGACCCGGCCCCGCCTGCAGTCGCTCGGCTTGGCCGTGCCGGACGACCTGGTCAACCGGAGATATCTGTGATGCCGGCGGATCCCGCGGACAAGAGCGGCGCGGCGGCGCGCACGGCCCGGCTGGAGCGCAAGCAATGGCTGGCGCAACGCCTGGAGACGCTGCTGGAAGGTGACCCCGCGCTGGAAAACCGGTTCAAGGCCGTCAGGGCCTTCGGCAGCGGCGTCAGGATCTCGGAATACCACCTCACCAATGCCTGCAATATCCGCTGCGACGGCTGCTGGTTCTTCGCCTTCGGCCATGACAAGGCCTCGACGGAAGCCAAGAGCCTCGCCGCGTGGGAAGACTTCATCGATGCGCAGCGGCAAAAGCGCGTCAATGCCGCCTTGCTGATCGGAGGCGAGCCGACGCTCTTCCTCGATCGCATCGAGGCCTTCGTGAAGCGGATGCGGTACGTCACCATCTCGACCAACGGATACAAGGCGCTGCCTAACGACGAGCGCTTTCGCAACGTGGGCATGCTGGTTTCCGTGTTCGGCGGCGGACCGCTGGATGACGAGCTGCGCGCCATCAAGCCCGGCGGCAGGCGCTTCACGGGCCTGTTCGACCAGGCCTTGCGCAATTATCGCTACGACCCGCGGCCCACCTTCGTGTTCGCTGTCACCGAACGCAGCGTTCCCTATGTGCGGGAGACCGTGCGGCGCATCCACGAGAACGGAAACCGCGTGACCATCAACTTCTACAGCGAATACAACACCAGCCACCCCTTGCGGGCCGCTAACCAGCGCCGGCTGCTGGATGAAGTGATGGAAGTGAAGCAGCGCTATCAGGACACCATCCTGAGCCATCCCGAGCATATCGCCGGCGTGCTGACCGGAAAGGCGTGGTGCGGCGAATTCTCGGGCCAGACCTGTCCGAGCGTGAGCAGCGACCACGCTGCGAACAGCGAGCGGGTCCGCAACGGGAACGCGGTGCTCCCCTTCTTCAATACCTACAAGCCGGACCTCGAAACGCTGGAGGTCTGCTGTACCTCGGGGCACTGCGACGGCTGTCGCGACAGCCAGGCGGTCTATAGCTGGCAGGTGGTCTCGCTGGAAAAGAGCCTGCAATCGAAGGAGAATTTGCAAACATGGATCGAAGTGGCAGAGAGCTACTGGAGCCAGTTCATCTGGACCCCGTTCCACTGGAGCAAGAAGGACGGCGCGAGGCTGCAGCGGCCAACGCAAGCAGCTGCCGCGGCGGCGCCACGGCACAGCGCGGTAGCGGCCTAGGCGAAGCCCCGGACCACGACGGCGGCGAGGAGCGCCCGCCGCCCGGCCCCGCCATCCGCTTCCCGGCGGTACCGGCAGAAAGGGAAAAGTGGCAGCGGACCTTCAATGAAGGCGCCATCATCCAGCACCTCGGTGCAACGGTCTGCCTGCGCGATGCCTACCGGGCGCGGCTCTCCGTGGCCAGGCCCGCGCTGTTCCATCAAGGCGGGCTCGGCACCGGCGCCATCAACGGCGCGACGATCGCCGCGCTGATGGACTGCGCGATGTCCATCGTCGGCATCGTCCACTTCAAGGGCCGGAAGTGCGGAACGGTAGACCTCTCGGTCCACTTCCTGGCGCCGCTGCGATTCGGCGCCTTCTCGGTCGACTGCCATGCGACGCGCAGGACGCGGGGCATGGTATACGCGGAGGCCGGCATCCTCGACGCACGGGGGCGCCTGGTGGCAAGAGGGATCGGGATCGTCAGCCGGGCCGACGAAAGCGACAGGGAACGCGAGCGGGGCGGGCGCGAGGACGGCATCTGGCACAGCCCAGACGGCCTGCTCAGGTAGGGGAGAACAACGATGCTGGTTTCAGACTACATTCTCGATGAGGTTGCCGTGCAATTCGGAAACACTGTCATTGCCCCAGGGCATACATTTCACCGCGATCTGTTGGTGACGCGCGAAGACATTGCCAAGTTCGCCGGACTCTGCGAAGACTTCAATCCTCTGCACCACGATGAGGACTATGCCAGGACGACGCGGTTCGGCTCGATCATTGCAGCCGGCCCGCACATCATGAGCCTGTTCACCTCGATGGTGGCGACGCACTTTTCAGAGATCACGCCGATGGTCGGCGTCGACTTCTCCTTCTCCTTCCTGTCTGCCATCCGCGCTGGGGACACGCTGCGCATGCACTGGACCGTATCGGCCCTGACACCGAGCGAGAAGATGAAAGGCACCCTGGCGCATCTCGAGGGCGAAGTCCGCCACGGCAAGGGCGTTGCCATCAAGGGGATGGGGCTGGTCCTGTTGATGGACAAGCTCTGAGCGCCGCCGGCGCAGGAGTCCGCTCCGGCCGGGGCGAAGCGCACGAAAGGCACGGACCGGTGGTGGACGCACACCGCCCATCTACCGCTCGCCACCGCCGGTGGGCGACGGCAAAGAGCCGCAACCTGGCGCGGTCTCGGTTTCGACCGCCATGGTTGACCACGGTCCGGTACCCGACGCAAAGGCGGCGACAGCGGTATCAAGGGCTTCGAGGCTCTCCTTGGCGTTGGTGACAGGGAAGCTGCCAGCCTCCACGGCGCTCGGCTTGCCTTGATCGTCGCGTACATGGACCAGTGACAGAACGGTGCGGCAGGCTTTGCCTGGCCAGACTGACGGCATCCGCGTAGCTCCCCATATCAGGAAGTCCGAGCGTGGATCGTGCGCGTAGGAATTCGTGTCAAAGATATCGACGACCGAAAGCTTGCCGATAGTCAGCGTGACGTTGTCCGTTTCCCTGTGACCGGCGAGGGGCCTTCGCCCTTGCTCTGACTCCAAATATTGGGAGGTCTCAACAGCGATTGAACCAGCTAGAATCGGGCTTCCCCATTCCACGGGGGCCTGAATCTGCACGTCTCTATCGATGTTGCCGCATGCAGCGATCTTTCCAAACCAGCCAGACGATGGCGAAGACTCCCACCGAGCGAGCAGGTTGGTTCGGGTGACCAGATCGGCGCTTGCCTATGCCATCGGCTCGCATCGGTAGTCCGGGCCGGACGGCCCTTTCGCTCCAATACAGCGATGGCGTTGGTATGCGTGCGTTTGGCGGTCCCAAACCGGCTGAAGCCTGCCCGAGCGGATCCTGTTCCGTGGCCAGCGTTGCTGCACACCAGCCTAAAGGAAAACGATATGGAAACACGAACTGCCTATCTCATTCTGACCGTACTTGGGGCCGCGCTACCCCTTTACTTCTTCATGCCCTTCCTGCTTGAGAACGGCCTGGATGTTCGCCTGTTCCTGGCGGAACTCTTCGCCAATGCCATTGGCAGGTTCTTCGCGATGGATGTACTGGTATCCGGGATCGTCACAATCGTCTTTACGCTGTCAGAGTCGCGTCGCCTGGCAATCAGAAGTGGTCCGCTGTGCCTGCTGGGGCTGCTCGTCGGTGTGTCGGTGGCACTACCATTGTTCCTCTTCGTTCGCCATCTGCATGTCGCAAGCCGGAGGTCCGCAGCGGCCCAGCGGACTGCCGATGCGGCGTCCTACAGGAACGATGGATAAGTGGTGGCGGGTTTTACACGACGCTCGTCTTCACAAGGTTGCGCCCGCTGGCCTTCGCCGCATAACACGCACTGTCCGCTGTCTGTATCCAGGCATCCCACGCCCCGCCCTTCCGGTCGCTCCAGGCCACACCAATGCTCGCGGTAACGCCAATGCGCACGCCGTCGATCGCAACGGACATTGCTTCGATTCGATGGCGAAGCCGTTCAGCGACCGCTCTGGCATCTTGCTCGCCGACGTTTGGAAGAAAGAGCACGAACTCCTCGCCGCCGTATCGCGCAAGGACGTCCCCCTCCCGCAGCCCATCTCGGACAGCTCTAGCAACCGACGCCAGCACGTGGTCCCCCACGGGATGTCCAAATCTGTCGTTGATCTGCTTGAAGTGGTCCACATCCAGGATCGCGAGAGCGCTGTTTGCGAGCGGCGCTGCGGGAAGGCGCCCGAGGAACCATCGGCGGTTGCCGATGCCGGTCAGCGCATCGGTATCCGCCGCAAGCTGAAGACCCGCCTCGCGCCGCTCCCTGACGAGCGTCACAACCAGCAGCGCAATCCAGAAGTTGAAGAAAATCTGAAGAAAAAAAGCAGTCGCAAAGTCAAGTTCCGATGGAATATCAAGAACGATGCAAACGAGGCGCACAGCATAGATCAGCGCACTCGCCAGGAGACACGCAGCCAACGGGCGACGCGCAGGCAGTAGCTCTCTATGTCGGTCCAGCCATATCTCGACTGCCGAAGCCGCCAGGGATATCACCGCGGTCAAGTGAAAGACGCTCGCCCGCTGAGCATTGACAAGGGGGAAATCCGACTCTATGCCAATGACGAACCATCCCACGGGCACCAGTATGAGAATCCAGTAAAGGCTCCGGCGGCGACCACTTAAGCGCCGCATGCCGTCCCAGAGCAGCGGATAGGCGACCATCCCCAAAAGAAGGCTCAAATGCGTCCACAGCCAAGACGGTAAGGCGGCTCGCTCCCCAAACGCAGCCAGCGCTGCACCGATTGCCAAAGCAATAAACGCAACGGCGAGACGACCTAAACCCATGGGCCGGGACGAACGCCTGCGGCTATGCAAGATCGCTGCGGCGCCTGCAATCAACGAGGTACTGTGCAGAAGAATAATGGTGCCTAGATCGAAAGTCAGGTACATACAGCCACTTCGGTTCCCAATATACGAATTATCGAAGAAGCATATTCCAAAAAGATGACTGGCGCGATTAAGATTGGCCCCAGCCCAAATCTCGCATGCCCGGTGGCTCGCAGCCAATCCGGTTAGCGATGCCTACCTCGGCATCGAAGATGATCTCATCCGCCGGTGATCGAGACCTGGTTGCAACAAAAACTCCGGCCAGCGTCCGTGGGCGTAAACTCTCGCGTCGTCGATGCGACACTGATACTCATCCTTGGTCGTCAACTCCTGGACGCAGGAGGCAACGACAGGGAGATGGTTCGGGTCGGCGAGGGGATGCCAGTGCGCACACCCAACGACGTCAACAGTGGGCGCAACGGCAACGAGGCGACCTTCCCTAACCAGGTTGTGCCCGCAACAACGTACTTGAAATGGATTGATCGTTTAAAATGGCCGGCATTGTCACTCAGTCAGCCGTCGGTCTCTTTTCATCCTCAGCGCGCTTGACGAAGTCCTTGCGATGGTTGTGCAAGCGAGGCACTTGAGTACCTCGACAAGCAAGCGCAGCGCCGTGCAGCCGCTTGGTCATGAAACGGCTGGCCACCCGACCGTTTCCTTGCACGGCAATGTCCTTCTGGCAAGGTGATGGTTGCCATCGGAACGCGCACCGATTGACCAATCTGTGCCTCACACATCAAAGGAAACCTGCCCTGTCGCTGCAACCATCCGTTCGACGTGATCTACTGATCCTGTGGCTTGCCATTGCCGCGGTCGCTCTCGTGCTGGGGTGGCTGCTGCTGATACTCAGCCGCCAAGGCGCCGGCCCCCAGATTGCGCATGCGCGCCAACTCGCCTCGACCAGCTGCCAAGCGCTGCAAGCGGGTGCGGCACGCGTTCGCCAGCAACTCCCGTCCGCGGACGATCGGCACCAATCCATGGCACCCGCAGCCGCACAGGCGGTGCTCGATCTGGTGCTGCGCGACCAGCCGGGCATGGAGGGCGGCTTCTGGCGCGCGGACGCGGGCGTGGTGGCCTACGCTTTCCCGACCTACGATGGCACCGGAATCAAGCGCGATGTACCGAGTGCCGAGTTGGAACGCATTGCCTCCACGGCCCAGCGCGCGCAGGATTCCGCAGGCCTCGTGACCGACGTCCGGCCGGGGTTGCGCGGAGCCGTGGCTTTCGCCGCTTGCCCCGTGCAGACCGATGACCGGCGCCTGATCGCCTGGACCCTGTTGCGCGTACCGCTGTTGGCCGCGGAAACGGTCAACACCTTGATCCTCGCGGTGAGTCTGCTGCTGGCGCTGGTCGTGGTCTCCGGCGCATGGCTGGGCTGGATGATTTCACGCTGGCAGCGCCAGTCGGTCCATCTGCGAGAGCAATTGGCCCAGTCCGAACGCCTGGCCACGCTGGGGCGCGTTTCCGCCGGGCTCGCGCACGAGATCCGCAACCCTTTGGGGACGATGCGCATGAAGGTGGAGAACGCGATGGTTGCGCCGGCGGACCTGCGCGAAGCCCGTGTGGCTGGCGCACTGGAAGCCGTGCTGTCGCAAACGGCGCGCCTGGAAACGCTGGTGTCGAGCCTGCTGGCGTTGACGCAACCATTCCGCGCCGAGCGCCAAGCAGTCGACCTGCTGGGATGGCTGGAGGAGCGGCGCAATGCCCACGCCGAAGCCGCGCAAAAAAATGGCGTACGAATCACACTGGCGGTTGAGCCGGAACTGGCCGCCAGCGCGAGGGGGGTTGCGCTGTTCGACCCGGCGCAGATGGCGCGGGTCTTTGACAACCTGCTGCTCAATGCAATGGCGCACACGGGAGAGAGCGGGCAGATCGAGCTTGGTGCGCGCCGCATGCGCCGCGGTGCACTGCTGCTGTGGGTGGCGGATGATGGTTCCGGCATTCCGGCCGACTTGCGCGATACGCTGTTCGAGCCTTTCGCCACCACCCGCGCTGGAGGCACCGGCCTGGGACTGGCGCTGGTGCGCGAGATCGTGCAGGGCCATGGTGGGCGGGCCTATCTCGCCGAGTCGGCCAAGGGAACGCGCATAGAGATGGAGCTGCCATGGCCCGCATCCTGATCGTCGACGATGACGCCGCGTTCCGCGGCAGCCTTGCAGAAATGCTGCAGGACCTGGGCCACGCGGTGCTGCAGGCCGAAGCCACCGATGCGGGCCTGCACAGGCTGCGCACCGAGGACGTGGATGCCGCCATCGTCGACCTGCGGCTGCCGGGAGAGGATGGCCTGGCGTTCCTGCGCCGTGCGGCGCGCATCTCGCAGGTGCCCTGCATCATGCTCACCGCCTATGCGAGCGGCGGCAACACCATCGAGGCGATGCGCCTGGGCGCGTTCGACCATCTGACCAAGCCCGTGGCCAGGGCCGCCCTGGTCGAAACGCTCGAGCGGGCCTTGCGGCGAGAAGCCGATACCCCGGATCGGGATCAGGCGGCCGGAGCGCCGCCTGCCGCAAGAGAGCCCGTGGATGGCACCGAACTGGTCAGCAGCAGCGAGGCCATGCGCCAGGTCTTCAAGCGCATCGGTCTGGCAGCGGGCAGCGATGCCACGGTGTTGGTGCTCGGCGAAACGGGCACGGGCAAGGAGTTGGTCGCGCGTGCCCTGCATCGCAACAGCGGCAGAGCCGCCGGGCCCTTCGTCGCGGTGAACTGCGCCGCGATTCCGGCCGAACTGATGGAGAGCGAGCTGTTCGGTCACGTCAAAGGCGCGTTCACCGGTGCCGTCAGCGAGCGCATCGGGCGCTTTCGCGAGGCCGATGGCGGCACCCTGTTCCTCGATGAGATAGGCGACATGCCGCTGTCCACGCAGGCGAAGATCCTGCGGGTGCTGCAGGAACGCGAGATCACCCCCGTCGGCGCCAACCGCGTCCAGCCCGTGGACGTGCGCATTGTCGCGGCCACGCACCGGGACCTGCCCGCCGCGGTCAAGGAGGGGCGCTTCCGGGAAGACCTGTGGTACCGCCTGCAGGTGGTGCCGCTGTGGCTGCCGCCGCTGCGTGAGCGCCTGGGCGACGTGCTGCTGCTGGCCGAACATTTTCTGCGCCTGCTGGGCGGTGACTCGCCCAAGCGGCTGAGCGCGGCGGCGGCCCGGCTGCTGCTGGCCCACCCCTGGCCCGGCAACGTGCGCGAACTGCGCAATGCCATGGAACGCGCGGCCATCCTCAGCCACGGAACCGTCATCGATGTCGAACACATCGGGTTGCAGACGCCAGCTGCGCCTGCCCCGGGTCTGGACATTGACTGGGACGGCCCTATGGAGCTGGCCGTCGCCCGCGTGGAACGCGAAATGATCGTGCGCGCTCTGGCAGCGACGGCCGGCAACCGCGCGGAGGCGGCAAGGCGCCTGGGGCTGTCTCGCCAGCAGCTCTACCGCAAGCTGGCCGAGTTCGACTTGGACTGAAGCTGACGCACGGAAGCCGGTGTCCGATTCCGTGACACCCTGGCGTCACTGGAGCGGACGGTGCACGACGTCCGATGCATGCAATTCATTGATTTCATGGGAAATCTGCTTAGGCATGGTGCTTGCGCCACAGGTTGGGTGTTCTTCCCAACCCAAGGAGTTTCTCCATGTCCAGGCATTTCATCGCCATGTCTGCTGCGCTCGCATTCGGCCTGTGCAGTCTGAGCGCACATGCCATGCCGCCCGGCCCGGCACCCGATCTGCCACCGGCACCGCCTCAGCGGCTGGATGCCCCCGGCCTGATGGGCCAGTACGCGGTGGAAGGCCAGGTCCAGCGGATGCTCATCAATCCCTACGGTGAGGTCGACGGGCTGCGCCTGAGCGACGGAACCATCGCCAAGTTTCCGCCGCACATGGCCGATGCGCTCACGGCCACGGTCAAGGTGGGGGACGCCGTCCGCATCATCGGACAGGCGCAAGCGCGAGGCACGATCAGGGCCGACGCCATCGTCCACACCGGCAGCGGGCGCACCGTGTACGTCCAGCCACCGCCGGTGGGCGAAGACCGAGTCCTGCCACCACACCTGCGCGCCCAGCGTCTGCAGCCCCAGCAGGTGGAAGGCCGCGTGGAGACCGTGCTTACCGGTCGGCGGGGCGAGGCCAACGGCGTCATCCTGAGCGATGGCAGCATCGTGCGCTTCCCGCCCGAGAGCCTGCGACTTTCCGTGCAGACAGGCGCGCCATTCGCGGCGTCCGGGCTGGGCACGCGCAATGCGTTCGGCACGTCCCTGGAAGCCATCAGCATGGGCACCAGCCTGTCCGCCCTGCAGCCGCTCTACGACCGCGCGCCGTAAGAACAAGCTCCCCATGCGCTGAGCCGGTGCGGCGGATGCCCGCACCGGCTCAGCGCAGCGTTCCCGTTGATTGGAATCTTCCCGATGCCTCCCAAGCTCTTGCCCATCGCCTTGCTTCTCGTATCCAACGCCTTCATGACGGTGGCCTGGTATGGCCACCTCAAGTTCGGCGACCGTCCGCTTTACCTGGTGGTCCTGGTGAGTTGGCTGATCGCCCTGGCCGAGTACTGCTTCGCGGTCCCCGCCAACAGGATCGGTCATTCCATCTACAGCGCGGCCGAGCTCAAGACGATGCAGGAAGTCATCACGCTGGTTGTCTTTGCCGTTTTTTCCGTCGTCTATCTCGGCGAGCGGCTCACGCTCAACCATCTGGTGGGCTTCGGCTTCATCTGCCTGGGTGCCTTCTTTGTGTTCAAAGGCCCTTTGAACTAGGAAACGATGATGGCGACGCGCTACATGCATGGACTGCCCTCTGCCGCGCAGGCTCCCGGGGCTCGCGTCCTCCTGCAGGCGGCGCTTGGCATCACGTTCTGCGCCGCGCTGGGTACGGTGCATGCGGGAAGCGAGGGCATGCCCGCGTCATTCCAGCCCGCACCCACGCCGGGAGCACCCTGGGGCATCGGCATGCCCGCGCCCAGTCCCCATGCGCCAGGCGCGCCTGTGCTGCCGCAGGGGCCGCAAACGCTGGCCACACTCAGCGTTCATGCGCTCATGAACCATCCCGCCACCCGCGCCGCCTGGGCCGGCGCGCTGGCGGACCTTGCCGCGGTTGAGGCCGCCCGCGCATTGTTCGCCCCCGTCGTAGATCTCAAGGCGCCCCTGTCCATCTCGCGCGATCCGGGCGCTGCCGACCCATCCGTTACGCGCAGCCTGTCGGCCACGCTGGGCCTCAGCTGGGTTCTGTTCGATTCGGGCAGCCGTGCCGCGGGCCTGGAGTCAGCACGATGGCAGGCCGCGGCCAGCCAACTCGCGTACAACCGCGAGTTGCAGCGGGTGGTGAGCGCGGTGGAACAGGCCGGCTACGCTTACCTGGGTGCCCGGCAATTGACGGTCGCGTTGCAGAGCAGCGTGGACGCCGCACAGGCCAGCCTGAGCGTGGTGCAAGCGCGCCGGCGGTCGGGCCTTGCCACCGTGGGAGAGTCCGCGCAGGCCGAGGCCGCGCTGGCCGATGCGCAGGTCCAGCTCATCCAGGCGCAAGCACAGGCACGCAGCGCGGCGGGAAGCCTTGCGCAGGCGGTGGGTATCCCGGTCGGCATCCCGATTGATCTGATCGACGACGTCGACGGTCCTTCATCCCAGGCAGATGCCGCGCCCCTGGCTGACGTCGACCGGTTGATGACGAGGGCGCGCCGGTCGCGAAGCGACCTCGGGGCGCTTGACGCGCAGGTCCTGCAAGGCCAGGCCCGGGTCGCAGCGGCGCAGGCGGCCGGCCGGCCAAGCCTGTCGCTCGGGGTCCAGGCGGCCCGACAGTGGAGCCATCCCTCCAGCGCCCGCAGCACGCAGCAGATCAGCCTCACGCTCAGCGTCCCGCTCTTCGACGGCGGCCTCGTCCGGGCCCAGACCGCGGCGGCGCGCGCGCAACTGGAGCGGCTGGTCGCCCTGCGAGAGGAGCAGGCGCAAGCCATCGACCTGGAGGTCTGGCAGAGCTTCCAGGAGGCCGATAGCGCCGGCGCGGTCATCACCGGCGCCCGCAGCGTGCTGCAAAGCGCGGCTGTGGCGGAGTCCGCCGCGCGCGAGCGCTATCGCGCAGGCGTGGGCAGCTTGCTCGAACTCATCGTGGCCCAGCGCACCAGCGCCCAGGCGCGCGTCGGTCTCGTGCAAGCCCGCTACGCAGCCCGGCTCGCGGTGGCAAAGCTGGGCTACGTGGTCGGCGTTGCCAGCGTTTCGGCCTTGCGCTGAATTTCCCAACGATCTTTCCCAAAAAAAGCCGCCATGACCGACAAGCCGATCGCAGAGACCGAGCCGCCCGACACTGCGCAGGGCCGGCGCACCTTTATCACCGCAGCGTTCCTGGCGTTGGTGTGTCTCGGCCTCGCCGTCGCCGCGGGGCTTTTCTTCAGGCCGGCCGCCAAACCAGCTCCCGCCGCGCCGCTGGCCGTGCAGGTTATCGCGGCTGCCGTTGCGCCAACACCAGTAGTGTTGCAGGCCGTGGGCAAAGTGACCGCGCAGGCATCGGTCGAGGTGCGGCCGCAAACGTCCGGCGTGCTGCGAAAGGTGTGGATCTCGGAGGGGCAGCGGGTCGTCGCGGGCCAGCGCCTGTTCGAACTCGACGCGCAGCCGTTGAAGGCCACGCTGGCCCAGGCCCAGGCGCAATACGCCCGCGATCTGGCCCTGGCCGACGACGCCGCCGCCGCGCAGGCGCGCCTCGAACCCCTCGCCAACCAGGAGTTCGTGACCGCGCGCGAGTACGAGTCGGCTGTCAGCAGCCAGCGGACTCTGCGCGCCGCCGCTGCGGCAACGCGCACGCAGATCGAACAGGCTCGGATCGCCCTGGGCTACGCGACCATCACGACGCCGATCGCAGGCCGTGCCGGCGCCGTGTTGGTCAAGCCGGGCAACCTCGTTTCGTCCGGCAACGGCACAGCGCTTGTCGTCATCAATGCCCTTAGTCCCGTCGATATTGCCTTCTCGTTGCCCCAGGACGATGCGCGGCGCCTGCGGCAAGCCATGAAGGCGGGCGACCTGGACGTTGAAGCGCGTGACAGCCGCACGCAGGCGCTGCGCGCCAAGGGCCGTCTCGTGTTCTTCGACAACGCGCTGAACGACGCTTCCGGGACCATCCTGCTCAAGGCAAGGTTTGCCAATGCCGACGAAGCCCTGTGGCCTGGCGAGTTCCATGCCGTGCGCATCGTGCTCGGCATGCAGGATGACGCGGTGCTGATTCCCGAACGGGCGCTGCAGCAGGGCCAAGCAGGCGCGTACGTCTATGTGGTGGATGGCAACAAGGCACGCATCCGGCAACTCAAGGTGGACCGCGTGCTGGACGGACAGGCGGTGATTGCCAGCGGGCTGCGCGGCGGGGAGATGGTGGTCCTTGCCGTGCCCGCGAGCCTTCGCGATGGCACCGCGGTCACGCCGCAGCGTGCCGCCTCACAGGCGACAGCAGCGGTCGCAACAGTGGCATCCGTGCCCACCACGCCATGAACTTCACCGCCGTCTTCATCCGCCGGCCGGTGCTGACCACCGTCCTCATGGCGGCGCTCGTCGTCTTCGGCGCCTTCTCGTTCTTCAGGCTGCCGGTGAATGAGTTGCCAAACGTCGAGTTCCCGACGATCAGCGTCGAGATCAGCCTGGCGGGCGCCAGCCCGGACACGATGGCCAACTCGGTTGCCACGCCACTGGAACGCAGCTTCGGCGCCATCCAGGGCCTGGATTCCATGTCGTCGACAAGCAGCACCGGCAGCACCCGGATCGTGCTGCAGTTCAAGCTCGACCGCAGCGTGGACGCGGCGGCCCAGGACGTGCAGGGCGCACTGGCGCAAGCCGCGCGTCAGCTGCCGCCGGGGATCGACGCGCCGCAAATCCGCAAGGCCAATCCCAGCGACGCGCCAATCATGCACCTTGCGCTCAGTTCGAAGACGATCGGCATGGCGCAGCTCAACCAGTTCGCCAAGGACCGGGTGGCGCTGCGCCTGCAGACGGTGAGCGGCGTCGGCCAGATCGACATCAACGGTGCGCAGCGTTACGCCGTTCGCCTGTACGTGGATCCGCAGGCGCTGGCCGCGCGAAAGCTGGGTTTCGACCAGTTGACGGCAGCGCTGCAGGCCGGCAACAGCAACCAGCCCACCGGTACCCTGGACGGGGCCGCACGGACCTATACGGTGCGCGCCGATGGCCAGTTGCAGGATGCCGCTGCGTTTGGCCGGCTCGTGCTCGCTTGGCGGGACGGGCAGCCCGTGCGGCTGGCGGGCGTCGGCCGCGCAGAGGACAGCGTGGAGAACCTCAAGACCTCCGCATTCGTCAACGACCAGCGGGCCATCGAGATCAACCTGAAGCGCCAGCCGGGTGCCAACACCGTCGCCGTCACGCGCGAGGCGAAGAAAGTCGTCGAGGAAATACGCGCCAGCCTGCCAGGCGACGCGCGCCTGGACGTCCTGTACGACCGCGGTGACTACATCCAGCACAGCGTGAGCGACGTCGAGTTCACGCTGGTCATCTCGCTGGTTCTGGTCGTGGCCGTGATCATGTTGTTCCTGCGCAATCTTTCGGCCACGCTGATCGTCGCGCTGGTCCTGCCGACGTCGCTGGTCGGCACCTTCGGCGTGATGGACCTGCTCGGTTTCAGCTTGAACAATGTGTCGCTCCTGGCGCTCACGCTGGCGGTTGGCCTGGTCGTTGACGATGCGATCGTGGTACTGGAGAACATCGTGCGCCACCTCGAGGCGGGCATGACGCGGGAGGAAGCCGCTTTCAAGGGCGCGCAGGAAATCGGCTTCACCATCGTCTCCATCACGCTTTCGCTGGCGGCAGTGTTTCTGCCTATCGTGTTCATGGGTGGCATTGTCGGCCGGCTGTTCTCCGAATTCGGCGTCACGATGGCGGTTTCCGTCCTGCTCTCCGGCCTGGTGTCGCTCAGCCTCACGCCCATGCTGGCCAGCCGCTTCATGGGCACGGCCAAAAGCGACCTGTTCATCTTCCGCTGGTTCGAGTCCGGTTTTGGCCGGCTGCAGCATGGCTACCGCCACAGCCTGGCATGGGCGATGTCTCACGGCTTGCTCGTCCTGGCCACTTCGCTGGCCGTGGTCATCGGCACCTGCGCCGCCTACGTCGCGGTCAACAAGGGATTCATCCCCAAGGTGGACTCCGGAAAAATTGACGGCAATACGCGAATGGCCGCCGGCACACCCTATGCGGATTTTCTGGCGCAGCAGCAGCGCGTGGCCACCATCGTCCGGCAGAACCCGAACGTGGCCGCGGTCATGTCCGTCGTCGGCAGCAACGGGGCGGTGGGCGCGAGCGGACGGTTACTCATCGGCCTCAAACCGCTGGGTGAACGAAGGGACTCGGCCGATGAAGTCATCCAGCAGGTGCGACAAAAAGCGCAGGCGGTACGCGGCATGGAGTTGCTGCTACGCAATCCGCCGGCCATCGAGATCGGCCCGGGGTCGAGCACGGCGTTGCAGTACGTGCTGCAGTCAGCCGACTCGGCGGCGTTGTACGCGGCATCGGACAGGTTCATGCAAACGCTTGCGAACCTGCCGCAGCTGCAGGATGTGAATACCGACCTACAGCTGCGCAACCCCGAAATTCGCGTGGACATGCTGCGCGACCAAGCCGCAGCCTTGGGCATTTCGCCTGCGCAGGTGCAAGACACCCTCCAAAGCGCCTACGGAGGCCGGAAAGTCGGCACCATTTCCGCCGCGACCGACCAGTACCCCGTGATCCTCGAAGTGGAAAAACGCTTCCAGTCGGATGTCAATGCGCTCAATTCGCTGTACCTGACGCAGTCAGGTGCCAGCGTCGGCAATGAGCCGGTGCCGCTCGCGGCCGTAGCACGCATCGGCGCCGGCGTGGGACCGGTGGCGGTTAACCACTATGGCGGTCTGCCCTCGGTCGCGCTGTCTTTCAACACGGCGCCAGGCGTGGCTCTGGGTGAAGCCGCCACCACCGTCAACGAGACGGCGCGCAAAGAATTAGGCGCCCAAGTGAGCGGGCGCTTCACCGGTAGCGCCAGGGCCTTCGAGGATTCGCTGCGCGACCTTCCGGTGCTGCTGCTGGTAACGGTGATATTGATCTATATGATCCTCGCGGTCCTCTACGAGCACTTCATTCACCCCATGACCATCCTGACCGCGTTGCCCATGGCTGTCTTTGGCGCTCTGGTGATGCTATGGGGCACTGGCGAGGAACTGAACCTTTTCAGCTTCGTCGGGTTGATCTTGCTGGTGGGGCTCGTGAAGAAGAACGGAATCATGATGGTTGATTTCGCTCTGGACCTGATGCGCGGGAAAGACAAAGCCAAGGCGGCCGACGCGATGCTGGAGGCCAGCGTCACCCGCTTCCGCCCCATCATGATGACTACGCTGGCAGCGTTGCTCGGCACCATGCCGATCGCTCTGGGCATCGGCGCGGGCGCGGAATCCCGGCGCGCGTTAGGTATTGCGGTTGTGGGAGGGCTGGTGTTCTCGCAGTTATTGACGCTCTACATCACCCCCGTATTCTTCGTCGCGATGGAAAAACTTCTCGCGCGTCGGTGATGACGTCACAAAGGAAACCTGACCTGTGGCTGCAACAGCTGGGTCGGACCGACCTTGCGGACGTCAATGCCTGGAACGAAGCCAGCACCGGGTCACGCAACAGCTTTCGGCAAGGGCACATCCGGCGATCAAGGCGCATTGCGCACGCATCCAGCTACGCAAATGACAGCAGGGTCTGCTGCTATCCCCCCGAAGCGCCGAAATGCACGCGAAGGGCCAGGTAGACAGCGGATATCGCCAGGGTCACGAGTGTGACCGGTACACCCACTGTCGCATGGCGACGCCAATCGATTCCGATGTTGCGCCTGGCGGCGGCATCCACGACGATGATGTTCGCGATGCTGCCGACAATGAACAGGTTGCCGGACAGCGAACTGACCAAGGCAAGGAGCGGTCCAGCCATCTCGTGATGCGCCAGCGGCAGTAGCAGCATCACGGCCGGCACATTCGATACGAGGTTCGACAGAGCAAAGGTGGCCCCGAATAGCGGCGCAAGCTGGTCGAGGTGAAGACCGGCAGCGGCGAGGTCGGCGATGACGGCGGCGGTGACGCCGGATTGCTGTAGCGCATGATTGACGACGAAGAGCGCCATGAACAGGATCAGGAGTTCCCAGTCGACGAGGCCAAGCGTCCGCGTGGAATGCATCTTGCGGCTCATCAACAACACGCCCGCGCCGATGAGGGCCACGTGCTCGCGCGGCCAGGGCCCGACAAGGAAGGCCACAAGTAGCACTGCCGCAACTGCGAGGCCCTTGGTAGTCTGCCAGCGGTCCAGCGGCACCTCGTCGGTACGCCGTGCCGCCTCGTCGAACGTGCCCGCAGCGCTTGCGGGCGCCGACCAGCGCCCCTTTACCTGCCAGGTAATCAATGCCCATGTTGCCAACAGGCCAAAGGTGACTGGCACCATTGCCTCGCCAACATAGGCGAAAAACGGCATGTGCAACGTCTGGCCGATCAGCATGTTCTGTGGGTTCCCGATCAATGTGGCGGCGGAGCCAATATTGGAGGCACAGGCAAGCGCCAGCAGATAGGGCATTGGCTCGAGGCGCCGCCGTTGGCAGGCATCGATCAACACTGGGGCGACGGCCAGGCAGACGATATCGTTGCTGAAGATGGCCGACAGCGCCGCGACGCCAAAGATAAGCGCCCCGAGCAGGCCGGGCGGGCTGAATGACAATGAGACGAACCGGTGCGTGACCCAGTCGTAGAAGCCACCCAGGCGCATCTGAGCTGACACCACCATGAAGGAGAACAGCAGGATCACCGTCGGCAGATGGATGGAGCCCGCTGCCTCTTCCAGACTCACGGCATCGACGCTGATCAAGGCAATCGCACCAAGCAGTGCCACTCCCGTCCGGTCCAGTTGCAGGAATGGGAGTCCACCGAGAATCATTCCCAGGTAAACGACGAGAAAGATGGTGACGATGGTGGCAGTCATTTGGTTGCGCGGGTCAGCCCCGTTGGATGGAATTGGAGCGCCAGGGTGGCCGCGCGCGGATCGATGTGGATGACATCGTCGATGCGCATCTGAGGGCGCGGGACGGCGGCGCGTACGCGCTGCGCCACGCCGACCGTGAATCGCAGACACTGCGGGCCGGACAGGGGTCGCCGCAGGTGTATACCGCTCACGCCGATAAAAGTCAAGGTCACGAGGGCGATCTTGCCCGGATGGCGAGCCTCGTTCACCTCGGCGCCGAACTTGCCCGCATTTCTCGGTTGTCTGTCCAGCGCTGTGATGCTGGCTGGCCCGTCGAGATCTTGTCCCCGTCTCGAACGCTGAGCACCGGTGCGCGGCTTGTCTTGATAAGAAAGACCGAACTCAACCGCTGACGCGGTAGGGGTAGTCGACGGCCCGCCGGCGCGGCGGCGCGCAGCGGGTGGGCAAGGAGATCCTCCGGCGCGCCCCCGAGTGCGGAACGCAGGCGGCATCTGATGCCCGTCGCCTAATTTGATTTCATTGCCCCCCATGGCCGAAAGGCCGTGGGGGGTTTTGTTCCCTATACAAGTCGAAGCAACTACCGCAGCTCGGTCTTGCGCTGGATGATGCGCGAGACCAGCCCGTAGTCGACCGCCTCTTCGGCCGACAGCCAGCGGTCGCGATCGATGTCGGCCAGAACCGTGTCGATCGGCCTGCCCGTTTCACGCGCGATCTCATGCGCGATGCGCTGGCGGGCCTTGATGATTTCCTGCGCCTGTATCGCGATGTCGGTGGCCTGCCCGCCCGCGCCGCCGCTGGGCTGGTGGATCAGGAAGCGCGTGTTGGGCAGGCACACACGCCGCTCGCTCGGTGCGGCAAGGTAGAGGTGCGTGGCGGCGCTGCCCACCCAGCCAGTGCCGATCATGTTCACCGGCGCGGAGATGAAGCGCACGATGTCATGGATGGCATCGCCCGACTCCAGGTGGCCGCCCGGCGAACTCACGAAGATGTCGATGGGCTTCTCGCCGCTGTCGGCGTCGAGCGCGATAAGCCTGCGTGTCACGTCGGCGGCCACCGCGTCGGTGATGGTGCCGAAGATCAGTAGCGTGCGAGACTTGAATGCCTTCTCCTCCAGGTAGGCGTTGTGTGGCTCGGCGGTGGCAGCGGACTTGCTGTCGTCGTTGGTTTCCATTGAGAACATGGGCAGCATTGAGAAAGCTCCTGTGGGTTGAAATGACTTGACGAACAAGCCCGCGGTTTCGTGACATCGCCCGCCATGTGGCAAACTGTGCCAATGCTCGATGAACACTATCTCTCTCAGTTTCCCGCCCTCCGGGCCCGGCTGGTTCGCATGGCGACGCGCATGCTCGGTGGCCGGGCGGACGCCGAGGACGTGGTGCAGGACACCTACCTGCGCGCACTGGAGGCGGGCGACAAGCCAGAACTCGCTGCGACGCAGGCGTGGCTGACCACGGTGATGCGGAACCTGGCGATCGACCAGTTGCGGCGGGACAACTGGATGCAGCGCTGGCTGTGCAACGCCGAAGCACAGGCCATCGCGACCGAAGCACCGTCGGCCGAGGCCGATGCGGCGCAGGCCGAATCCATCGAACGGGCGCTACGCCTGCTGGCCAGCAGGCTGGCACCGGCCGACGGCGCCGCCGTGCTGCTGCGCGAGGTCTTCGAGGCCAGCTTCAGAGAGATCGCCGAGGGTAGCGGCAAGACCGAGGCCGGTTGCCGGCAGCAGCTGCATCGCGCGCTGTTGCGGCTGCGCCAGGCGCAAGGCGGGCACAGGAGCGCAGAAGAAGCCGAATCGGAAGCAGTCTTCCATCTGTATCGGCAGGCGCTGCGGGACTGCGATCCGCGGGCGCTGTTTGCGATCTTGCGGCAACCGCCAACGCGTGCCCTGGGGGGGCCGGCCTCTGCGGCCGTTCAACCCGAGTCGCAACGCACGACGTGCCAGGTGATGCAGATCGGCGGCCGGCTCGCTCTTGTGCTGGCGCTGGGCGGGAAGGTGTTGTGCGTGCTGCCACTGGGTACGCAGCAGACACATTGCGCATTGGAAGCGGCCCCAGATTAGCTGGCGGCGGCACGATGCAAAGCACGGGCTCGATCATCAAGCGGCACCTCTCGGCCTGAAACCTCACAAGCGTGGGGATTAACGGTGAACCGTCCAGATAATCTATCAGGTAAATTATTTGCCGCTTGGATCACAATTCCCCCAAGACCATGCCGCACAAGTTGTGCCAGCGCCGCAAACAAAAAGAGCCACCGATCTGGTGGCTCCGTTCCCCCGCAAGAACAGTACGAATTCATCTGAAAGACGATCTCCCGGCACGCTAGGGTGCGCATCGAGATATTCTGTCTAAAAGATCACAGCCGGATCTCAGCGGTAGTCAAAAGTAATCGACGCCGCACCTTTGCATTCACATCCTATTCACTACAGGGATCCAGCGGCCGGCGAAGTATGCCGATGAATTGTGTCATTCAAGAGAAATGCTGGTGCGCTATACATTACTTGGATGCGTTGAAAATGTCGTTGGTTGGTCGTTCTACGGATCTGTTTCATTGTTCATTTATGACCGGGTCGTTATTGGCGATATTTCCTGCTCGATGCGCGCCGATGCCCGTACGAGCCGAGTGCGGCGACGCGGGCAACGTTTGCGCGGCGCCGCGCATGCGCTTCAGATCCGCGCGCTCGGTGCGGCCAGAGGCAAAGCGCGCGGTCGCGTGATCGGCCTCGTAGGACAGAGCAACCAGATCCTCTCCGCATGGATCATGCCCGGATCGAGCGCGCCCTTCACCCGGCCATAGAGCCCGTTCCAGGCGATCTGCGTCTGCGGCTATTGGCTGGCCCCCGCATGGCACGCTGCGCGCTACGGCGCGATTTCCCTGCGCAGCCGCTCGCCGCCCAGCGGCATGTCGCGCAGGCGCTTGCCGGTCGCATCGAACAAGGCATTGCCGATGGCGCCGGCGGTGGGCCCCATCGCCGCTTCGGCCACGCCCAGGAACGGCTTGCCCGGGCGGTCGATCAGGTGCACGTTGATGGTGGTGGGCACGGCGGAGAAGCGCATGATCGGGTAGGCACTCCAATCGAAGCTGCCGATGCCGCCGGTGTCGAAGCGCAGCTGCTCGTACAGCGTCCAGCTCGCGGACTGCAGGACGCCGCCCTCGATCTGGTTGCGCACGCCATCCGGATTGACGACCTGCCCGCAATCGACGACCACCTCGGCATGCTCGAGGCGCACCAGGCCCGTGTCGCGCACCACCGAGAGTTCCAGCGCGATCGCCATATAGCTCATCAGGTTCTTGTACTGGGCGAACGCAAAGCCGACACCGTGGCCTGGCTTGCGGCCGCGCCTGGGCCAGCCGAACTTGGCCGCGGCAAGCTGGATCACATCGCGCGCACGCGGGTCTTCCATATGCCGCAGCCGGAACGCCACGGGGTCGGTGTTGGCCGCGGCAGCCAGTTCGTCCATGAAGCTCTCTATCGAGAAGATGTTCATGTGCGCGCCCAGCGAGCGCATCGCCGAGGTGCGCAGTGGCATGGTTGGCGAGAAGTGGTTGACGATGTGCGAGGCCGGGAGCTTGTAGAGCGGAATCGCGTTGCGGTCGCCACCGCCCTCGGGCTGCAGCATCGGGACCGAGGGCGCGGGGGCGAAGGGCCTGGCCAGCAGCGTGGCGGGCAGCAGCCGGCCCGCGTTGACCACGCGCTCGTTATGCGAGCTGCTCCACAGCGCGTAGTCCCAGCCGACGATATGGCCGCCGGCATCGAGCGAGCCCTTGACCTCGGTGACCATGGCCGGCGTGTAGTGGTCCCACAGGTTCTCCTGGTCGCGCATCCACTGCACGCGCACCGGCTGCCCGGGTAGGCCGCGGGCCAGATAGGCTGCGTGCGCCGCGGCGTCGTCGGCGCCGTTGTGTCCATAGCAGCCCGAGCCTTCCCTGTGGATGCAACGCAGCTTGTCCTTGGGCATCGACAGCATCTCGGCCAGACCGTCGCGCAACGGGTAGACGCCCTGGGAGTGGGTCCATACGGTCAGCACGCCGTCCTGCATCAGGGCGACGGCGCACGACGGGCCGATCGACCCGTGCATCAGGTAGTGCTTGGAGAAGGTGGCGGTGAGGGTCTTGACGCCCGGCGTTGTTGCAGCACTGGAGTTAGCGATCTCGATGTGCTGCGTGGAGATCTGCTTGAGCTGCGCGATCACGTCGGCCGAGCGGGGCAACGTGCGCCCCGTGCTCCAGCGGCAAGCGGCGCTCAGCGCGCGCTGAGCCAGTACTGCCTGCCACTCGCCCTTGGCTACCACAGCAAGCAGGTTGCCGTCGCGCACGATGGCGATTACGCCGGGCATGGCCTTGACGGCCGCGTCGTCCAAGGCGAGCAGGGCGGCGTCATAGGCCGGCGGAAGCACGGCTCGCGCATGTACCATGCCCGGCATCTCCATGTCCTGGACATAACTTGGCTTGCCTGTGACCTTGCCGGGAATGTCGAGCCGCGGCATCGGCGTGCCGATCACGGAGAACGATTTCGGGTTGCGCAGCGGCGAAGCGGGCGTCGCCGCTCGGTGCAGGTTCAGCACCGGCAGCAGCTGCCCGAACGACAGCGAGCGCCCGTCGGGCGCGGTGATGCGTGCGTTGCCGACCGACAGCGACGCCGCATCGACACGCAGCTGCCGCGCGGCCGCGTCTGTCAGCAGCGCGCGCACCTGGGCTGCGGCGTTGAGCAGGGCGCTGCCACTGTCAGCCATGGTGTGGCTGCCGGCGGTCAGTCCTTCGTCCGGAGAAGCGCCGGTGTCGGCGGTCAGGAAAGTGATCAGCGCGGGCGCCATCTGCAGCTCTTCGGCCGCCACCTGGAGCAGCGCGGTGCGTACGCCGGTGCCCAGCTCGACCTTGCCGGTGTACACGGTGACCCGGTTGTCGGGGGCGATCTTGATCCAGGCGTCGAGATAGGGGTTGGTCTTCAGGCTGCCCGCCAGCGTCTGGTACTGCCGCGAGACCTGCACTGCCGCGCCCTCGTCGGCTAGCACCGTCTGCGCCATGGCCTTGCGGCCCGGCAGCAGCGTGAAGCCCACTAGCAGCGAGCCCGAAACCAGGAAGGCGCGGCGGCCCGTGTCGACGTCGTCATGGTCGCTCATCGCGCGCCCTCCTTGCTGCTCTCGGCCTTGTCCACTGCGCCGGGTATGCCGGCCACCGAGCGGATCGCTGCCAGGATGCGCATATGCGTGCCGCAGCGGCACAGGTTGGGCTCCATGTGCGCGCGCAATTCCGCTTCGGTGGGATGCGCATTGGCTTCCAGCAGGGCCTGCGCGCGCATAATCATGCCTGCGATGCAATAGCCGCATTGCGCCGCCTGGTGGTCGATGAATGCCTTCTGCAAGGGGCCCGGCCTGTCGGAGGTGCCCAGGCTCTCGATAGTGCGCACCGGGCGGCTGCCGATCGATGCCACCGGCACCAGGCATGAAAACACTGCCCGGTCGCCGACGATGACGGTGCAGGCGCCGCACTGGCCCAGGCCGCAGCCGAACTTGGCCCCGTGCAGGTGCAGTTCGTCGCGCAGGGCGTAGAGCAGCGGCATGGACGAATCGATGTCCAACTGGTGGCTGGCGCCATTGACGGTGAGCTTGATCATTGCGATTCGTCCCCTTTCCTGAGAGTCGCTATGGTGTCCTGCACCCCGGTCCACGGTGGCTGCCGGGAGTACGTGGCGCGCAGGTAGACTGCCAGGTCGGAGAGCTGCTGGTCGTTGAAGGCCTGCGCGAACGCCGGCATGTAGTGGATGGCGTCCTCGCCGTTCCACGGCACGCCCCGCAGCATCATCTGGATGGCATTGCGCGGCGTAGCGGCGTTGACCGCGGAACTGGTGGCCAGGCTGGGGCGGCCGCCCATGCTTTGCATCGGCGATCCGGTGCCGTGGCAGGAGGCGCATGCCCCGATGAACAACGCCGCGCCGCGCACGATTGCACCCCGATCAGGCAAGGCCGCCGCAACCGGTACCACCGCTGGCGCGGGCGCTGGCTTCTGCAGCGACATCAGATAGGTCGCGATGGCATCGATGTCCGTCTCCGGCACGGTGGCCAGTTCGCTCGTGACTGGCAGCATGGGCCCAGCGGCCGCGCCATGCGCGCCGGAGATGCCGGTGCGCAGGTAGGTGGCCAGCTGCGCCTTGGTCCAGGGCACGGGACCGTTGGCAAGGCGGTTCAGCGGCGGCGCCTCCCAATTGTCCACCACGCCGCCGTCGAAGGCGCGGCCCGGCTTTTCCCCGCCGATCGCGTTGAGCGGCGAGTGGCAGGCGGCGCAGTGGCCCAGTCCGTCAACCAGGAGGCGGCCACGGTTCCAGGCTTCGTCCTGGGCGGGATCAGGCTGCGTTTCAGCGGGCCGCAGGAACAGCACGTTCCAGAAGGCCACCAGCGGGCGGAAGTTGAGCGGGAAAATCAACGCGTTCTCGGGCGGCCTGGCGACGACCGGATCGCGGCGCATCAGGTAGGCATAGGCGGCCTCGATGTCGTGGTCCGACATCCTGGTGAAGTGGATGTACGGGAACGCCGGATAGAGCTGGTGGCCGTCGCGCGAGATGCCGTGACGCATGGCGCGCGCGAAGGCGTCAAGCGACCAGTTGCCTATGCCGGTTTCCGGGTCGGGCGTGATGTTGGTAGAGTAGATCGTGCCAAACGGCGTGACGAGCGGCAAGCCGCCGGCATAGGGTTTCCCGCCTTTGGCCGTATGGCACACGGCACAGTCTCCGAGCGCGACAACCCGCGCGCCCTGGAGGGTGCGTTCGCGATCGAACGACGACGGTGCCGGCGTCGAGACCGGCGCAATGGCTGGTTCCCACATGATGTACAGGACGACCAGCAAGGCGGCCAATGCCGCCCCCGCGACAGCGAGGATGAGCGGCCGGCGTGTCATGACAGCCCTGCCGGAAAGAGATGCCAGATCATTGCAAGGCGCCTTTATTGTGAGGGGAAGCGACCGGGCCAGTGCGCCGTGGTTGCCGTGGAGGGTGGACCACACAGGGGCAAGACGCACCGATTCAGAATAGCGAATGGCGTCCATGCCGCCAATTCAGCGGATCGTCTCGGGTGCACCATACCAAGGTATGAAAAGCGGGCCGCCTCGCTGCTAGTCATGGGCGGGCCGGCTGGGGCAGCAGACGCACGCCAAGCGCGGCGAGTGCCGACAGTGCGGACAGGCCTGCCACGCCGGCCCAGCCCACGTGGGCCAGGGCCATGCTGCCGAGCGCAGCACCGACGGCCATGCCGGTGAACATGCTGACGAACAGTACGGCGTTCAGCCGGCTGCGCGCACCGGGGTCAATGCCATAGACGATCGTCTGGTGTGCAACCAGCGTCACTTGCACGCCAAGATCGAAGCCGATTGCGCTGGCGCCGATCAGCCACAGCTGGGCATGTGACGACAGCAGCGGCGAAATCAGCATGCCCGCGAACGACAGCGCGGTCAGTGCTGCGCCGAGTCGCGTCACCAGTTCAGGTCCACGGCGGTCAGCAATCCGGCCGGCAAGCGGTGCGCCAAGTGCGCCCGCCGCACCCGCGAGCCCGAAGGCGCCGGCGGCTTCGCTGCCGAGGTGGAACGGGGCGCCGTGCAGCATCACGGCAAGGGTCGACCAGAAGGCGCTGAATCCCACCGACAGCAGCCCCTGGGCGACAGCAGCGCGGCGCAGCGCACCGTGTTGGCGCCACAGCGTCGCGAGCGAAGCGAGCAGAGCCCGGTACGGCATCGTGGTGGTCGGGGCGAAGCGCGGCAGTCCGCGTGCCGCGACGAGCGCGATTGCCGCGATGCTCGCGGCCGCGATCATGAACATCGTGCGCCAGCCCGCATGCTCGGCGACGAAGCCGCTGATCACCCGCGACAGCAGAATGCCGAGCAGCAGCCCGGTCATCACGGTACCGACGACCTTGCCCCGCTCCGCCGCGGGCGCCAGTGTGGCCGCGGCCGGCACGATGTCCTGCGCCATGGTGGCGGACAGGCCGATCAGCAGGCTGGTGCCGAGCAGCATGCCGATGCCGCTGGAGAGGCCCGCCAGCAGCAGCGCAAGGGCCAGCACGGCGGCCTTGGCCAGAATGATGCGACGGCGGTCGTGCCGGTCGCCCAGCGGGGCAAGCAGCAGGATGCCCATCGCATAGCCCAGCTGCGTCAGCGTGGGAATGAGGCCGACCGCCGAATTCGAAGCACTGAGGTCGCCGGCGATGGTGCCCAGCATTGGCTGGCTGTAGTAGAGGGAGGCTACTGACAGGCCCGCTCCGGAGGCGAGCAGCAGGACAAGCGATGCCGGCAGGGAGGCCGCCGGTGCAGCGGATGCCGATGCGCTGTCGGCCTGATTTGCGCTGAACGAGGTCATAGTGCGTGTTCCTGAGGGGAGTTCATTCCAGCCGGCGGATGCAGCAATGCCGGCATGCGGGTTCGGATCTGGGGGGGAGGTGTGCAGGACCGGATTCGGGACTGCGGTTGGCCCCGTGACTATGCGGCGGCTGTATAGTCGATGTAGCCGCCAGCGCCGCCGCCGAAGAACGAGTTGGTATCGGGCGAGTTCAACGGCAAGCCGTCGCGCAGCCGGGCAGGCAGGTCGGGGTTGGCGATGAACGGCCGGCCGAAGGCGATGATGTCGGCGCGGCCGCTGGCGAGCGCGTGCTCGGCGCTGTCTCGGCCGTAGCCGCCCGCCAGCATCAGCACGCCGCGGTAGGCCGCACGCAGTTGCCGGATGATCGCGTCCCAGCGCGGATCGGCATGCGCCTCCCTGACCGTGCCGACCATGGCCGGCTCGACCAGGTGCAGGTAGGCCAGGCCGCGCGTGTCCAGCTGGCCCACGATATGACCGAAGGTATGTTCAGGCGACTCGTCGCCCATGCCCATGAAACGCCCCATTGGGGTCAGCCGTACGGCAACGCGCCCGGGCCCGACCTCATCGGCGATCGCATCTACCACCTCCAGCAGCAGCCGCGCCCGGTTCTCGATGGTGCCGCCGTAGGCGTCGTCGCGCTGGTTGCTGTTGGAATTGATGAACTGGTCCAGCAGGTAGCCGTTGCCGGCATGGATCTCCACGCCGTCCATGCCCGCGGCGATGGCGTTGCGGGCGGCGCGCCGGTAGTCCTCCACGATCTCGCGAATGCCATCGAGCGTGAGCGCCTGCGGCACCGGTACATCGCCCCAGACGCCGTTGCCATCTGCATCCATGATGAAGGTCTTGCCGGGGGCGGGCAGTGCGCTGGGCGCCACGGGCAGCGCGCCGCCGGGCTGGAACACGGGGTGTGACACACGGCCTACGTGCCACAGCTGCATGAAGATGACGCCGCCTTGCTCGTGCACGGCATCGCTGACCGCCTGCCAACCCTGGACCTGCGCTTTGCTATGGATGCCCGGCGTCCAGGCATAGCCCTGGCCCTGCTGCGAGATCTGCGTGGCCTCGGAGATGATCAGCGCGGCGCCGGCACGCTGTCGGTAGTACTCGACGTTCATGGCCGTAGGCACGTTGCCGGGCTGGCCAGCGCGCGAGCGCGTCAGCGGCGCCATGGCGACGCGGTGTGGCAGGGTATGGCCGCCGATGCGGATGGGGGTGAAGAGGTGCGGGGTCATGGAGGTGTTCCGTCAGGTGCGATGGGTCGATCGGCGGAGGCTGGCTGGCTTTTTTTGCCGCGCTTGCTGTCTCGGAAGAGATGACCTGAAGGTTAGGCGTCCACGCACCGACGGAGAATGGGGCCGCCGCGCAACGTTGCGTTGCGCCGGTGGCAAGGGCAGGGCATAGCGGGAAGTGCGGATCAGCTGCCCGCTTCGTTCCGGCCCGTGGGACCGGGAATGCGCGAGAGAAAATCGAGGAACGCGGCGATACGCCGCGAGCCGCGCTGGTTGGGCAGGTAGAGCGCGGAGATGGCCGAGCTGGCGCGGTTGGGATTGACGGTCCAGTCGTCCAGGACGGCGGTCAGGCGCCCGCTCTGGACATCGTCGTCGACCAGCCAGTCGGGCAATAGGGCAATGCCGCCGTTGGCCAGCGCCAGTTCGCGCAGCACTTCGGCGTTGTTGCTCTTGAAGGTGCCCGGAACGGGCACCTGGATCTCCTCGGTGCCGCGCAGGAAAGTCCACATCTGCTGGCCCGCGCCGTAGGTGAAGCGCAGGCAGGTGTGCCCGGCCAGCTCCGCCGGCGCGGCCGGGATGCCGCTCTGCAGGAAATAGCCCGGACTTGCCACCACCCGGCGCTGGAATGTGCCGATCTGCCGTGCCACCACTTCGTCGTGCGACGCGGCGCTGCCCAGGCGGATGGATAGATCAATGCGCTCGCCGAGCAGATCGACGATCTCGTCGGTCAGCATTACCTCCAGCTCCAGCTTCGGATACTGCGCGAGCAGACTGCCGAGGAACGGCGCGATGCAGCGGCGCCCGTACGCTACCGGCAGCGACACGCGAAGCTGCCCCACCGGCGTATCGCCGCGGTCGGCTATGAGCGCATCGGCTTCCGCCACCGCGTCCAGGATCTTGCGCGCCCGCTGGTAGTAGGCCGCGCCGGCTTCGGACACCGTGACCTGCCGCGTCGAGCGGTTCAGCAGCACAGTGCCCAGTTCCTCCTCCAGGCTGTCCATCATGCGGGTCACGGACGACGTGGCCAGATTGACCCGGCGCGCGGCCGAGGAGAACCCCTTGGCGTCGACCGTCTCGACGAACAGCTTCAATGCCAGCAGCTTGTCCATGGGTAAGGCTCCAGCAGTGAGGGCATCGCCCGTCCCGGGCAGGGGTTCAGTGTTCGGACTCGCGCAAGGAACGCATGACGGCGGGCGCGCCGTGCAGGAACATGTCCACCTTGCGGCGGATCACCGCGGCCATGTCGGCGGGCACCTTGAGGCCGTATACCCACTTGCGTACGCCGAGATAGAAAATCGCCGCGTGCAGGCCCCAGATCATCTCGACCTCGGCTTCCAGTTCGGCCGCGTTGCGGGGCTCGGGGATGCCGTACTCGGCGCGCACCTCGGCCAGCACGGGCAGGAAGACCTTGCTGCGCAGCTTGTTGAGGTACTTGTTGTTGATGCCTTCGCGCGTGAGGCCGGCAAAGATGAAGACCCGGATCCATTCCTCGCGCAGGATCACGCAGGCGTAGTCGAGGTAGAACGCATACAGGCGTTCGGTCAGCGGCGTGGCGCGGTCGGCGATCTGGCGCTCCCAGTCGGGCCGCCACTGGAACACCTCGCTGTAGACGCGGTCTATCAGCGCCTCCTTGCTGGCGAAGTAGCGGTACAGCAAGGGTTGCGTGACGCCGATCTGCTTGGCGAGATCGCGCGTGCTGCCGGAAAAACCATTGCGCGTGAAGTGCTCGATGGCCTTCTGCACGATCTGCTGCTCCCGCTCTTCGGGGAGCAGCCGTTTTGCGGTCTTGGCCGGGGCAGGGGTCTCCGGCGGCGTTGCGTCTCGTTTCATTCGTTCACCTGTGACAGGCACGTCCCGTGCGGAGCGCTTGCGGCATTGTACCAATCAGGTGATAAATTGTGAGGCGCGGCCGTGCAGCCGGCAGTGCCGCCGGCTGCACAGGGCACGGGACCTACTGCGGCTTGACCAGCCCGAGCTCGCAATCGACCAGCTGATTGTTGAAGGCGCCGCGTTCGCGCGCGCCGCGCGCAGACCGGTCGGTGACGGAGAACACGTAGATACCCGCAAAGGCCACCAGCATGGAGAACAGCGCCGGATACTCGTAGGGGTAGATGGCGCTCGCATGGCCGAGCACCTGCACCCACACGGTCGGGCTCAGCACCGTCAGCACCACGGCGCTCAGCAGCCCGAGAGAGCCCCCCGCCACGGCGCCCCGCGTGGTCAGTCCGCGCCAGTAGATCGACAGCAACAGCACCGGGAAATTGGAGCTGGCGGCGATCGAAAAGGTCAGGCTGACGATAAAGGCAATGGTCTGCTTCTCGAACAGGATGCCCAGCAGGATGGACAGCAGGCCCAGCACGAGCGTGGTCATCCGGGAGACACGCATCTCCTCCTTGTCGGTGGCGTTGCCCTGGCGCAGGACCTTGGCATAGAGGTCGTGCGAGATGGCGGAGGAACCTGCCAGCGTCAGGCCCGCGACCACGGCCAGAATGGTCGAGAACGCCACGGCGCAGATGAAGCCGAGGAAGAAGTTGCCGCCGACGGCATGGGCCAGGTGCACGGCCACCATGTTGACGCCGCCGATCACCGCGCCGGAAGGCGTGTGGTAGGCCGGTTCGCGTGCCACCAGCGCGATGGTGCCGAAGCCGATGATGATGATCAGCGCGTAGCCGAGGCCGACGATGCCGGTGGCATACAGGATGCTCTTGCGCGCCGCCTTGACGTCGCCGACGGTGAAGAAGCGCATCAGGATATGCGGCAGGCCGGCGGTGCCGAAGATCAGCGCCAGGCCGAGCGATACCGCCGAGACGGGATCGGAGACCAGGCCGCCCGGACTCATGATGGCCGCGTGCTTGCCGTGGGCATCGATGGCCTGCGCGAACAGCGCATTCAGGCTGAAGCCGAAGCGGCTCATGACCATGAACGCCATGAAAGCGGCGCCCGCGAGCAGCAGCACCGCCTTGATGATCTGGATTCAGGTGGTGGCCAGCATGCCGCCGAAGAACACATAGACCACCATCAGCACGCCGACCAGCACGACTGCGGCGGTGTAGCTGAAGCCGAACAGCAGCTCCACCAGCTTGCCGGCGCCCACCATCTGCGATACCAGGTACAGCAGCACGATGACGATGGAACTGGACGCGGAGAACGCACGGATGGGGCGCTGCTGCAGGCGGTAGGAGACCACGTCCGCCAGCGTGAAGCGGCCCAGGTTGCGCAGCGGCTCGGCGATCAGGAACAGGATGATCGGCCAGCTGGCGAGGAAGCCGATGGAATAGATCAGGCCGTCGTAGCCACTGGTGAAGACCAGTGCGGAGATGCCCAGCAGGGAGGCCGCCGACATGTAGTCGCCGGCAATGGCCCAGCCGTTCTGCAGTGCGGTGATCTTGCCACCCGCGGCATAGTGGTCGGCCACGCTGTGGTTGCTCCTGGCGGCCCAGCGCGTGACCACCAGCGTGGCGGCGACGAACATCAGGAACATCGCGATGGCGATGACATTCATGCCCTGGCCCACCGAGCTTTGTGCCGCGAACGCTGGCAAGGCGGAAAGCAACAGGGCCGCGGCAGTGGCGGAAATGGAGAAAATGGCGGTTCGTTTCATTCTGCTGCCCCTTGCTTGATCTCGCCGATGCGCTGGTCGTACACGGTGTTGGTGCGATGCACGTACACCGCCACCAGCAGGAAAGTCAGCGCGAACATGCCGAAGCCCACGGGAATGCCCACGCTCATGGGCTGGCCCAGGGTCAGCTGGCGGCCCAGCAGCGCGGGCCGGAAGGCAAGCGTGAGGATGTAGCCGAAGTACACCGCCAGCATGATGGCGGTCAGGGCCCACGCGAACCTGCGCCGCGCGCGCACCAGGGACTGGAATGCCGGATCGGCGAGCAGGGGATTCGGTGGGGGCGCTGCGAGCGCGGCGCTTTCGCGGGCGGCAGCGGCAAAGGTGGGGGCGGTGTGTTCCAAGGTTGTCTCCGGTGGGGGCGGTTGTTCTGGCAGGGGGCGGTGGCGCGCTCAGAAGGGCGTCGACACTGCCGTCTCGCGCATGACGGCTTCCTGCGTGCGATAGCGCTCGGCCATCTGGCGGTCGGTCTCGTTCTTGAGCTGCGCCTGCATATAGGCGCCGAGGTGGCGCGCGTGCTGAACGATGGCCGCGCCGACCAGCACGCGCTCGGTGCTGTAGCTTTCGAGTGCGGCACTGACGCTGTCATGCGCCTGCAGGGCCTTGACCAGCGAAATGGCGTCGCCCGCTGCCTTGGTCACGCCCATGCCGCAGTGCGGGCGTGCCACGAAGGCGGCGTCGCCGAGCAGCGCCACGCGACCGAAAGCCATGCTCGGCACCTCGAGGTCGAAGATGGGCTGGAACAGCGGCTGCGCGGCCTTGGTCACGACCTCGCCGAACTGGGGCGCCAGGTTGGCCAGCGCGGCTTCCTCCATGCTCGCCAGCACGTCCGGGCGGATCAGCCCTGGCGGGATGCCGCCGGACCAGCGCTTGCCGCTGGCGTCGGTCAGCAGGTCGGGCAGGTCCACGTCTTCGCTGGTGGCGCGGTACCACACGAAGTTGTAGCGGCGCTCGCCAACCCGCGTGCTGTTGCCCTGGCCCGCCACCGGGTAGCCGAGGATCTGCTCGCGCGGCGGCAGGCAGAAGGCGAACTTCTCGAACAGCATGTCGCGCGTGGCTTCGCTCAGGCTGGTTTCGTCCACCAGGCCGCGCCAGGCGATGTACCCTGCGTACTGTAGCCGTGCCTCGGGCAACAGGCACTCGCGCAACGCGGAGCGGAAGCCGTCCGCGGCGACGACAAGATCGGCGTGGTGGATCGAGCCGTCGTCCAGCATCACCACGGCGTGGCCGGGCTCGCTGCGCACCGACACCACATTGGCGCCAGTGCGGTACGTGCCCCCGGTGAAGGCGGACCGCAGCACGTGGTACATCTTGCCCCATGCCGTCAGCGTTTGCGGCAGCTCGCGCTGCGACAGCACGCTGCCGTCCTGGCCCAGCGTCAGCCTGGACCTCACCTGCACGCCGATGGAGTCGTCCACCTCGACCCCGGCGGCGGCCAGCGCCTCGAACAATTCCGGATGCGTGACGATGCCCGCGCCGCGCCCGGCAAGGGCTTCGGGAACACGCTCGCATACTTCCACCTCCCACCCGCCGCGGGCGAGCAGGTTGGCCGCGAACAGCCCGCCCAGCGAGCCGCCCACGATGATGGCCTTCGGCCGTGTCGATAGGGTTGTCATGGTCAGTCTCCTTCCACTGCCGGGAAGGACGCACGCGCGCCGTTGCCCGGGATTTCAAGGCCCGCCACCTCGGCGGCGGGGTAGTTCAATTCGATGGTGACGCCGGAAGGGTCCTCGATGAACACCTGGTGCAGGCCCAGGCTGGGGACGGTGCGGTCGCGCCACGGGATGCCCTCGGCTTCCAGCTTTGCCCACATCTGCGCCACGCCGGTGGCCAGGAACGCGATGTGGTCGAGGGTGCCGGTGCCCGCCGCCGAGGGGGCGCGCTCGCCTAGGTAGGCGGACAGTCCGTCAGGGTTGTCGGGGTCGACACCGATGATGTGGACAGTGCCGAAGTCACCTTCGTCCCCGCCCATGTACAGCCATGCGCCGGGGAAATCGAAAGGCGGACGGTAGCCTTGCTTGAAGCCGAGAATGCGTTCGTAGAAGGCGCAGGATTGCTCGAGGTCCGTGGTGCGGATCGAGAAGTGCGCGAGCTTGCGGATTGTCATGGTTTCCTTCTTTATTGATCGATCGATTAGTGATCGTTTGATAAATTGTAGGGCAGCCGAATGGAAGGGCCAAGAGCCGGCAGGGGGAGTACTTACCCTGATCGGCGGGGGCGCGCAGGCTGCGCCACTTCTGCGCAGCGCAGCTCTGTGCTCTTAGTGCATTGCGATCCCCATGATGCGGTTACCCATGCGGATGCCCCACCGGATCATCTGCTCGCCTTGCGCGTGTTCGCCCTGCTGCCAGATCTCTAGCGCGTGGTCCGGGTCGGCGGTGCCGTCAAGCGCCTTGGCCAGCGCCACGGCATTGGCCGCGGCCTTGGCGGTGCTGCCGGCGGTATGGGGACGGGGAATGAAGGCAGCATCGCCAGTCAGCAGTACGCGGCCGAACACCATGCGCGGCACCTGCAGGTCCTGGATGGCCTGGACGAAGATCTGATCGGTGTTGTCGATCAGCGCGCGGAACGCCGGGTTGGCGCGCGCAGCCGCGGTCTGGCGAAACCAACGCTCCTGCTCAGCCGACAGCATGCCCGGCGGGATCGAATGGCTGCGGCGTTTTCCGTTGCGATCGGTGAGCACGGCATCGAGCGCCACGCCGGGCTCGGCCTTCAGGTACCACAGCCAGTTGAAGCGGCGCCGTCCGGACGCCGTGGCGCCGTCGGCACCGGGAACCATGTACTGCAGCATCATCGAGTCGCGGTCTTGCTGGAACACGAAGTTCTCGTGCAGCAGCGGCCTGGCCGCGGCGGGCAGGCGGCATTCGTCGACCAGGCCGCGCCAGACGACATAGCCCGCATAGCTCGGGGCGACACCGGGCAGCATGAGCTGGCGCACGGTAGAGCCGGCGCCATCGGCGCCGACCAGCAGGTCGCCGTGTGCCTTGCGTCCGTTGGCAAACGTGGCGTGCACAGTGTGCTCGTGCTGCTCGATTCCGCTGAGCGCTGCGCCGCGGTGATAGTGCTCGGCCGGAAAGTGATCGAGCAGGGCGGCATACAGCGTGTTCCACGAGGTCTGCGTTTGCGGCATCAACTGTCGGTCGAGCACCTCGCCGCCGTGGTCGAGGAACAGCCGGTCGTGCGAGCGCACGCCGAGCGCACCGTGCGCGGAGATGCCTGCGAACGAGAACGCGCGCAGCACCTCCGGCTGCAGGACAATGCCGCCGCCGCGGCTGTCGAGGTCCGCTGTGGAGCGCTCGAACACATCGACCTCCCAGCCAACGGCGCGCAGCGCGGTGGCTGTGAACAGGCCGCCCAGCGAGCCGCCTATGACCAGGGCTTTGCGCGGGGTGGGGGAGGATTTGCCGTTGGTGTCCATGTGCAGCTCCGGATCGACAGGGGATGGACAGCATCGTAGAAGGGCGTTGGCCGCAGGAGAATGCACGTCGGAAGCAAGGCAGCTTTGCGTGGACAGCAACGGGAAGGGCGGCGGCGCCCCGCGAAACTGGCGTTGCGCTGCCGGCAACGCTGGTTTGCGCGGGCATGCCATTCCGGCAGTGCGGCCCCGTGCCTACACTCGCTTCATCTTCAACGCAAGGAGCCGTCATGAAGCCCGTCGACATCCAGATCACCTATGACTTCATCTGCCCGTGGTGCTGGATCGGCCATCGAAACCTGAAGGCCGCCATCGCCAACATGGCGCCCGAGGCCGCACCCGCGATTTCCTTTCTGCCGTACGAACTCAATCCCGGCATGCCGGTGGAAGGCGCCGATCGAAAGGCCTACCGCACCGCGAAGTTCGGCAGTTGGGCGCGCTCGCAGGCCATGGACGCCGAGGTGGCGATGGTGGGCCGGCGTGCCGGCCTGGATTTCCACTACGAGCGGATCTCGGTCACGCCCAACACCCGCTTGGCACATCGGCTGATGGCGTTTGCCCAGCAAACTGGCGACGCTGCCAAGGCCGATGCGCTGTTCGAGGCCGTCTTCGCTGCGTACTTTGCGCGCGGCGAGCACATCGGCCTGATTGATGTGCTCGTGCAACTGGCGGAATCGGCCGGCTTCGATGCGCAAGCGGTGCGGGCCTATCTGTCAGGCACCGATGGCGAAGCGGAAGTCGCGGCTGCCGAGGCGCTGGCGCAGCGCGAGGGCGTCCGCTCCGTGCCGGCCATCCGGATCGGCCGCACCGCTATCGGCGGGGCTCAGCCGCCTTCGTTCCTGGAGCAGGCGTTGGGCGCGGCCGTGGGCGAGGCCCTTTGAATGGGATAGCTAGTGGGCAGCACGAAGAACCTGGAGAAGATTGAAATGGACAAGCAAGCGACCCTTCATTATGTCTACGACCCGTTTTGCGGCTGGTGCTACGGGCTTGCGCCGCTGGTGTCGGCGGCTGAAGAAGCCGGCCTGAAGGTGGTCCCGCACAGCGGCGGGATGCTGGCGGGAGAGCGGGCGCAGAAGATGTCCACCGAATGGCGCGATTTCGTTCGCCCGCATGAGGAGCGCATCACCGCGCTCAGCGGGCAGCCGTTCAGCGAGACATACCAGCAGGGCACGCAGTTCGACTACGACGTCAAACTCGATTCCGGCCCCCCGACCGCGGCGATGCTGGCCGCGGAGTCCATCGCAGGTGCCGGACTGAAGATGCTCGAGCGCCTTCAGACCGCGTACTACGTCGAAGGACGGCCGATCGCCGAGCGTGCGGAACTGCTGCGCATCGCCGACGAACTGGGCCTCGATGCGGCGTCGTTCGCAACCGCCTACGACCAGGCAAGTCCGACGCTGAACGGCCACTTCGAGCAGACGCAGGCTTTCCTCGGGGAGATTGGCGGACGCGGCTACCCAGCACTGGCTATCGAGCAGGACGGCAAGGTTTCAAGGCTGCGCCTGGGGCGGTATTTCGGGAAGCCGGAGTTGTTCCGGAAGGCAATGGAGGAGGTCTTGGCGCAATGAGAAGGGGCTGGAATTCGTCATTTCCATCGAGACGCCGAGCGACTTGCCACCGCTGTTTCGCGAGAACGTCGAGGCGACAAGCGCAGCTGTTTGCCTATGCCGTCCGGGACCTGGCGTCGGCGCGTATGGTGTCCGGCCGAGTCGTGATCCTGGGCGGCGCAGCATCGCTACCTCGGCCCCACACCGCGGCAAGTACGCCGTGGCTCCGGCCTTGTCGTCGCGCGGTCTCCATTCAGCGGTCAGATTTGCCGGGTGCCTGGGAGGATGTTCAAAAAATATGAATTATTTGTCCGAAATAAGTATCGGGAAGTGATTGGGTCGTACATTAAAGTACGCAAAATGGAAGGCGTAGCAACGAAAACGCCGCGCCTGAAAAATTCAATTTTTTTAATTAAAAAGGATGTGATCATGACCAAAGCCAAGCTCGAAGTGCTGACCCCGCAGAACAGCCAGCTGATCTTCATCGACCAGCAGCCGCAGATGGCCTTCGGGGTACAGTCGATGGACCGCCAGGCATTGAAGAACAACGCGGTCGGGCTGGCCAAGGCCGCCAGGATCTTCAACATCCCCACCACCATCACCACGGTGGAGAGCGAATCCTTCTCCGGCTTCACCTACCCCGAGCTGCTCGACGTCTTCCCCGGCCAGAAGACCCTGGAACGCACCTCCATGAACTCCTGGGACGACCAGAAGGTGCGCGATGCGCTGGCCGCCAACGGCCGCAAGAAGGTCATCGTCTCCGGCCTGTGGACCGAGGTCTGCAACACCACCTTCGCCCTGTCGGCCATGCACGACGCGGACTACGAGATCTACATGGTGGCCGACGCCTCCGGCGGCACCAGCAAGGAGGCCCACGACTATGCCATGCAGCGCATGGTCCAGGCCGGCGTCGTGCCCGTGACCTGGCAGCAGGTGCTGCTCGAATGGCAGCGCGACTGGGCCCATCGCGACACTTATGACGCCGTGATGAAACTGGTCAAGGAGCATTCCGGCGCCTACGGCATGGGCGTGGACTATGCCTACACCATGGTCCACAAGGCGCCCCAGCGCACCGCCACCCCGCACGAGTCCATCGCCCCGGTGCCGGCGCGCTGAGCGGCGAGGCGCACGGCCGCCCCGGGGGGAGCACCGCCCCGGGGGCGGTGCTCCGTGGTTCCGGATCCGCTGCAGGCAGGTCTCGGATATCGACGGCACCCCGCGGCGAACATCTGAGCAAGGCTTTCGGCGGCGCGGTCCAGCGCCAGGCCGGGTAGGTGAATCCGCGGCACGATGCTGCTGGCTCGCCTAAGATACGGAGGGGGCGGCCGGTTGGTGAAATGTGCTACGCCTTGCTTACTGCGGCAGCGCGCTGCCGGAGCGACAATGTCCTGGTAAGCCTGCTATCCTCCAAGCACTGGTCGATTTCATGCTGCCATGCACCAGAAAGCGGTTCATCGCCTCGTCAAATTATGCCCGCCAATACAACTGACACTGTCGCGAAGGCGCTTTCCATTCCACTCGATGCTTTCGGCTGCGCCGCGGAGAAGCTCGCGGAGGACCAGTCGCTGGCCGGCAGCGACGTCCAGTTCTTCCGCAAGCGTTCCGCCAGCGAGCGCATCAGCCAGGTGGTGATGCCCGCTGCCGAGCGCGGTTTCCTGGTTGGCGTCTCGCTGCGAGGTGGACACTGCCGGCGTATCTTCCGCGGCCCCCGCGCCAGCACGCATGACTTCGAGGCAGGCTCCGTCTATGTACGCAACTTGTTCGAGGACTACAAGGCCGACTTCCGCAGCGGCTTCGACTTCGTCCTGATGGAGCTGCCGCGCGCTTTCGTCGAACGCATCGGCGCGGAACTAGGCCAGGCATCGCTGCGGGAGCTGCGCGGCGCGGCGGGGGAAGCGGATCCGGTGCTTGCCCATCTGGCGCTGGCGCTGGTGCCGGCGTTCCGGCAGCCTGGACAGGCTTCCCGGCTGTTCGTGGATCAGCTTGGCATGGCAATCGGGACCCACCTGGTGGGGCGGTACGGCAAGGAGGGCGCGGCGGCGGACATGGCAGGCTGGCAGTTGTCGCGTCGCGGCCTGGCCAGGGCGCAGGAGATGCTGATCGCCAAGATCGATGGCGACGTGTCCATCGCCGACGTCGCCGACGCGTGCCAGTTGTCGCGAAGCCATTTCACCCGTGCCTTCCGCGCCAGCACCGGCCAGACTCCCTACCAGTGGCTGATGGGGCAGCGCCTGGAGCGCGCCCGTACGCTACTGCGCGACAGCACGCTGCCGCTGGCTCAGGTGGCCATCACTTGCGGCTTCTCCGATCAGAGCCATTTCACCCGCGTGTTCTCGCGCGCGGTGGGTACGGCTCCGGGCATCTGGCGCCGCCGCATGTGCGGCTGAGCGCTGCAGCGCGCAATGCGGTCGTGGCCGGGGGGGCTGGCAGGTTAGGTCGGCACTAGGCGCGGCCGGCTCGCACCGCCATCATCCGATGGTATGGGTAGACACCCTATCCCTGTCTCGACACAATGCAGCGACCGACTGGCGGCTCCGCCGCTCTCCTTGTGGGCTTTCCCTGCCGCCGGCCACGCGGTGGTCGGTCGGCAGGGGCCTCGGGCCAACCAACGATTTTTCCATGACCCAATCCCACGCCGCCACCGCCGCCTCTCCGTGGAGCCCGCTGCGGCACCGCGCCTTCCGCATGCTGTGGATCGCCACCGTGGCCTCCAATGTAGGCACGTGGATGAACGACGTCGGTGCGAGCTGGATGATGACCTCGCTCGATCCCGACCCGCTGATGGTGGCGCTGGTGCAGGCCGCCGGCAGCCTGCCGATGTTTCTGTTCGCGCTGCCGTCCGGCGTGCTGGCCGATATCGTTGACCGCCGTCGCTACCTGATCTTCGCGCAGTTGTGGACGCTGGCAGTGGCGCTGGCGCTGGGCGTGCTCGCGCTCGCGGGGCTGGTCAACACACATCTGCTGCTGCTGTCCGCTTTCCTGCTGAGTACGGGCGCAGCCATGAGCTCACCGCCGTTCCAGGCCATCGTGCCGCAATTGGTGGACAAGGCCGACCTGCCGCCGGCGATCGCGCTGAACTCGCTTGGTATCAATATCAGCCGTGCCATCGGTCCGGCGCTGGGCGGCCTGATCCTGTCCCTGTCCGGTCCGGCCGCAGTGTTCCTGCTCAATGCGCTGTCGGTGCTGGGCGTGGTACTGGTGCTGTTCTGGTGGAAACCGGAGCCGACCCGACGCAACCTGCCGCCCGAGCACTTCTTCTCGGCGGTTCGCGCGGGCTTGCGCTATGTGGAGGCTGCGCCGCTGCTGCGGGTCGTGCTGGTGCGGGCGGTGGCATTCTTCCTGTTCGGCAGCGCCGGCTGGGCACTGCTGCCGCTGGTGGCGCGGCAGGAGCTCGGGCTGGGCCCGGGCGGCTACGGCGGACTGCTGACCAGCATCGGCCTGGGCGCGGTCGGCGGCGCCCTGCTGCTGCCCAGGCTGCAGGGACGGCTGTCTCCCGACCGCCTGACGGTGCTGGCCAGCCTGTTGTTCGCGCTGAGCCTGCTGGCGCTGGCCTATGTACGCAACGTCTGGCTGCTGGCGGGGGCGCTGCTGTTTGCAGGGCTGGCATGGATCGCAATGCTATCGACTTTGAATGTGGCGGCCCAGCGCAGTGCGGCGGGCTGGGTCAAGGCGCGCGCGCTGGCCGTCTACCTGATGGTGTTCTTTGGCGCCATGACCGCTGGTAGCGCATTGTGGGGCAGGACCGCTGGCCTGCTCGGCGTTCCCACGGCCCTGGCGATCGCCGCCGCCGCGTTGGTGCTGGCCAGCACCACGGCACTGCGCTGGCGCTTGGGCCTTTCGCCCGGGCTGGACCTGTCGCCGTCGGGCTTCCTGCGTCACGGCTCGCTGGAGGTATCGCCGGACCAGGGACCGGTGATGATCTGCGTGGAGTACGACGTCGCGCCGGAGCAGGCCGCCGAGTTCGCCAGAGAGGTGCAGGAGATGCGCCGGATCCGCCGGCGCGGCGGGGCATTATCCTGGGGCGTGTACGAGGATTTGGCCACACCCGGGCGCTTCATCGAGACCTTCCTGGTGGAGTCATGGCTCGAGCATCTGCGCCAGCATGAGCGACACACCATGAACGATATGGCGATCCAGACGCGTGTGCAGGCGTTTCATCGCGGGGCGCAGCCCCCTGCCGCACGGCATCTGGCCGCGCCGCAATGAAGGCCGCGGCCGCGCCAGCCCATTGACCGGCCCTCGCGACGCAGCGATGCCGGTATAGCGCGGCGCGCCGATGCCATGCACGGCGATGATGGCGCCGGCCGTTCTTCGCGGCCGGAGGAATCAGCGAGGCCGCCAGGCCACTGCGTCTCCGTGACAGGCCGGCGGGCAGGCGGCTATACTTCCCGGCTCGGACCTGCCAGGACAGATCGCCTGCACTTGAACTTCGATGACGCCCCCTCTGGATCGGTGAATCCGTTGCAGCACTACCAGTTCACCTATCTGCTGGACAGTGACGTCGCCTTGCTGCGTGGCACTGCGGCGGGATGCGAACCGCTGCTGCTGGCGATGGTGGGCACCTCTGCCGACGTGAGTGCGGTGCAGCGACGCCTCGAACGTGAATATGCCTTGCGGCAGATGCTGGCTTTGGGATGGGCGGTAGTGCCAACGGCGCTGACACGTTACGAGGGCCGGCCAGCCCTGGCGGCGGCCGACCCGGGCGGCGTACCGCTTGCCCTGTCGATGGGCATGCCGTTCCAGACGGGGGACTTCCTCGACACTGCCGTCGCCGTGGCGGAAGCCATGGCGGCGATGCACGACGCGGGCCTGATCCATATGGACATCAAGCCGGCGCATCTGCTGGTGGCGCCCGACCGACAGCGCGCCTGGATCACCGGTTTCGGCCTCGCTACGGTGGCATCGTCCGGCAAGGTAGGGACGGGGCCGGCTCCTGTTCTGGCAGGTACGCTTGCCTATATGGCGCCGGAACAAGTCGGCCGCGGCGAGTTCGCCGTCGACGCACGCGCGGATCTCTACGCGCTGGGCGTGACCTTCTACCAGATGCTGACCGGTGCGCTGCCGCTGGAGGCCAGCGAGCCGGTCGCCTGGGTGCACAGCCATCTCGCGCGACAGCCGGTGGCCCCGGCCGAACGAAATGCCGGCGTGCCGGCAGCGCTGTCGGCCATGGTCATGCGCCTGCTGGCAAAGATCCCGGCGGAACGCTATGCGCGCGCGTCCGCGCTCGCCGCCGATCTGCGCTTCTATCGCGACACTTGGCACGCGTGCGGCAGCCTGAATGTGCCCGCTGACGCCTGCACCTTGCCGCGCGCGTCCGGACTCGCTGTACCGACCTCGCTCGACGGGCGCGGGCGCGAACCGGACGGGCTTCGCCGCTTGCATCGCCACGCCATGGCGCCGGATTCACGGGCACCGATGGCTGGCTGCGCACCGGCCGGCGGCTCCGCCGGCAACGGCAACCCCGCCCTGGCCGACGCCTTCTGCCTCGGTGAGGCGCTGAAGCGCTTGCCGCGCGACGCGCAGGCAACGCTGAGTGCACTGTCTTGCCTAGGTAGCGCCGTTTCCTGGGCGACCGCAGCGGAAGCCTTGGGGACCGGGCAGGCCGATCTCGCCGGCCTGCTGGCGCCGGCGGTGGCGGCGGGCCTCGTGGTAGCCGTCGACGACGGCTACCGGTTTGCCGACGACCAGATCCAGGAAGCCGCCTACGGCGCGCTGCCCGCCGCCGCAGCCACGCTGGCCAAACTGAGCGCCCGCGCATCGGCGCCGCAGGAGCTGGCCGCCGTCGCGCGCCTGCGGGTGGCCGTGCATAGCGCGCTCGATCAGCCCGACCAGGCCATGCAGGCCGGGCTGGCGTTTATCCGCACCATGGGGCTGGATTTCCTGTCCGACACCGAGGCGCAGGTAGAACATGAGTACCTGCGTTTCATGCGGATGCTGGGCGACAGGCCGATCGAGGCGCTGGGCGATCTTCCGCGCATGCAAGACCCGGCATGGCGTGCCACCATGGGCGTCCTGACCGAGATGATGCCGCCAGCGTCGCTGATGGATCGCAATCTGCGCGATCTGATCCCGATATGGATGGCCGCCATCAGCTTGGTGCACGGCAACGAAGAAGCCTCCTGCTTGGCATACGTGCACCTCGGGATGTCGCTCGGGCCGCGCCTGGGCGCCTACGCGCAGGGCTACCGCCTGGGCCGGGTCGGCCTGGCGCTGGCGGCACAGGAGGGCATGGGCCGATTCCGCTCCAAGGTGCAGCTTTGCTTTGGTGCGCTGCTGCTGCCCTGGACTCAGCCGCTGCGCGGCGGTCGCCGGCTGATCGAGTGCAGCCTCGACGAGGGACGGCAGAGCGGCGATTTGCCCTTCGCGGCCCACTGCCACAGTCAGCTCGTCACCCACATGCTGGCCTGCGCGGAGCCGCTGGCCGACATCGAGGCCAGGATCCGCACCGGCCTGACCTTCGCGCAAGGGCGCGTGGCGGACATTCTGAGCGCCCAGGGCCGCTATGTGGCGGTATTGCGCGGCCACGTGCCGGGCTGGGTGACGCGGGAAGCCGACGAACCGTCGCCCCGGGAGATCGAGGCGCGATTGAATGATGCCCCCTGCCTGTCGTCGGCGGCCTGCTGTTACTGGATCCGCAAGCTGCAGGCCTGCTTCGCGGTGGAAGACTGGGGCGGTGCGCTGGACGCCGCGGCCAAGGCAGAACAGCGGCTGTGGGCGGTGCCGTACTGCCTGGAGGTCGTGGATTATCACTTTTTTGGCGCGCTGGTGCTGGCGTGGGCGCCGCATGCCATGGGCGCCGCGCAGGCTGAGCGTATGGCTGCCTTTGCTCAGCACCGGCAGCAGATCGATGCATGGGCGCGACAGAATCCAGCCAATTTCGGTGCGCGCTCAGCCATGCTGGCGGCCGAGGATGCACGCATGGCGGGCGATCCGCTACTGGCCATGCGCCGCTACGAACAGGCCGCGCACTTGGCGCGCGAGCAGGACCTGCTGCACGATGAAGCGCTGGCGTACGAATCGTGCGCGCGCTGCGCCTTCGAGCAGGGGCTGTACGCCTTGGCCATCGCCTACCTGCGCCGGGGCAGCGATGCCTACTGCCGCTGGGGAGCGGGAGGGCTGGCGGAGAAGCTCGAAGCGCGCGCGTGCGCATTCGACACCGGCGGCCGGGGCCTCGAGCGCGGCGCCCAGCGGCGCCCCCATGTCGCGGCCGCCCCGCCCGTCACGTATATCGGGCCGCCCGGGCAGCTGGACCTGGACACCGTCATCCGCGCCAGCCAGGTGCTCGCCGGTGAAATGCGGCTCGACAGCTTGATCGAGGCTTTGCTGACCACCACACTGGAGCATGCCGCCGCACAGCGCGCTCTGCTGTTCCTATGGCAGGACGGCGCGCTGCAGCTGGCCGCACAGGCGTGCACGCTGCCCACAGGCATCGCGGTCGATCGGGATCCCGGCGCGGCCGCCTATCCCCACACTATCGTCGAGGCGGCACTCGTGGCGCGCGCGGACCTGATGCTCGACAACGCCAAGACGCATGCGCGCTTCGGCCAGGACGCGGACGTGCAGCAGCGCTGCGTGCGCTCGGCGGCCTGCCTGGTGCTGGTCAAGCAGGGCGAGCTGTTGGGGTTGCTCTATCTGGAGAACAATCTTGCCGATGGGTTGTTCAGCGGGCTCCGCGTCAATCTGCTGGCGATGCTGGCTTCGCAGGCTGCCATCTCGCTGGAGAATGCGCGGCTGTATGACGAGCTTCTCAGGCAGAACCAGGAGCGCGAGCGCGTGCAGGCAGAGCTGGCGTACATGTCGCGTGTGACGACCCTGGGCGAGCTGGCCGCGTCGATCGCACATGAGGTCAACCAGCCGCTGACCAGCATCGTCACCTACGGCGGCGCTTGCCTGCGCTGGATCGATCGTGCCGAGCCCGACATGGGCGAGGCGCGCAATGCGGTGGAGAACATGATCGCCGAGGGGCTGCGCGCGAGTGAGGTGATCCGGCGCATCCGCGCACTGGCGCGCAAGGACGATGTCCGCCCGCTGCCTTTCGCGCTCGGCGAGCTGGTGGACGAGACGCTGTCGATGGTGCGGCACCAGGCTGCGTCGTATGGTGTCGCCATTGTCCAGCAACGGGCGCCTGGACTTCCCGATGTGCTTGGGGACCGCATTCAGGTGCAGCAGGTGATCATCAACCTGCTGGTCAATGCAATCCAGTCCATGTCGACGTGGCCCGAGCGTGAGCACGAGCTGCTGGTCAGCCTGGCGCGGCACGACGATGACAAGGTGCGGCTGCGGGTGGAAGACAGTGGTCCAGGCATAGAGCCGGGCCAGCTCGACAAGGTGTTCGATGCGTTTTACACCACGCGCAAGGAGGGGCTGGGCATGGGCCTGTCAATTTGTCGCTCGATCCTGGAGGCGCACGGCGGCAGCATCTGGGTGGAATCGCCGGTGCACGATGGTATGGCAGGCGGGCAGCGGAGCGGCGCGGCCTTCTGCTTCACGCTGCCGGCGCATCAGGCCGAGCCATGATCGCTGCCGGGGACGCGACGACGACGGCTTCGCGCATAGGCCCGAACACGTTGCAGGCGTGGCTTGGCGCACGACCCGGAAGCGCGAGTGCGCCGGCGGTGGCCAAGATGCCTGCGCGGAGTGCCCTCGTGCACTGCCGCGTCGAAGGAGCGGCTGCCGGCCAGTTCCCGTCAGGTCACCGGCATGGACCGGTATTCGCGGATGTATTCGCACGACAACTGACCTTGGTATGACTGAATGCGCGACGCGCGGCGGCTAGGATGGCGGCATGCCGCCCGGGGGCACGTGCCAGCACCGCACAAGGAACTGCGTGTCTTCACCGAAGCCGAGGGAGGTGCCGCGCGCGTTCAGCTCGACCGTCCCGAGCCGGCGTTTGCTTTCGCCCGTGCGCAACGATGTCCTTCGTGTCTGGGTACGGCATGATCGTGGTCGCTTATGCGCAAGGCCGGCCGGTCGATCCGCGCACGATCAGTTCCGGCGTCAGTTCGACAGTGACAGCTTCCGATGCCGGCGCGCCGATCTGTTGCAGCAGGAGCCGAGCGGCGTCTTCTCCCATCTGGTGCGCGGGGATGCGGACCGTCGTCAGCGGCGGCGTCAGCGCGTCGACGAAGGGCATGTCGTTGTGGCCGACCACCGAAATGTCGTCGGGGCAGCGCAAGCCCTGCTCGCGCAGGAAGTCATAGCATCCCATGGCAATGAGGTCGTTGCCGGCGGCAATGGCGGTTATGCCGGGGAGGCTGTCGATCAGATGCGCGCAAGCCTGCCGGCCCGCCTCCCGTGAATAGCTTCCGGCTTCGATCACCTGCCATTCCTCACGGCGCAGGCGGTGTCGCCGGACAGCCTTGAGGAAGCCCTCGCGGCGCTGGAAACCGGTAGACAGGGCTGCCGGCCCCGCGATGTGCCCGATCCGGCGGTGGCCCTGCGCGATCAAATGGTCGACGGTGAGGCGCATGGCCAGCAGGTTGTTGCTGACCACGCACGATGCCCGTCCGGTGTCTTCGCCGCGGTTGATCATGACCACCGGGATGCGCTGCTTGAGACAGTAGGCGAGGATGGGATCGTCGCGCTCGGCCGTGGCCAGCAGCAATCCCTCGACCTGGCGGCCGATCAACTGGTCGATCACGAAACGCTGGCGAGCCTTGTCGATGCCGACATTGACCACGATCGGCACATAGCCCTGCTGGGCCAGCACGGCTTCGATACCAGCCAGGATAGGTGGGAACACCGGGTTTGCGATATCGGGCAGCACCACGCCGACGAGCCCGGAGCGCTGCGTGCGCAACCCCGCCGCGATCCGGTTGGGACGGAATCCGCGCGCTTCGGCCACCTCCAGGATGCGCGCTGCGACTTCGTCGGCCACCAGGTGCCGCGTGGCCGGATTCATCACCCGTGAGACGGTGGAATAGTGGACATTGATCTCAGCGGCCAGGTCTTTGAGTGTGAGGCGTTTGCGTTCGGTCATGACGACGGGATATGGAATCGCAGTGCAGGGGATGGAGAAGATGTCATTCTATTCCGCGCCTGGATTCGCCCCGCGGCGGCGCGGACCTGCCAGCCTGCGACCCCGCCGGCGTGCGTTGGCTATTGCCCCCCTCGAATGCCGGCCTGCCGAACCACCGGTGCGAGCTTCGCGACCTCCGCGCGGATGTAGGCGTCGAAGGCCTGCGGCGTGGAGCCTTTGGCGTCGGCGCCCTGCGCCGCGAGCCGCTCGCGCACGTCCGGTGCCGCTAGCGCCTTGCCGATCTGTGCGTTGAGCGCGTCGACGATCTCCCGTGGCGTCCCCGCTGGCGCGAGGATGCCGAACCAGGAATCGAAGGCATAGCCGGGAAGGCCGGATTCGGCCACGGTGGGGATGTCCGGCAGCGTGCCGGCGCGTTGAGCGGTGGCAACGGCAAGTGCCCTGAGTTTGCCTTGCTTGACGAAGGGCATGGCCGACACCGACGGCGCGAACATGAAATCGGCACGGCCGGCCATGATGTCTGTCAGCGCCTCGCCGGTGCCCTTGTAGGGAATATGGAGGATGTCGATAGCGGCCAGCATCTTGAACAGTTCGCCGCTCAGGTGGGTGGAGCTGCCGGATCCGGCGGAGTCGAAGTTGACGGTGCCTGGTTTGGCCTTGGCCGCGGCAAGGATGTCGCGCACCGAGTGGTAGGGGCCGGTGGCGCTCACCACCAGCACGTTGGGTACGGTCGCCACCATGGATACCGGGGCGAAGTCCTTCAGCGTATCGTAGGGCAGGCGCGGATAGAGCGTGGCGTTAATGGCATGGCCGACGGACACCAATGCCAGCGTGTAGCCGTCCGGCGCGGCCTTGGCCGTGTTGGTGGCGCCCAAGGTACCGCCGGCGCCGGGTCGGTTCTCCACAACGATCCGGTAGCCGCTTTCGCTCAGCTTGGCGCCGATGATGCGCGCCAGGATGTCGGTTGCGCTTCCCGCGGAAAAGGGAACCACCAGCCGGATGGGCTTGCTCGGATAAGGTCCTTGCGCCTGGGCAGCCGTCACAGGCGCCAGCAGGGCGGGCGCCACCGTGGCCAGGACGAGGGCGGTGCCAGTCGCGCGGATCTTGGATGAGAAAAAGCGTAGCATTGTTTGTCTCCTCATTATGTTTGTTCGTTGCCAGGCCAGGCCAGGCCAGGCCAGGCCCGGAACGGAATGCCGGCGTCTGCCCGCGGCCGTGTTACGCGTAGGGCATGGCAAGCAGCAGCATGGCCGGCCGGTTCGACGGGTTCGAGACCTCGCGCGCCTCGCCCGGCGCGAGCCGGACCGAATCAAACTGCTGCAGCGTGACGGTCTCCTCCGGCGTGCTGATGCAGACCTCGCCTTCGAGTACAACGTAATGCTTTTCCAGCGGCGAGGCGTCCATCGACGTATGCCCGCCGGGCAGCAGCACCGAGACGCCCATCCACAGCGCGGTTGAGGGACCGGCCTCGTGTCCCTGCAGCCGCAGGCAATGCATGCCATCGTGATGCGGCGGGAAGTAGGCCGGCGCCTGCGCGAAGCGGGTCGTGTTCATGGCACCAGCACCACGCGCTCGGGCGCGCCCAGCAGCACCGCGCGATAGGCGTCCTTGGCCTGGGCGAGTGCGTAGCGGTAGTCCGGCAGCACCGGGAACGGCTTGAGCGCGCCGCTCGCGAACAGCGGCGCCAGGTGGTCGAGGATGGCTGCGCAGGCGATGCTGTCCAGCGCTAGCGTATCGACGCCGACATAGGTGTGCTGGCCGCGGTAGAAGGCGAAGATGTCGAAGGGAACCGGGCGCTCGATCGTGGAGATGAAGATCTGCGCGGCGCCGATCGCCATGGCCTGGTTGGCCTGCTCGAAATAGGGGCTGCCGACGGTGTTGTAGACGATGTCGGCCCCATGGCCGCCGGTCTCGGCGCGCACTACCTCGGCGATGGACTCGCGGCTGGCGTCGATCATCCGCACCGGGCTGCTGGTGTGGCCACGGTAGGCCGCGGTGGTGCGTTCGACGGCGAACACGCGTGCGCCCAGCGCGGTGGCGATCTGGATCGTGGCCTGGCCGACTTTGCCGTTGCCGCCGCAGACCAGCACGATGCTGCCTGCGCCCGGCATGCCCGCGCGGCGCAGGCCTTCATAGGCGGTGATGAACGGCACGCCGACCGCGCCGGCTTCCAGCAGCGAGACGGTCGCCGGCTTCTCGCGCACGGCCTGCGCGGCCAGGCGCAGGTAGCGGCCGTGCGTGCCATCGCGGCGGATGCCCAGTTCGCCGCCGCTGCCCCAGACCTCACGGCCGAGCAGTGCGGCGGGGCCGTCGACCACGGTGCCGGCGAAGTCGCGCCCGGGCGTGCGGGGCCAGATGGCGTGCGGCATCAGCCCGAGCGTCGCCTTGACGTCGCTCGGGTTGACGCCGGCGCTGGCGACCTCGATCACGCACTGGCCGTCTTCGCAGGCCGGGCGCGGCAGGTTGAGCAACTCGAGTTGCAGGGTGTCGATATCGGGAGCCTTGCGGCTGACTTGGATCGTGTTCACGTGATGTCCTGTGGTGTCGTTGATGAGGGAGGGGGCGCGGCTCACGCCTCGCGCAGGCCGAGGGTGTGGCGGGCCTCGTCCGCCGAGGCGATCTCACCGCCCAGCGATTTGACGATGTCGCGCGCCTTGGCGACCAGCGCGGCGTTGTCCGGCGCCAGCACGCCCTTTTCCAGGAAGATGTTGTCTTCCAGCCCGACCCGCACATGGCCACCCGCGAGCCATGCCTGCGCGACAATGGGAAACTCGGCGCGGCCGATGCCGAAGGCGGACCAGTGTGCGCCGGCCGGCAGCATGCTGCGGGCATAGAAGAGGGCTTCCGGCGTGGCCGCGAAGCCGTATTTGACGCCGAGTACGAAAGTCCACAGGCCGGGGCCGTCGAGCACGCCCTCGCGCAGGAAATCCAGCGCCATGTTGAGATCACCGGAATCGAAGATTTCCAGCTCAGGCATCACGCCGGCCTCGCGGATCACCTTGGCCATCTTGCGCACATTGGCCGGCGTGTTGATGACGACATCGGCGCCGGAGTTCATGGTGTTCAGGTCCAGCGAACAGACATCGGGCCGCAGCGCGGCGATGTGCTCGACACGCTTGGCGGGGTGCAGCAGCGTGGTGCCTGCTGCCGCCACGCGCGGCTCGTCCTCGCTCGGCACGAAGCGGCCGCCCGGCCCGGTGGTGAGGTTGATGATCAGGGTGCGGTTGCGCCGGCGGATGCGGTCCATGACGTCGGCGTAGTAGTCGAGCGACATCGAGGGCCGGCCGGTCTCGGGGTCGCGCACGTGGATGTGCGCGGCGGCAGCGCCGGCCTCGGCCGCCTCCAGTGCGGCGTCGGCGATCTGCTCCGGCGTGACCGGCAGGCCGGGATGCTGTCCGGGCGTGACGATATTGCCGGTCACGGCGCAGGTGATGATGGTTTTGCGTACGTGCATGGGTGTGGGTGTGGAAAGGTTGACTGTGAGGTAAAGGCGGGGGCGGTGGCCCTGCTAGCCGAGATGGCGCCCGCCGTCGACCACGATGGTGGTCCCCGTGGTGAAGCGCAGCGAGGTGGCACAGGCGGCGATGGCGTCGGCGACGTCCTGCGCCTGCCCGATGCGGCGCAGCGGCGTGGTCTTCGCCGCGCGCTCGTTGAAGGCGGCGTCGCGGCCGGGAACGAACTCGGTGTCGACCACGCCGGGCGAGACGTTGAGCACTCGGATCTCGGGTGCCAGCGCGCGGCCCAGCGACATGGCCATGACATCGAGCCCGGCCTTGGCCGCGCAGTAGGCCACGTTGCTGCCTTGCCCGGTCCGCCCGGCGATCGATCCCACGTTGACCACCAGCCCGGCTCCGCTGGCGCGCAGATAGGGGGCGAAGGCGCGGATGGCGGCGAACTGGCCGCGCCAGTTGATCGCGAACAGTTCGTCGATCATGGCATCGTCTAGCGCATCGAGGTCGGAGTGCGGGACCGCGCGCGTGAATCCGGCTGCGTTGACCAGGATGTCGACCCGGCCGTAGTGATGGTGGACCGCCTCGGCCAGTTCACGCAGCGACGCGCTGTCGCCGATGTCGGCGACGCCCGCCAGGTGGTTGCCGGCCGGCAGCGCCGCGGCGGCGCTGTCCGCGCCATCCTGGTGGCGGCCGGCCAGCACGATGCTGGCGCCGAGCTGGGCCAGCGTATTGCCGGCCGCGAAGCCGATACCGCCGGTGCCGCCGAGAATCACGGCGACCTTTGCGGAAAGAGGGGAGAGATTCATGGTGTCGTAGTGGCTTGGTGCCAAAGGAAGAAGTCAGGGCTCAGTCGATCGGCGGCTTGGGGAAGGTCTGCTCCCCGGGCTCGAGCGTGAAATCGAAATCCAGCGTGTAGTACGGTGCCGGCAGGTCACCCCAGGGGCTGTCTCCGTGCTCCACCCGTTCGAGCTGGCCGACCAGCTGGCGATGCACGCCGAAAGTGACGTCGGATTCGAGCGCTTGCGGCTCGTCGGCGAAGACCTGGGTGACCAGCGTGCGGTAGCCGGGCGCCGCGACGATGAAGTGGATGTGGGCCGGCCGGTATGGGTGGCGCCGCTGCGCGGCCAGCAAGGTGCCGACCGGGCCGTCGGTCGGCACCGGATAGCCGGCAGGCCGCACGGTACGGAAGTGGTAGCCGCCCTGTGCGTCGGTGTGGAAGCGACCGCGCAAATTGTGGTCCGGCTGGTTCGGGTCCTGGTTGTCGTAGAGGCCAACGGTCGAGGCTTGCCAGACCTCGACCAAGGCGCCGGCGAGCGGCGTGCCGTCGGTGGCCCGCACGGTGCCGCGCACGAACAGCGGCAGGCCCGGCGCGTCGTCCCGCACGACGCAGTCGCCACAGTCGTAGCCCGGTGCATTGGCGCGGTAGAACGGCCCTAGCAGCGCGCCAGGCGTGCAGCCGTCCCGCGTGCTGTTGTTCATCACCGTGACCAGGGTCGATAAGCCGAACACGTCCGCCGCCAGCACCACCTCATTGTTGGTGGCATGGGTGGCATGGCCCAGCGCGGCGAGGAATTCGAGCCCTTGCTCGAACTCCTCGTCGCTCGGCCGCACTTCGCGCAGGAAGTCATGCAGGTGCCGGACCAGCGCTTCCATCATGATGCGCAGGCGCGGATCGGATGTCCGCGCCATGGCGGCTTGCACGATCCGCGTCACCGAGTGCTCGTCTTCGATCAGCGCCAGCGGCCCATTGACGCCGCGCATCTTGTCCTTGTCTTCTGTCTCCATCTCCACTCCTTGCAAACGTTTGCAGCAAACGTTTGCAATTATGGTTCAGAAATGAGTTTGGTCAAGAGAAATCTGCGACCTGGCTTTGCCGAATGCGGCCCGCTATAGGCAGGCGCTGATAGCGGCTCCCGGATTGCTCGTGGCGCTTGGGGGCGACCAGCAGCGTCGGTCAACCGCGAGATGCGGCGCTGTCAGGCGGCGATTCAGTACACCTGCCTGAATGGATCGGGGCAAACTGGATCGAGCGGTGGGGTCTTCTTACATTCGGCGTTCCTCCGCCCCGGTGGGCACGCCACTCAGACGCCTCGCACGACCCTGTCCAGGCAGGCCTGTATCTCCGCGCCGTCCACCGGCTTGCACAGGAAGCACAGCGCGCCGTTCTCCATCGCCTGCTTGCGGATCGCCTGGGTGCAGAACGCTGTAATGAAGATCACCGGCACCAGGATGCGGTTGGCCGCCAGCCGCTTCTGCATCTCCAGGCCTGCCATGCCGGGCATCTGGATGTCCGAAATCACGCATGCAACCTCCGCCGCGCAACCGGAATCGAGGAACTCGATCGCCGAAGCGAACAGGCGGACCTCCCAGCCAAGAGACCGCACCAGGCTCGACGTGGCAAGCCGGACCGATTCGTCGTCGTCAACGATGGCGACCAAACGATGCTTGTGCAAGCGACTACCTCGACCTGACCGCGCGCAAAGCGCCGTGCGTCCGCATAGGGTGTCCTCGCCCCGGTGAGCTCATCCTGTGGTCGCTGCCGCCCTGTCGGAGTCAGATGCACGCATCTATCCGTGCCGGGCGCCGCGCGCAATCGTCCTGCCGGCCCTGCGCCACCGATGGGCGCCAGAGGACCGCATGCCGCCATCCTAGTCGCTGCCAGGCGCGCGGTCAGTCATACCAAGGTCTGATGTCCCTGCGTGCATGCGCTAGGTGTGACAGATGCCGAGTTGTTGCGCCATCAGCACCAGGCCGGCAAAGGTACGCGCCTTCATCTTGCGCATGGCCTGTCCGCGGTGGATTTTCACCGTGACCTCGCTGATGCCCATCCGACCGGCAATCTGCTTGTTCATCATGCCCGACACCGCCATCGACATCACTTCCGACTCGCGCGGCGTCAGCGTCTCGAAGGTGGCGCGCAGCGCTTGCTCGCGGCGCCTGGCCTCGCGGTGGCGGTGGTCCTTCTCAAGCGCCCCCGATACCGCATCGAGCAGGTCCTGGTCGCGGAAAGGCTTCGTTATGAAGTCTTCGGCGCCGGCCTTCATGGCTGCCACCGTCATGGCAATGTCGCCATAGCCCGTCATGAAGATGATGGGCACGTGGATGCCCCGCTGCGACAGGCGCCCCTGCAGGTCAAGTCCGCTCGGGCCGCGTAGGCGGACGTCCAGCACCAGGCAGCACGGCACGTCGGGCATGCTGAACTCGAGCACCTCCGCCGCCGAGCCGAACAGCGCGACATCCATGCCGACCGAGCGGAAAAGGCTGCCCAGCGCATGGCGCAGCATTGCGTCGTCATCAACGACAAGCACCAAGGCATCGTCGCGGGCATCCAGTTCGACCGGCTCCAGGATTTGCAGTGACACGATCCCTTCCTCCCTTTCCCTCTCGCTTGCGGCAACGGCTACCGCTTCTGCCGGCCGCTGAACAGGGCTGCTCGGCGTCTACGCGTGGAATCTACCCCATGCGCGCGCGATTGCCTTGTCAATTTGTGCTGCGCTTTGTTTTATTGCGCTTTTCCATCGCGCACATGGAAATCGCATGCCCCTCAATTGCCACCTTCGCCGCCATTGACCCCGGTCGCTGCTCATAAGCGCTCAAGCTAAACTCAAAAAAATTGAATGATTTATCCGTAACAACCTGCATTCCATCACTGAACCACCTCTTATAGTTATGCACATGAACGGCGCGCTACGAAAACGCGATGTTCTACAAAACTCAACGAATATAGAAGCTGGAGAGAAATCATGACCAAGGTCACCGCCCTCAAGATCGCTTCCACCGTGCTGCTGTCGCTGGCCACCTTTGGCGCGGCGCAGACTGCCGGCGCACGTGAATCGAGTGCCGCCGACACGTACGGCTACACGTTCCGCAGCCATGACGTCTATACCGGCGGCGCGCGCAACGGCAAGTTGGACACCTTCACCGAAGGCACCCGCGGCAAGGCCGATTCGTTCACCGATGGCGCTCGCGTTGCGGGCCTGGATCGTGCCGGCGTGTCTGCTGCCCCCGCCCGCAGCTTCGACCCGTACAGCGACGGCGCCCGCAGCGGCAAGCTGGATCCCTTCAGCGAAGGCGCCAACGCCTGAGTCGGTACCGGCAGGCGGCCGCGCGACCTGGCCGTCTGCGGCATCGCACCATCGCTCGACGTGCCGGCCGGGCGCGTCGCAGAGCGTGACACCCGCCGCCCACACTTTCGCGGCAAGCGAATAATACGAATGGACAATGGCCGCAGCGAATCCGCGGGTTTAGCCTTCTGTCGGGTTGCTCGAGCAAGCGTCTAACGCGCATTACCGCGCGTCGCGAGCCGCATGGCGGCAGCGGCCGCACCTTGCAGCAACCGGCCCGCGCTAGCCGTCAGGTGCCACCCGGCGCCGAGGCAGCACAGGTTCCGCCCCCCCAAACTTCAGGATTCAGGAAGACATCATGACCAAAGCCAAGCTCGAAGTGCTGACCCCGCAGAACAGCCAGCTGATCTTCATCGACCAGCAGCCGCAGATGGCCTTCGGGGTACAGTCGATGGACCGTCAGGCACTGAAGAACAACGCGGTCGGGCTGGCCAAGGCCGCCAGGATCTTCAACATCCCCACCACCATCACCACGGTGGAGAGCGAATCCTTCTCCGGCTTCACCTACCCCGAGCTGCTCGACGTCTTCCCCGGCCAGAAGACCCTGGAACGCACCTCCATGAACTCCTGGGACGACCAGAAGGTGCGCGATGCGCTGGCCGCCAACGGCCGCAAGAAGGTCATCGTCTCCGGCCTGTGGACCGAGGTCTGCAACACCACCTTCGCCCTGTCGGCCATGCACGACGCGGACTACGAGATCTACATGGTGGCCGACGCCTCCGGCGGCACCAGCAAGGAGGCCCACGACTATGCCATGCAGCGCATGGTCCAGGCCGGCGTCGTGCCCGTGACCTGGCAGCAGGTGCTGCTCGAATGGCAGCGCGACTGGGCCCATCGCGACACTTATGACGCCGTGATGAAACTGGTCAAGGAGCATTCCGGCGCCTACGGCATGGGCGTGGACTATGCCTACACCATGGTCCACAAGGCGCCCCAGCGCACCGCCACCCCGCACGAGTCCATCGCCCCGGT